>NZ_CP166871.1:0-304767 GCF_041379045.1 Thalassotalea ponticola
TCAATGATAAGCTCGATCTCACTCAAGCAGAAGCCATTGCCGATTTAATCAATTCAAGCTCAGAGCAAGCTGCTCGAGCCGCATTGCATTCGCTACAAGGTGATTTTTCAAAGCTCGTTCACCAACTTGTCGACGAGGTTATACATTTGCGCATGTACGTCGAAGCAGCCATCGATTTTCCCGAAGAGGAGATCGATTTTCTCGCCGATGAAAAGGTCAATGCCGACCTAGAGCAAATAATCGATAAAGTGGCAGCCGTGCTAACTCAAGCGCAACAAGGCGCGATCATTCGCGAAGGTATGCGCGTAGTTATTGCTGGCCGTCCTAATGCTGGCAAATCAAGCCTGCTCAACGCCCTCAGCGGCAAAGACTCGGCGATTGTTACCGATATTGAAGGTACAACGCGGGACGTGCTCTCAGAGCAAATACACATCGATGGTATGCCCTTGCATATTATTGATACCGCTGGCTTGCGCGAGTCGCCAGACAAAGTCGAACAAATCGGTATTGAACGCGCGTGGAAAGAGATCAATCAGGCAGATAGAGTGTTACTGATGATCGATGCCAGTACCAATGATCAGACCGATCCTAAGCAATTTTGGCCCGAATTTTTCTCCCAACTACCAGACGACTTAGGGGTAACCATTGTTCGCAATAAAGCCGATGTAAGTGGACAACAAGCAAGCGTTGAACTGAAGTACGGAGTCGACACCATTACGTTATCGGCAAAAACCGGTGATGGTGTAAATTTATTAACCGAACATCTAAAACAAATAATGGGTTATCAAGGCTCAACTGAAGGAAGTTTTATGGCCAGACGACGTCATATTACGGCTTTACAACACGCCCAACAGCACTTACTCAGCGGACAGGAGCAACTGCAATCATTTGTAGCCGGTGAGATACTGGCCGAAGAGTTGCGCATTTGTCAGCAATACCTGAATGAAATTACTGGCGAATTTACCTCTGACGATCTGTTAGGTCAGATATTCTCGTCGTTTTGTATTGGTAAATAATAATTGTTCTTTAGAAACAGGACACACCGAACTTGTGCTCCGTTATCCATCGCGTTGTTGGATGGGATCTCCTCGCTTCACAATGTGCCTTAAACGGAGTCACTTCAAAACGAAAAGAGATCCCAGCCTACGCCGAAATGACGTACATGGAAGTACGAATGCCGATAGTTTCATGGATGAATGCTTTCTATCGGTGACGGTGCGTTTTAATAAATCATGTGCTCATAACAACACTATTAAGGACGGAAAATGGCGTCATTTCAAATAATCGTAGGTTCTATGTTAGGCAATACTGAGTATATTGCCGAAGCCGCCGAGACAGTTTTACAAGAGCTCGGCCATACAACCGCGATGCATTTTCAACCAGAATTTAGTCAAATTGATAAAACCAAGCAAACATGGTTGCTGTGCACCTCGACCCACGGTGCAGGTGATTTTCCAGAAAACTTGGAAAAGTTTATCCACGATCTACAAAGCTATGATCAGCCTCTTGCGGATCTATCATTTATTGTGATCGGCGTTGGTGACAGCAGTTACGACACCTTCTGTCAAGCTGGAAAAACCTTATATAACATAATGTTAGAGAAAAAAGCCACTCCAATTAGCCCACTGTTTACCATTGATATGATCGAAATAGACGATCCGGAAAGCGAAGCAGAGAAATTTATTAGATCAATAAGTGATCAGTTATAAACGACTTATACACAAATTACGATCTACAAATTAGCGTCAGTGGATAAGTCTGGGTAAAAAGTATTAATTTTCTATTATTATTCAGTGATCAAAATAAAAGTAAGATCTCGTTGTGGATAAAACAGCTATTTGATCAAAGGTTATAAGCCAATTGATCAAGCTTTGATCACAGCAAACGATCCGCTTAAACGTGTTGTTATATATAGACAAAATATACTTACCCACAGAAATCCTGTTTACTAATAAGAAATAATAATAAGATCTTTATATAGATCTTTTATATTTAATTAAGATCTGCCTTGCGATCGAAAAGCGATCTTTTTAACATTTTGATCATTTCCCTATTACACAAATCAGGGTACAATTATCGTCCTTTTAAAAATGATCCAAACGAGGCGTTTTATTAATGTGGTATCAAGATAGTTTTGATGTGATAGTTGTTGGTGGAGGACATGCCGGTACAGAGGCAAGCCTTGCTGCTGCGCGCATGGGGTGTAAAACTCTGTTGCTAACACACAACATTGATACTCTCGGTGCGATGTCTTGCAACCCAGCTATTGGCGGTATTGGTAAAGGCCACCTGGTTAAGGAAATAGACGCTCTTGGCGGATTGATGGCACAAGCTATTGATCACGCAGGGATCCAGTTTCGCACTTTGAACTCTTCGAAGGGACCTGCTGTTCGTGCAACACGCGCGCAAGCGGATCGCCTTTTGTACAAAGCTTACGTACGTAACTTCCTAGAAAACCAAGAAAACTTAACGATCTTTCAGCAAGCGTGTAGTGATTTGATCATCGAAGATGATCGCGTCGCTGGCGTCAATACCGAAATGGGATTGAAGTTTAAAGGTAAAACTGTGGTGCTCACTGTGGGGACATTCCTTGCAGGACAGATTCACATTGGTTTAAATAATTACCAAGGTGGACGAGCAGGTGATCCCGCATCAAAGAATTTGGCTGATCGCCTGCGCGATATGCCGTTTAGAATAGATCGTTTAAAAACAGGTACGCCACCTCGTTTGGATGCACGCACACTGGACTTTTCAGTGATGCAAGAGCAACTTGGCGATTCACCGATACCGACGTTTTCATTTATGGGCAAAGCCGAGGATCACCCACAACAGATCCCGTGCTATATCACCCATACTAATCTTAAAACCCACGATATTATTCGTCAGGGCTTAGATAGATCGCCCATGTATACCGGTGTGATCGAAGGTGTTGGTCCGCGCTACTGTCCTTCGATTGAAGATAAGATCATGCGCTTTAGTGACAAAGAGTCACATCAAATCTTTGTCGAGCCAGAAGGTCTAACTACGCATGAGATATACCCTAACGGTATTTCAACCAGTTTGCCGTTTGATGTGCAAATGAATTTGGTTCGATCGATCAAAGGCTTTGAAAATGCCGTGATCACTCGACCGGGCTACGCGATCGAATATGACTTTTTTGATCCTCGCGATCTGCAACAAACGCTAGAAAGTAAGTTTGTTAATGATTTGTTCTTCGCCGGTCAAATTAACGGTACAACAGGTTATGAAGAAGCGGGTGCGCAAGGTTTGATTGCCGGCTTAAACGCAGCATGTCGAGCGCAAGGCAAAGACGGTTGGACTCCGGGTCGAGAACAGGCTTACGTCGGTGTGTTAATTGACGATCTGTCAACGCTAGGTACCAAAGAACCGTATCGCATGTTTACCTCTCGTGCCGAGTACCGTTTGTTATTGCGCGAAGACAATGCCGATATTCGTTTAACCGCGAAAGGCCGAGAATTGGGGTTGATCGATGATCAACGCTGGGCTCGCTTTAATGAAAAGCTTGAAAATATCGAGCAAGAGCGCCAACGTTTGCGCAGTACCTGGGTACACACGCAACACAGCGCGTTAGAGCAGCTAAACCCGATGTTGAAAACGCCGATTGCGCGCGAAGCAAACTTAGAAGAATTGTTGCGTCGTCCTGAAACTCACTACGAAGATCTGATGGCCATTGCTGAGCTAGGCCCAGGTTTACAAGATAAACAAGCGGCAGAGCAGGTAGAAATTCAGACTAAGTATCAAGGCTATATCGATCGTCAGTTGGATGAGATCGATAAGAAAAAACGCCATGAAAATACGGTGATACCGACCGATTTTGATTACTCGAAAATTTCCGGTTTATCAAATGAAGTGGTTGCCAAGCTAACTGATGCCAAACCTGAAACGCTCGGCAAAGCGTCACGTATTTCAGGTATTACTCCTGCAGCCATCTCACTGCTGCTGGTTTATTTGAAAAAACACGGCTTGTTGCGCAAGAGTGCGTAGTGATAGCGCGTTTGTTTATAGATGTACGGATCCCCGCATTGGCGGGGATTTGTTTGTTTGCTTGATCTCTCGGTTGTTTCCTGTTTTTTGTTACCAGCCAACAAATAATCTTTATTCTCTATAGTTGAAGTTATAAACTATGCGCATCCGGATTGTGCGTATTGGTGTCGATACGTAAACCAGCGATACGAGTAAACCAATTAACCATGAGGCCCTGTAATGGATTTAACCGCTAGCTTAAAGTCTTTGCTTGAAAAAACTGAACTATCAGTAACAGACGAGCAAGTCGCCAAATTGGTGGGATATGTCGAACTACTGGATAAGTGGAACAAGGCATACAACTTAACGTCAGTGCGCGATCCGCAAGATATGCTGGTTAAACACATCTTAGACTCGTTGGTCAATGGCCCACACTTAAACGGTCAACGGTTTATCGATGTGGGAACAGGACCAGGCTTACCCGGTATTCCATTGGCTATCTTGTATCCCGAAAAGCAGTTTGTATTACTCGATAGTTTGGGCAAGCGCGTTACCTTTTTAAAACAAGTGGTGTATCAACTTAAGTTGGGCAACGTCACTCCGGTGCAATCTCGTGTCGAAAATTATCAACCACAAGCACCGTTTGATGGCGTATTATCAAGAGCATTTGCGTCGCTTGAAGACATGTTGTCTTGGTGTAAACACTTAGTTGGTGAACAAGGTCGATTTTACGCATTAAAAGGTGTGTATCCCGAACAGGAGTTAGCGCAGTTGCCCGAAGACATCGAGCTTGTTCGCTCTGTGGCGTTACAGGTGCCAGCGTTAGAGGGTGAAAGACACCTTATTGAATTGAAATTACGCTAATTAAAAATATTTAACCACAAGCGCCAAAAATTTGTTAAGTTAGACTTCTTTACAGTTTAAAATATCAACAATTTGAGCGCGTAAAACTACGTCTATTGTTAATGGGGAAACCGTGGCTAAAACCATCGCAATTGCCAACCAGAAAGGTGGTGTTGGCAAAACCACAACATCAGTTAATTTAGCTGCCTCGCTAGCAGCGACAAAACGCCGTGTGTTGCTAATTGATCTCGATCCTCAAGGCAATGCGACTATGGGGAGTGGTGTTGATAAGTACGACGTTGATGCAACGTGTTACGAGTTACTCATTGACGAAAAGCCATTACCTGAGGTGGTCTGCCAAACGACCAGTGGTGGTTACGATCTGATCGCCGCAAATACGGATGTAACAGCAGCCGAAATTAAGTTAATGGAGTGTTTTGCTCGAGAATTGCGACTGCGTCATGCATTAGCACCGCATCTTGATGATTACGATTTTATTATTATCGACTGTCCACCATCGCTAAACATGTTAACCGTCAACGCTATGGGCGCGGCAGATTCTATTCTGGTTCCTATGCAATGTGAATACTACGCATTAGAAGGATTAACGGCGCTAATGGACACCATCAGCAAGATCGTACAAGTGGTTAACCCCGAACTGCATATTGAAGGGATCCTGCGTACCATGTATGATCCGCGCAATCGCCTAGCCAACGACGTTTCTGAACAATTAAAACGACATTTTGGTGACAAAGTTTATCGCACTGTTATCCCGCGTAATGTGCGTTTGGCTGAGGCTCCGTCTTTTGGCGCTCCAGCAATGTATTACGACAAGTCAGCCGCGGGAGCAAAAGCGTATTTATCGTTGGCCGGCGAGATTTTAAAACGACAAGCGCAACCCGCATCGGTTGAATAATTTATAAGAAGGATAGCAATGAACAGCCCAAAACGTCGTGGACTCGGAAGAGGTCTAGATGCTTTATTGACATCAGCACCAAGAAAACAAGTTGATACTGAAGCTGAACACGCCGAGCGTCATACAGATCAGGGTGGTTTAAAAACATTACCAATAGATGTACTGCAACCTGGTAAGTATCAACCGCGTAAAGACATGTCAGAAGATGCGTTAGAGGAATTATCAAATTCGATAAAGGCGCAGGGAATCATTCAACCAATCGTGGTTCGTCCGGTCACCGCCGATCGTTATGAAATCATCGCTGGTGAACGTCGTTGGCGCGCAGCTCAGCGCGCGCAAATGGATACGGTACCGGTCATCATTAAAGATGTGCCAGATGAATCCGCGGTTGCTATCGCGTTGATAGAAAACATCCAGCGCGAAGATCTCAATGCAATGGAAGAAGCCGTCGCCCTAGACCGCTTATTACAAGAATTTCATTTAACCCACCAAGAAGTCGCTGAAGCAGTGGGTAAGTCGCGTACCACAGTAACTAATTTATTGCGTTTAAACGGCTTAAACAGCGAAGTTAAAACCTTTTTAGAAAACGGTGATATTGAAATGGGCCATGCGCGTGCCCTACTTGCGTTAGAAGGCGATCTACAAACGGCCACTGCGCGTATTGTTGCGGCAAAAGAATTGACCGTGCGTGACACTGAAAAGCTGGTGAAAAAAGCCCAGCAACCCATTGTCGAGAAAGAGCCTGAACAAAAAGACCCCGACACCCTTAAACTCGAACAGCAACTGGCTGATCACATTGGTGCCTCTGTATCCATTAAACACAACAAGAAAGGCAAGGGAAAAATGGTTATATCGTATACATCGCTGGACGAGTTGGATGGGATTTTGGCTAAAATCAAACGCTAGTTTAAAAAAAATTCTGATGTTCGGGTATCGCAATATTAACCTTACTGAAACAAGTGCGCAGTTTCGTTAAATGATAGCAAAAGCGACTCGCATAAGTTGCAAAATACCTGTAAATCAGTATACTTGCGCACGCGTTTGACTGTAAAAAAATTAAACGCAGTTAAACAAACAGTTGTTAGGAGTAGCCGGTGTCTTTTGAGTTAACTAAACCGGGTAAAAAATACGCATTAATTCAATTGTTTATGCAATTGCTCGTAACACTGATAACAGTAATAACAGTTTATTTTAATTGGGGATTACCTCCTGCTCGCTCGGCCTTGGCTGGCGCAGTAGTGAGTATTATCCCTAATTTTGTATTTGCCCTTAAGGCTTTTCGTTTTGCCGGGGCTCGCCAAGCGAAACAAGTCGTTGACTCGTTTTACTCAGGCGTAAAATTAAAAATGGTGCTAACAGCTGTGTTGTTTGCCTTGTGTTTTAAGTTTATTGACTTAGCGCTGTTACCATTTTTTGTGACATTTTCTTTAGCTATGGTAGCGCCATTTTTGACTGCCATCGCTAATAAATTTTTTAACTTTAACTAACAATAATTGGGATAGAAGATGGCTGCAGATACAGGCTCTTATATCAAACACCATTTGACCAATGCGCAAATGTGTGTCAACGACGGTGGCATCGCTTTTAACAAAGCATGTGCCGATGCAGGTTTTTGGACCGTGCACGTTGATACTCTGGGCTGGTCAATTGTTCTTGGTTTGATCTTTCTTATGACGTTCCGTTCAGTTGCAAAAAAAGCAACCACGGGTGTTCCTGGCAAACTTCAATGTGCGGTTGAAATGATCGTTGATTTCGTTGACAAGAGTGTCAAAGAAACATTCCACGGTAAAAACGCACTAATTGCTCCGCTTTCATTGACCATTTTCGTATGGGTACTACTAATGAACGCCATGGACTGGGTACCAGTTGACTGGATCCCGACCATTGCAGGTGCAATTGGCCAATACGGTTTTGGCATGGATCCTCATGATGTCTACATCAAGTCAGTTCCTACCACTGATATGAACATGACCTTTGCCCTATCTATCGGCGTATTCTTCTTAATTATCTTCTACTCAATCAAGGTGAAAGGCTTTGGTGGCTTTATGAAAGAGCTTACTTTACAGCCATTTAACCACTGGGCGTTTATCCCTGTGAACTTTATCCTTGAGTCAGTTACCCTAATCGCTCGTCCAGTGTCATTGGCACTGCGTTTGTTCGGTAACTTGTACGCTGGTGAGTTGATCTTCATCTTGATCGCAACCATTGGTTTATTCCAATTACCAGTGCACTTTTTGTGGGCAGCGTTCCACTTATTAGTAATTCCTCTTCAAGCGTTCATTTTCATGATGTTGACCATCGTGTACTTGAGCTTGGCGCATGAAGATCACTAACTCTTCGGGATTGAGTTAGACGTGGCCTAATTGGTTACAACCCCGAAGGGTAATAGAGCACGGACGCTCGGAAAACACATTTAATTTTTATTAAATACTTTAATTTTTAATATTTAACTTTAACTAACTATAAAATAACTGGAGATACACATGTTATATATTGCTGTTGCTCTACTAATCGGTTTAGGTGCACTAGGTACTGCGATTGGTTTCGGTCTATTAGGTGGCAAATTCCTTGAGTCTGCTGCTCGTCAACCTGAACTAGCTCCACAGCTTCAAGTTAAAATGTTCATCGTAGCTGGTCTTATCGATGCGATCGCGATGATCGGTGTTGGTATCGGTCTATATCTACTATTCGCTGTTGGTGCATAAGACAAACCTTAACCCTTTGCGAATTAACTAGATATTAGGAGATACGAATATGAATATGAATGCTACCTTAATCGGTGAATCTATTGCATTTATCGTATTTGTGATCTTTTGTATGAAGTTTGTATGGCCGCCAATTATGGCTGCTATCGAAGATCGTCAAAAGACTATTGCTGACGGCCTTGCTGCTTCTGAGCGTGCAGAGAAAGATCTTGAGTTAGCTCAAGAGAAAGCTGCTGCACAGCTTAAACAAGCAAAAGCTCAAGCTGCAGAAATCATTGAAGCTGCGAAAAAACGCGAAGCACAAATGATGGATGAAGCAACTGAGAAAGCCCAAGCTGAGCGCGATAAAATCATCGCATCAGGTCAAGCAGAAATTGAATCAGAGCGTAACCGCGCACGTGAAGAGCTACGTCAACAAGTAGCCACTCTAGCTGTTGCCGGTGCTGAGAAAATTCTTGAACGCTCTATTGATGCCGCTGCGCACAGCGACATCCTAGACAAACTAGTTGCTGAACTTTAAGAGAGGATTGAGCTATGTCTGAATTGACTACCATTGCTCGTCCTTACGCTAAAGCAGCGTTCGAATATGCCGTTGAAGCTCAAGCGATTGACGCTTGGTTAGAGATGCTAGTATTTGCATCTGAAGTAAGCCAAAACGAAACCATGGCCAAATACCTTTCTGGTGGTTTGGCTACGGAGCAAATCACAGATTTGTTTCTAAAGGTTTGTGGCGAACAGCTAAACGACAAAGGCCAAAACTTTATTAAAGTAATGGCTGAAAACGGACGCTTGTTGGTGCTACCACAGGTAGTTGCTCAATTTGCTGAGCTAAAAGCAGAATATGAGCAGGAAGTATCTGTAGATGTAGCGTCTGCGGTAGAACTAAGCGCAGAACAAGTAACTACATTGAGCGCCGCGCTTGAAAAGCGTCTGGCTCGCAAAGTTAAGCTAAATTGCACAGTCGATGCCACCATCGTTTCAGGTCTTGTAATCAAGGCGGGTGACATGGTAATTGATGGTTCAGTACGTGGTAAACTGGATCGTTTGGCAAATACATTGCAATCCTAATCGGGGAAATGAGCATGCAATTGAATTCCACTGAAATCGCTGAATTGATCAAAGGTCGTATCGATCAATTCGACGTTGTAAGTGAAGCTCGTAACGAAGGTACCATCGTTTCTGTAACAGACGGTATCATTCGCATTCACGGCCTTGCAGATGTAATGCAAGGTGAGATGATCGAACTTCCTGGCAACCGTTTTGCTATCGCGTTAAACCTTGACCGTGATTCGGTAGGTGCGGTAGTAATGGGTCCTTATGCGGACCTTGCTGAAGGCGTAAAAGTAAAAGGTACTGGCCGTATTTTGGAAGTACCAGTAGGTCGTGGCCTGTTAGGTCGCGTTGTAAACACTCTAGGTGAACCAATCGACGGTAAAGGCCCAATCGACAACGATGGCTTTGCTCCTGTTGAAGTTGTTGCACCAGGTGTTATCGATCGTAAGTCAGTTGACCAACCAGTACAAACTGGTATCAAGTCAATCGACTCAATGATTCCAATCGGTCGTGGTCAGCGTGAGCTTATCATCGGTGACCGTCAGGTTGGTAAATCTGCGATCGCACTAGATGCTATCATTAACCAGAAAGACACTGGTATTAAGTCTATCTACGTAGCTATTGGTCAAAAAGCATCAACAGTTGCTAACGTAGTGCGTTCTCTAGAAGAGCACGGCGCTCTTGAGAACACGATTGTTGTTGTTGCAACAGCTTCAGAAGCGGCTGCACTACAATACTTAGCACCATACGCTGGTTGTACAATGGGTGAATACTTCCGCGATCGCGGTGAAGACGCCCTAATCGTATACGATGATTTGTCTAAGCAAGCTGTTGCTTACCGTCAAATCTCACTACTACTTCGCCGTCCACCAGGACGTGAAGCATTCCCTGGTGATGTTTTCTACCTTCACTCACGTCTACTAGAGCGCGCAGCTCGTGTAAACGAAGAGTACGTAGAGAAGTTCACTAACGGTGAAGTTAAAGGTAAGACTGGTTCACTAACTGCTCTACCTATCATTGAAACACAAGCTGGTGACGTATCTGCGTTCGTTCCTACAAACGTAATCTCAATCACCGATGGTCAGATCTTCCTTGAGTCTAACCTATTCAACGCTGGTATCCGTCCTGCTGTAAACGCAGGTATCTCGGTATCTCGTGTTGGTGGTGCTGCTCAAACTAAGATCATCAAGAAGCTTGGTGGTGGTATTCGTCTAGCCCTTGCTCAATACGCAGAACTAGCTGCGTTCGCTCAGTTCGCATCAGATCTTGATGACGCAACTCGTGCACAACTTGAGCACGGTCAGCGCGTTACCGAACTAATGAAGCAAAAGCAATACAGCCCGTTATCGGTTGCTGAAACTGCTGTTTCATTGTTCGCAGCGGAAAAAGGCTATTTAACTGACATCGAAATCAACAAGATTGGCGATTTCGAAGCAGCGCTACTTAGCTACGCGAATAACGAACACGCTGAGCTAATGACTACCATCAACGAAACTGGCAACTACGATAAAGATATCGAAGCAGGTTTAAACAAGTTACTTGAAACATTCAAGTCAACTCAAACCTGGTAATTAACAGTTTTCGGAGACAATAGTCATGGCCGTCGGTAAAGAAATTAAAGACAAGATTGGAAGTGTAAAAAATACACAGAAAATCACCAGCGCAATGGAAATGGTTGCGGCATCGAAAATGCGTCGTGCGCAAGATCAGATGTCATCAACTCGTCCATACGCTGAGAAAATCAGAAACGTGATCGGTCATATTGCATGCGGTCAGCTTGAATACCGCCATCCTTATTTGGAAGAGCGTCAAGCGAAGCGTGTAGGCTATATCGTAATTTCTACCGACCGTGGTCTTTGTGGTGGTCTTAACGTTAACTTGTTCAAAAATGTCTTAAAAGACTCAGCCAAATGGCAAGAACAAGGCGCTGAAGTAGAGTTTGCATTAATAGGTTCTAAAGCCTCAGCATTCTTTTCAAGCTTCGGCGCGAACGTAACCGCACAAAAATCCGGTTTAGGCGACAATCCTTCAGTTACTGATTTAATCGGTTCTGTTAAGGTGATGTTAGACGCCTATGATAAAGGTGAAATCGACCGTTTGTTCGTTGTGTACAACAAGTTTGAAAACACAATGAGCCAAAAGCCGACAATCGATCAATTGTTACCTTTGCCTAAGTCTGATGAAGACGAAATTGCTCACCGTTGGGACTACATCTACGAGCCAGATGCGCAAGCATTGCTTGACCAATTATTGGTTCGTTACGTTGAGTCTCAAGTATACCAAGGCGTGGTTGAAAACCTAGCGTCTGAACAAGCTGCGCGTATGGTTGCGATGAAAGCCGCAACTGACAACGCAGGCAGCCTAATTGATGACCTTCAATTGGTATACAACAAAGCGCGTCAAGCGGCGATCACTCAAGAGCTGGGTGAAATCGTAGCTGGTGCAGCAGCGGTATAGGCAGAGTTTAATTAATAGTTTAGAGGAATAAACATGAGTGCAGGTAAAATCGTGTCAGTAATTGGCGCAGTTGTGGACGTAGAGTTTCCACAAAATGCTGTACCTCAGGTATATGACGCATTGAACATCACTGAAGGTGACCTAGCTGGCCGCGTACTTGAAGTACAGCAGCAATTAGGCGGTGGCGTAGTACGTACTATCGCTATGGGTTCATCTGACGGTTTGCGTCGTGGTCTGAATGTAGAAAATACCGGTAACCCAATCCAAGTACCAGTTGGTACTGCGACTCTTGGTCGTATCATGGACGTATTGGGTAACCCAATCGATGAAGCTGGTGATATCCCAACTGAAGAGCGTTGGACTATTCACCGTGAAGCTCCATCTTATGAAGATCAATCAAACAGCAACGAACTACTAGAGACTGGTATCAAGGTTATCGACCTTGTATGTCCATTCGCTAAAGGTGGTAAAGTTGGTCTATTCGGTGGTGCCGGTGTTGGTAAAACCGTAAACATGATGGAACTTATCCGTAACATCGCAATCGAGCACAGCGGTTTCTCTGTATTCGCTGGTGTTGGTGAGCGTACTCGTGAGGGTAACGATTTCTATCACGAAATGAGCGAATCTAACGTACTTGATAAAGTAGCGCTAGTTTACGGTCAGATGAATGAGCCACCGGGTAACCGTCTTCGCGTAGCGATGACAGGTCTAACTATGGCTGAGAAATTCCGTGACGAAGGTCGTGACGTTCTATTCTTCGTAGATAACATTTACCGTTACACCCTAGCGGGTACTGAGGTATCGGCACTTCTAGGTCGTATGCCATCAGCGGTAGGTTACCAGCCAACTCTTGCAGAAGAGATGGGTGTACTACAAGAGCGTATTACGTCAACTAAGACTGGTTCAATCACTTCAATCCAAGCGGTATACGTACCTGCGGATGACTTGACTGACCCATCTCCAGCGACTACCTTCGCTCACTTAGATGCAACTGTTGTACTTTCTCGTGACATCGCTGCGCAAGGTATCTACCCTGCAATCGATCCACTAGATTCTACTTCTCGTCAGCTTGACCCACTAGTTGTTGGTAACGAGCACTACGACGTAGCACGTGGCGTACAGTCTACTCTACAACGTTACAAAGAACTTAAAGATATCATCGCTATCCTAGGTATGGACGAGCTTTCTGAAGAAGATAAGCAAACTGTTGCCCGTGCCCGTAAGATTGAGCGTTTCTTATCTCAACCGTTCTTCGTTGCTGAAGTATTCACTGGTTCACCAGGTAAGTACGTATCTCTTAAAGATACTATCGCTGGCTTCAAAGGCATCCTAGCGGGTGAACACGATGACCTACCAGAACAAGCGTTCTACATGGTTGGTTCAATCGAAGAAGCTATCGAAAAAGCGAAGAGCATGTAATTCGGCCTAAAGTTAGGTTCAGGAGACGAATATGGCAGCCATGACCACACATTTGGATGTAGTAAGTGCAGAAGAGAGCTTATTCTCTGGTCGCGTTGAATCATTGCAAATTACGGGTAGTGAAGGTGAGCTAGGTATTATGCCTGGTCACGCACCTTTGTTAACTACACTTAAACCAGGTATGGCGCGTATTGTTAAACAGCATGGCGAAGAAGAGGTAATTTACCTTTCAGGCGGCATGTTGGAAGTTCAACCGGGTTCAGTTACCGTATTGGCAGATGTTGCCGTACGCGGTGGTGAACTGGATGAACAAGCTGCTTTAGAAGCCAAGCAACGTGCCGAAGAGCACATTGCCAACGCATCAGCTGATGTTGATTATGCAGAAGTTGCTGCAGAGCTAGCCAGAGCGGTAGCGCAATTACGTGTTATCCAGGAAGCAAACAAGTACAGAAAGTAAGCACTTACTTTGTTTTAAAAAGGCGCCTTATGGCGCCTTTTTGTTTTGGTTGTGTTAGTGAACAGATGCTTAGTTAGTATACAAGCTAGTTCGTTAACATCTATATCACTAGCGATGCTTTTGCTGTGGTCTGTGCTGGCGCTGTTGAGGCGCTCTGGGTTGTGATCTGGGTTGCGTTCTCGGCTGCACGGTGCGCTTTGGTGCTACAGTCGGTGTCACTTTAGGCGCATGTGTCTTTCTTGGTTGAATCGCATTTTGTTTTGTTCTGTGGTCAGCCTTAACTCGCATTGGTTGGTTCGCGTTGACCGACTGCGCGTTTACCGGAAGCACCGATGATTGACCACGTTGCTCAGTTCGACTCGGCTTGTAAACTCGTTGCTGTTTTGTCGCTTGTTTTAGCGAGTTTGGCGTTACTGGCTGGGCAGACGCATTGACCCGAGTTGTGTTGCCATCGAGAGCTCTTTGCTTGTTCGAGTAACGTTTTTCTGAATGCTTGTCTTTAGTCCGATCTCTTGGACGCTGTTGCTTTACCTCAGACGCGCGTTGGGCATTTGCGCGTATGCGTTGCTTGTCTGCTTGATGATGCGATGCAGGTTTCGCCGTATATCGATCGTGTTTTCTTATTGCAGCGTCCTTTATCGCATGGCGCTTGTGCACATTAGGCTGATAGGCAACACCGCGACGATGTTGGTTATTGTGCTTCCAGCGGTGGTAATTTCCCTTGGAAATATTCGCATGGCGATAATAACCACTGCTACTGTGTGCTTTGCGCTTGTAGTATTTATGATGGCGCTTGTAGTAATGGCGATAATAGTGTGAGTGATGTGTGTGATGGCGCACAATGACGTGGTGCAAATTCCAGTGTAGGCCAAAGATAAACCACCCTTCTGCTATGTGTACCGCCGGCGACCAATAAAATGGTGAATAATGGTGCACTAAGTGACTGGCGTGATGATGCCAATAAACCGGTGGATAATGCGGCCAATGCCAATTGCCGTAGATTACTCGCGTATCGTAATAGGGTACGTAAACAATCTGTTGTTCGACCGGTTCAATGATAATGGTTTTCCCGCTTTGACTGATTCGCATGTTATCCATATCATTGATTGTTCCAGCGTCTATTGCTCGCTGGCGCAAGCGCTGAACGGCGGCTAACACGTCAGCTTCCGATGCTAAAAAGGCATTACCGAGCTGCTCTGTCCACGCTAATTGTTCACTTAAACGACGCAATACGTCGGCAAATGGCATTAACGCAATAACGCTTGGATCCCATTGTTGTTGTTCCCCTTTATCGATTAACTGCTGATTCGTTAAGTTGGGGTTAGCGCGAACAAAACGCTCTGCTTGAATGACTTCAATGGGATAGGTCGCTGCAACCAAAATATGGGTTAGCACACTGTCAGGATACAGTGCTATTGGGGCTAACATCTGCTCTAGTTCAGCTTGACTGTATGGTTGGTAAGCGACTTCTTGTTCGCTTGCGCTCGCTATTTGTACCGACAATAACAGGGTTAATAGCAAGGCACTTGAATAGCCAATAATCACGCGTAACATGATGGACTCCTTCGCTTTTTGATATTCTACCACTAAGTATATAAAACGGTAGCTGAACGCAATATGAACGATAATATCGATAACTTGAGTGAGTATTGGTAACGGTTAGTGAACAAACGAAAGTCTGTGCGAGTTTGATTAACGGATGCTTTTATAGAGACCACACGAGTATCTCAAATACAAAAAAGCCTCGCATCTAAGCAAGGCTTTTGTCAGAGATTAGCAATGAAACTAAGCAGAAACTAGGCGGTTCTGCGTTTGAACGCAAAGCCCATTAATGCCAACGCTAAAATGGCCAAGCTTTGTGGCTCTGGAACTTGGGCAAAAATGGTTACATCGTTTGCGCCGACTTGTATCGTACTGCCGTCTTTACCCACCGCATAAATGGTCAAATCAAAGCCGATAAACTGATTGGAGTTGACGTACATGCCGAAGTAATCGGTGCCACCCTCATTGAAATCGTTTGCCGAGTACACGGTGTCTTCACCGCTAGTGAAGTAGAACGCAAACACTGGCAGGCTATCACTGATATCAAAACTGCCCGCGTAGGTCATTACCATGTTGTTTTCGAAGTCAAACACCACACTTGACGTTTGGCCTTCGACGAATGTTGAATTAAAGATAGATAGCATGCCGGTTAAATTGCCGTCACTATCCATAAAGGCCATGCCAAAATCGGTTGATTCGATGTCGCCATAGACAAACTCTAATTGCATCAAAGAGTCATCATTAACACCGTCAGTGTCAATGGTGGTCCAATACTGAGCACCCGATTCTTCATTGCCGTCAATGCTGTCAGGTATTTCCGGCATGTTATTGGCAAATGCCATAGCGGGTAGAAACATCAGAATTGCTAATAGTTTTTTCATTAAAGCTTCCTCGATTAGTATTTTTCTTGATTAATCAAGTCAGAAGGAAGCAAAAAACATACCACTATAATAAAATCAATAACTTACGTTTAATTGTTTTATTATTTGTAAAGAAATCAGACAGTTGTAGAGTGATGGTTTAGGTGTCATTGTTTACTGAGCACAGTTAGGACGAAAGCCTTATGGTAAACTTGGCTCCACCTAGAGCGTTACTGCGAGTAATGGTTAAATCACCACCGTAACTGTCGACTAAGTCGCGAACGATAGCCAAGCCCACGCCGTGACCCGATTGATAGGTGTCAGCTCTTATACCGCGCTCAAAAATAGCTTGTCGCATAGGCTCATCAATACCTGGACCGTCGTCTTCGATGGTCAGTTTCATGCCTTGTTGGTCAACGAGAGAAATAAGTACCTGTTTATTAGCCGCTTTACACGCGTTATCTAGCACATTGCCAATGATTTCCAATAAATCGCGCTGCTCGCCCTTAAACATAAGTCGTTCATTAACAGCGGTGTTTATTTGCAACTGCTTATCGGCGTAGATTTTATTCATGGTACGTACCAGCTGTTGCACTGAGTCAGCAATATTTACCCCAACATGCCAACTCATTTGCCCGCCACTTTGTGCGCGTTTTAGCTGATGTTCAATAATATCGGCCATGGTGGTGAGTTGTTTGTTGGCGCTGGTGTCTATGGATTTGTTGGTAGACAACACAGCAAGCGGCGTTTTTAAGCTGTGTGCTAGGTCGGATAGCGCATTGGCAAAGCGCTTCTGTTGATGTTGCAAACTATTGATTAAGCTATTGAGTTGATTAGCCAACTGTTGCAGTTCAATGGGGTAGTTTTGACCCAGTTGGCTCTGCTCTCTCTGCTCTACTTTGCCTACTTCACGCTGCAGGCGAGCAACCGGCGATAGTGCCCATTTTAAATAGATAAACTGTAATACCAATAAAATAGCTAGTGCTATTGCTCCCCACAGCAATAGCGTATTTTGAAATTGCTGTAAGCGCTGTTGTAAGGTGGTTAAGTCTTTTAGTACATGGACGGTAAACTGAAAACTGGTATCTGCAGCGACAAAACTCACGGTAAAACTGTGGCTTCGATGCAATCGGCCTTGATAGTTAAATTGACTGAACTGGCTTTGTCCCAGTGCTGGTGCTGGTAACTGTTCGACAAACTCGCTAGAGAGCAAAGATTGCGATTGCCACAATATACTTTGGTCTTGGGTAATAACCGCATATTGGCCGGAGTCAATCAAATTAAAGTTGGGATCGGCCAGTTGTGAGGGCATAAATAAGTTTTGTTGTTCGACTTCGGCAACCGCTAAAATACCGTAGTTTAGTGCCATTAATTCATCGTCACTGGCTTGTAACAACTGCTGGTGCATGACTTTATTTAACAGCCAGGCCAGGCTTGGTATCACCACCAACACGAGCAGTACCGCCGACATCAACACTCTAGCCGACAGCGATTGTAAATAATTACGACGACTAGCCATTGCTGTCCTTGTTTAGGTTAACTAACCGATAACCTTGACCGCGCAAGGTTTCGATAAAGCCATAGCCGTTATCTGGATCGAGTTTTTTGCGCAAACGGCGAATAAATACTTCGATCACGTTTGAGTCCAGATCAAAGTCTTCGTTGTAGATGTGTTCGGTTAATTGGCTTTTTGAGTTGACTTCGCCAAGGTGCATTAACATGTATTCAATTAGGCGGTATTCACTACTGCTTAAACTGACAACGTTGCCGTTCACCGACACTTGCTGCGATTTGGTGTTGATACTCAATGGACCGTTATTAATCACCGGACTGGCTTGGCCAACACTGCGGCGAATAAGGGCGTTGAGGCGAGCTAATAACTCTTCGGTAACAAACGGCTTAGCTAGGTAGTCGTCAGCGCCTGCGTCCAAGCCTGCAACTCTATCCTGCCAGTGATCACGGGCTGTGAGCACCAGTATTGGAAAGTTGATTTGCTGTTTGCGCAGAGTTTGGATCAGGGTTATTCCGTCAATATACGGTAAACCAACGTCGACTATCGCTGCGTCATACGGGTATTCGCACGCTTGAAATAAGCCGGTTTTACCATCGTCAGCGACATCGACGCTAAAACCTGATGATTGCAGGTGCTGCGCCAGTTGTTGTTGCAATTGAGGGTCGTCTTCAACTAATAATAAGCGCATAAATTACCTCGAGGCCTTGCCCGTATATGCGTCAACCGTGACATATATCACATGACCTTTTGCCGTTAGCAACTTTACTCGAAACGCTTCGCCATTGAGGTTTTGCACACCGAGGACTTTACCGCCAAAACGTTTTTTCGCAATTTTTGCCGCTTGTTGCTTGGAGGTGATTTTTTTGCTATTCGCCTTTACTGGCGTATACCTATTGTTATCTATTTTGCTTTGCGCTGGCGCTACTGCCATTGCGTTTGCCAATAGTAAAACAAGGCTCAACAATAAAAATTTCATTCGGTATACCTTTTTGACCCAGTAAAAACTGGCATAGTGTTGGTGGCTATGCCGTTGACACCCTTAGTTTAAAATATGCTGAGAGTTTAATAAACCTTTAGATTACATGGCGTTGTGAAGTTAACTCAGTTAGCTATTGATTGTTGAGTAGAATAACTATTGCAAGCTGAACGCCAGCTGAATAAAACCCAAGTTTGCGTTCAGCTTCAGTTCAGTAACATTGCTGTTTAATGGTTGTATCAAGGTTAAATATCCCCGAGGTGATTATGACTCTATACACACAACCATCCGCGAGTAAGAACGGACCACAACCGATGTCGACAACAGAGTACTTTTTTGTGGTTTTATTAAAATTACTACTGGTATTGGCATTGCTCAATGTCGGTTTGATAGTAAATAATGCGTTGGCAGCGGAGCCTGCGCCACAAACGGAGCAGCCGAGCAAGCTGGGGTATTCGGTGTCGGGCTACAGCCGCGATATGAACACATCTGATCGCCATACCATTTTACAACAAAGCAAATCTAAGGTTGCTAAATTAGCTGCGCGCTCACACAGTCAGCCCGCTTCACTAAATACCAGCTCGGCTAGTCAGCAGCAAATGAGCCAACCGCAGTCGACGGTGAGTTATCATCACCCATACCAAAGCTTTGTTATTTATGAGGGTTACAGCGAATTATACGATGATGATGACTTTGATGGTTATTACCGCAGTTTTTCAGTCATTTTTGATGCCGATATTACTTCGGGAAGTGCCGATCAAACGGCAACGGTGTACGCAGTGATTTTTATCCGCAAGCGCTATGGCGACTGGCAGCAGTTGTATGTTACCGATGATTTTTTATTAGTTGGTGACAGCAGCGAGGACACATACGAAGTTTATACAGAGCTGGATTACGGCTATTCGCCAAATGACTACGACATTCTTATTGAGTTGTACGACAGTTATTATGGCGACTTTGTTGCCAGTTATGGTAGTGACGATAGCGATTATTTGTATGCGTTGCCGTTAGAGAGTAGCGATTACGATTATATTGAAGACGACTATATCGAGGGTGACTATGGTGTGCATATCCACGCCGGCAGCAGTTCTTTGGGGCTGTTATTGGTCGGGTTCGCTGTACTCATAGCTCGTAATAATAAAGTGTTTAGACGCTAGAGTCTGTTGCTGTTTGAGGTAGATATTATCTGCTCTGAAGAGTAAAATAGGCGGCAGTTATAACAATACAATAAATGGATTAGTTAATGTCTCTTTCAGTTGTCATCTTAGCTGCGGGTAAAGGTACCCGTATGCGCTCCGCCCTACCTAAAGTACTGCACAAAGTTGCTCACCAACCTATGGTGCAACACGTTATTGATTCAGCGCGTGCGGTAAACGCTGATAATATTTACCTAGTCTACGGCTTTGGTGGCGATATTCTTAAAGCGCAAATCAGCGGTGACGACTTAACATTTGTTGAGCAAACCGAGCAACTTGGTACCGGTCATGCGGTTGATATGGCAAGTGGGCATATCAAAGATGATGAAGACGTATTGGTATTGTACGGCGATGTGCCGTTAACTAAGGAGTCAACTTTAGAGAAGTTGATAGCAGCAAAACCTGAAAGCGGTATGGGCCTGCTTACCGTTAAACTACAAAACCCGACAGGTTATGGCAGAATCGTGCGCAGCAATGGTGAGGTAGTTGGTATTGTTGAACAAAAAGATGCATCAGCTGAGCAATTGCTTATCGATGAGTGTAACACTGGTATTTTGTTAGCTAACGGTGGCGATTTAAAACGCTGGTTAGGTAATTTGTCAAACGACAACGCCCAAGGTGAATATTACTTAACCGATATCATTGCCATGGCCCATGCTGAAGGTAAAGCCATTGCAACGGCGCATCCTGATACTGAAATTGAAGTGGAAGGTGCCAATAACCGTGTACAACTGGCTAACCTTGAGCGAGCTTATCAACAGCGTCAAGCCGAGCAACTGATGATTGCCGGCGCAAGTTTGCGTGATCCGAGTCGCATTGATGTGCGCGGTACACTCACCGTTGGTAGTGAAGTAGAGATAGACGTTAATTGTATATTTGAGGGTAAGGTTACCCTAGAAGACAACGTTACGATTGGTGCCAATAGCATTATCATTAATTCACACATTAAAGCGGGCGCGGTTATTAAGGCCAACACCATAGTTGAAGATGCTGTTATTGGTGAAGGCTGTTCAGCGGGACCATTTGCGCGAATCCGCCCTGGTAGCGAAATGAAGCCAGACTCACACGTTGGTAACTTTGTTGAAATGAAGAAAACCGTGCTGGGTGAAGGTTCTAAAGCTGGCCATTTAACTTACTTGGGTGACACCGAAGTGGGCAAAGGGGTTAACATTGGCGCCGGGACCATTACCTGTAATTACGACGGTGTTAATAAGTCAAAAACCATTATTAAAGATGGCGCCTTTATTGGTTCAAATGCCTCTCTTGTGGCACCAGTAACAATAGGTGAAATGGCAACCACAGGCGCCGGTTCAACAATTGTTAAAGATGTTGAAGATGACACCTTAGCAGTGGCTCGCGCAAAGCAACGCAATATCAGCGGTTGGGCACGCCCCACTAAAAAAGACAAATAACACAGTTGTCTATTGAACAAAATTATAAAGGGCGCGTAAGCGCCCTTTTCTTTGCCTGCTTGATAAAAGCGATAGCTATCAAAATAGAAGACATGTTGTCATGTGCCAGTAGAGTAAACTTTGTGGCGAATAAAGCACAATCTGCTATGAGTTAATAATATTAACCACATAGATTTACCACAATGAGCGTCTCGCGATGAATGATCAGCAGCAAACAAAAAAGCATAAAAACACTTCTGCTCAATGTCATCATTGCAGTGAACCTAGCTCAGAACATTACAAGCGAACGGTAGATTGGTTGTTTTGGTTATCACTTATTGGTGTTAGCGTTCTCTTCGTTATTAGCTTGCTACCAGCCATACCTGTCCCCACTTGGCTTGGAGTTATGGCGGATACCGTTGCTCATATGCTACATGCAATGTGGTGGGGGATAATAATTGGTGCGTTATTTATTGGCGTACTCAGTAAAGTTCCCCGAGAGTTTATTATGGCAGCACTTGGTACGGGTGGTTCTTTTAATGGCTTACTGCGAGCAACGGCTGCGGGTGTTCTGCTAGATTTGTGTTCGCACGGTATTTTAATGGTCGCTGCCAAGCTGTATGAACGCGGTGCTAGCATTGGTCAGGTTATCGCCTTTTTACTTGCTAGTCCGTGGAACTCTTTTTCGTTAACACTTATTTTAATCGGTCTCATTGGTTGGCAATGGACGGTTGTCTTTATTGTCTTATCTATGTTGGTCGCTATTAGCACTGGGTGGGTATTTGAACGACTTGTCGCTAATTCTATGTTACCTGCCAATCAAAACCAGCAAGCATTGCCTGAAGGGTTTAAATTTTTTAGCCAAGCTAAAGTGCAATTAGCCAGTAGCAAGTTTGATCTGCAATTTTTTAAAGAGGTTATTGTATCGGGTATCAGAGACTCAAAAATGGTTGTGCGTTGGTTGCTTTTTGGCATCTTACTTGCCGCTGTATTAAGAGTGTTGTTTGATCAAGATCAGTTTCAGCAATACTTTGGTCCAACCTTGCTAGGACTTGCCATTACCGTCTTGGTGGCAACGGTTTTAGAAGTGTGTTCAGAAGGCTCAACGCCTATCGCCGCCGATATTCTGACGCGGGCAAAAGCCCCTGGTAACGGTTTTGCATTTTTAATGTCTGGCGTGGCAACAGATTATACCGAAGTCATGGTCCTTAAAGACACGACGAGCAGTTGGCGGATAGCATTGTGTTTACCCTTGATCACGGTACCGCAAGTGGTGCTCGTTGCGTGGTTGATTAATAAATTCGCTCTGACTCATATATAATTTACTCATATTTATCAGCTTGCAATGTAGCAATGGCGACGTTTTTTTGACGTAAACTGTGATTGGTAGCTCCGCGCAGGCGCGTATCAAGCTTTTATGATATTTCGCCGTGACCGCGTGTGACTGTCGCGGTATGATAACCCGAATTATCTTGCAGCATATGCAGGGTTCACGTTAGGGAGAGTATTATGGCAATTTGGGTGGATGCGGATGCTTGTCCAGTGGCTATTAAAGATATTTTATTTCGCGCCGCCGAGCGCTGCCAAATTACGCTCACGCTCGTGGCAAACCAGTACATTAAAACGCCACCGTCTCAATTTATAAAAAGCATTCAAGTAAGTGCGGGCTTTGATGTTGCCGATAATGAAATAGTGCGACGGGTAAATGCCAATGACTTAGTGATCACCAGTGATATTCCGCTTGCCGATGAGGTAATTAGTAAAGATGCCAAAGCGCTAAGCCCGCGCGGCGAGATGTTTACCCAAGCCAATATTAAAAGTCGGTTAAATATGCGTGATTTTATGGACACAATGCGTGCCAGCGGGGTGCAAACGGGTGGTCCTCCTCCCCTATCCGCCAGCGATAAAAAAGCCTTTGCTGATCATTTAGACCGTTATTTACGGCAAATTCAATCGTAGTACCTTACACTGATCTGTATTGCTTAGCTGTCGTATAAACGGTTAAGCAATTCAATCACCGAAAACAGTGAGCAACAACAGAGCTGAACATGCAAATATTGCAACGCGATTCATTACCGTTAGGAGGCTTTGCAGGGTTAACCGAGCACCGTTTAATTACCGATAGCCGGCTATTTGGTCATTTTAAATCGGCAAAAACGTTCGAAGGTATGGGTCAATTGGTATACCTTGCAGACGCCCGTTTTAACCCGCATGGCGAAACTGGCATGCATCCTCATCGCGAAATTGATGTGATATCAGTAATGGTTGAAGGACGTGCAGATCATGCTGGTTCATTGCAACACGGGGCTGCTTTGCAAACCCATGATGTGCAGGTGCAACGAGCTGGCGGTGAAGGATTTTCACATAATGAAATTAACCCAGATAATAAACCTAACCGCATGATTCAATTATGGGCTTTGCCCGAAACACATGGAGAACGCGCTGGTTACAAGAGTTACCACACTCAGTCTTATGGACGGCATTTAGTCTATGGCGGTGATAAACAACAAAGCCAATGCTTTGATAGCACTACCTTTATTGAAGTTGTGCATTTAGCGGCAAACCAGACACTCAGCCATAGCCGTGCAGCTATGCTGTACATCACCCAAGGTGAGGCGCAAATAGAACACGACGCACTGCACCAGCGATGCCAAGATGGTGACTTAATTCGCACTGACAACTTTACCTTAACAGCACGACAAGATTGTCGCTTTATTTTCGCCTACCAAGCAACTTAGAGTAAATCTGACAATGGGCTTAATACCCCACTCGCTCCGCGTTCAATTACATGGGTATAAATTTGCGTGGTACGCACATCACTATGGCCAAGCTGCTCTTGCACGGTACGAATGTCGGCACCGCGCTCGAGTAAGTGGGTGGCAAATGAATGCCGTAGCGTATGACAACTCACTTTTTTATTAAACTTGGCTTTAATAGAAGCAGCCCTTACCGCCTTTTGAATACAACTTGGGTCTATGTGATGGCGGCGTATTACGCCTAAAGCGGGATCAACACTAAGCCTTGAAGATGGAAATAGAAACTGCCAACGCAGTTCTTTAGCGGCGCTGGGGTATTTACGCATAAGTGCATGCGGTAACCATACGCCAGCAAACTCCTCGTTGTTTTTATCTAAGTGAAACTTTAAACGCACCGACTCGATTTGTTGTTTTAAGGGCCTAACTAGCTCTCTGGCTAAGGTTACTCGTCGGTGCTTACCGCCCTTACCATGCCATACCTGTACTGAAAAATAATCAAAATCAATATCTTGCACTCTAAGCCTTACCAGTTCCATTAAACGTAAACCACTGCCGTACATTAATTGACAGTGCAAGCCGTAACGAGGCGACAGCACGTTAAAAAAGCTCACGATTTCTTGACGAGTTAACACGGTTGGTAAATTTGACTGGTTGGTTGCTCGATTAAAATTTAATTCTAAGGTGAGAGGGTTGCCAATAATCTCTTTATACAAGTAAACCAAAGCATTAAGCGCTATTGCTTGTGTTTTTGGCGCTACATGGCGAGTATTCGACAAATATGACAAAAAACGCTCTACTTCCGTGTTGTGCAAGGTATTTGGATGCTGTTTATCGTTAAAAATAATAAAGCCTTTGATCCAATATAAGTACGATTCGATTGTTTTTTTCGCATAGCGACGAGACCACATATGTTTTGATACTTGGGTAAGAAAAGCAGATTTCATCCATGACACCTGATTAATAGCGCGGGTTTTGAAAAACTATAGCCATCAACACAAAAAAAAGAGAAATATGTGAAATATGGAATTTGGCCGTATTTTCACCAACTTCTATAAAAGCCACCTAAAAAGTGTTGGAAAAACAAACACTTTATAAGTTAAAGTGTTAACTTAAATATATATATGGATTAAAGAGCCACAGATATGTGGAAACTTTCAATCTAATAAACTGTTAGTAGTAACCTAAAACTCAAGGAAAGTGCTTTGAAGAAGTATGAAAAGGGAATTGTAATATGTTTATCTTGCCTTCTTTGTTTCGCAATAATTTTTGTAGTTAAAACATCAATCCCTAAAAGTGCCCTAGTCACCCTTAACTTCTCAATTTTTGGGATGTTTATATATGGTTTTATTTTAATTGCCAAAAACCTAAGTAAAAATATATAGTTACAACTAACAAGGTGTTTAAAATCGCCAAACAACGGCTGGGATAATTACTCGTCACGCATTTTGCAAAAGACGCAAAATCAGCGCCAAGCAATTACCCTTTAACATTAGCGTTAGGCTTACAAGGATAGTCATGCGATATATCTTCACTTTATTTACCATTTTTCTTTCAATAGCTCATGCTAATGAATTTGAGTACAAGCATATTGCGTTGGGTAAATGGGAAGTTTCAGATACTAACTATTGCCCAAATGTATGCGCACTCGATGATGAACAAGCCTCCTCATATAAAGGTACTATTATTGAGTTTACGGAGTTTAGTGCAAAGATTGGTAATGAAATCTGTGAAAGTCCTTCTTATTTATATAGGCACCTAACTTCGGATGAATTTGTTCAAGGGAATAGGTTTTTCCCTTCTAAAATAGGCTTGGTTGGTGAGACTATTATAGAAGTAACATTATTTTGTGGTGGATCATTTGGAGACCGCAGGAATGGTATGGGTAGTCACTTTTATATAAAAAATCAAAATGAAATTTTAGTCGGGTTTAATGGTGTCGACTTCCTAACTAAACGTGTAAAGTAAGCCTAACAAGCTGTTCAAGGCGGGACTGCTAACAGTTTGCTCGGTTTCGCTTCGCTACACATTTTAGCAAACAATTATCAGCCCCTTAACAGGGCGTTGGTATGACTCCCCACGTCAAGAAAAATCACACTGTTCCCTAGCATTTATTTTCACGCCATTGCTTATTTACTTTCAAATAAATGAGTTAACACATTGAATGAAGCCAGTAATTTCGTCGGTTATCTTGCTGGTATTCGTGGATTATTAATCTGTTGATTAACAGAGCCTACCTTACTTGTTTCGTCGTGGCACCGTGCTTCAGTCTATGTTCGCGGTTCAAGGTTAATGACTTAACCCTGCCAGCCTAACGCCCTCGGGAGTTGTGCCACAGCCGATGCTTGATCCAATGTGCTATCTCAAATCTTTCTATCATGCCGGAACCCTAGAAATACGCAGTTCAGGTTTTACTGGCGCTACGGCGACTTCCCTAGATATTGCCCAAATATAAGCAATCAGCTCTCTGGCGATAGCCGTTACCACCACACTTCGGTGTTTGCCTCTTGCCATCAATCGTTGGTATCGACGGCATAAACGTAATTGAGCTTGCCAAGCGATATCATTAACTTCTTTACTGATGGATTCTTGCCGTTTTTTAAGCTCTGTCGATACGTTTGGTTTGTGTTTATAGGAATGAGCGCATTCCACCAATAAACGCCTTGCGCGGGTGTTTCCTGCTTTGGTAATGTTACCAAGTTTTCGCTTGTCGCTGCTGGTATGCTCTGATGGAACAAGACCTAAGTAGGCCATTAATTTTCGTGGATGATCAAAGCGGCGTAAGTCGCCAAGCTCAACAATGATCCCAGTGGCGGCAACAATGCGAATACCTCGCATAGCTTGAATGGCTTTTACTACAGGATAGAAGCGCCAGTTTTTGATTTGATTGTGCAATTCGTTATCTAGCCTCTGTAGTCGCTTTAAGCGTTCAGTAATGGTGCCAATGTATTCTGTTAGGACGATTTGCTGACTCGGGTGAGGCAGAACCAATTCGGTTAACCAACGTAAGTGTTGATTGCTCCAATTATCATTAACCTTGCATTGAATATGATTGCGCAGAAACAACGCCTTAAGTTGATATTTGGCATCTTTTAAATCGTTCATAGCGCGGTCTCTTGCGCGAGATAAGTCGCGGATAGCTTCATCATCTGGTTCAGGCACATAGATAGCGGTTAGCTCTTCATCTTTGAGTAATTTAGCTAATTTCAGTGCATCGCGTTTATCGGTTTTAATTCGCTCGCCAGGTTTTTTAGGAATAAGAGAAGGAGCTACCACATAACAACAGTGTCCAAGGCTTGTTAACAACCGATAAACCCAATAGCCACAAGGACCTGCTTCATAAACAAAATGAAGTGTTGCGCTTGGGTATTTTGATTGAAGTGTTCTAGCGAGTTTAATAAAGGATTGTTTGGTGCTTTTTATTTTGCCGTAATTAACAGCTTTCACACCACGCCCATCTTCAAGTAGTGCGACTTGAGAAAATTCTTTATGAGTATCTAACCCTATGAAAAGTATGTTATGTTTATTCATGCTAGCCTCCGCTTTAGTTATTTAACAAACTAATTATGGCTCTGGCTTTAAGCTAACCCACGATTGGAGGCTAGCACCTCGTGGGGAGTCATTATGTCTATACGACTACCAAATAGAGTGGCAATATGCTCAAAGGTTTTTTAATTCTAATTTTGTGGATAGTGTTCGGGTTCTCGATTGATTATTCAATAGCAAAATTGAATTATATCCCAAACACTAGCATGAGTATTGAAGTAACATTTTTAACTTTGGGAGTTTATGCGTCACTATTACATTGTGCATTCCTAAAATTTAAACGAAAGGCATCAAGCTATAGCCTTTTTACCTTACCAAGCCTTGTGGCTTTTTTAGTAAGTTGGGAGCTAATAGCTTTTTATCATACAGAGTATACTTGTACTATTTCTGAATCGAAGTCTTTGGAGTCAGCGTTATCTTTTATACATAAAATTGGATATGACCCACAATTTATGAGCAAGAAGCCATACAAGCTTGATTGGTGTGAACTCGGTTTTGAATATGAGAGCTCAGACCATTTTAGGCTTATAATTGTAAGCGCTGATGGCACGGTTAGGTTAAATGAGTAAAGTCGTATAACAAGTTACTCAAAAGGACGCAAAACGCTTGGCTTGTGCTCCTTCGTCGCTAATTTTAGCCAAGCATTTATGCGCCCATTAGTAAGGCGTTAGGCATCTTACATGGATAGGCTCTTAACTCCTTTTGCAAATTTAGTTTTCCTCGTGTTTGTGGCAATTCATGTGAGTACATATTTTGAACTAGATTTCGCAGTTACAAACGGCTTAATGCCAAAGCTTCACGGGACCGCAATATTGGTTGCGGGTGTTTTTATATTTTTGGCAAAAAGAGTTATCTCAAGCAGCGAAGAGTTTTTTAAGCTTGGTGGTGAAAATGCACCAATATTACTAGGAGGGCTATTCTTTCCTGTTATGCCATATCTATTAATGAATTTTTTCTTATGTATCGCATTACTTGAAGGCGGTAATCCCAAAATTATTAATGGCGCATATTTCCTAGTTCAAAAAGGTACAGTTATCCGAGAAGTTGATTATGCTGGTTATAATCAACTGTTAAGTTATCAATTGAGGCTGTTTACTGGACATTGGGTTCTTATTGGTTGGGCAGCTTTACTTTGCGCCAAACTGATAAAATCGGCTCAGTATAAAAATGCCTAACAAGTCATTAAAGCAGGAAAGTTTACAGTTGGCTGTTTTCACTGCGTTCAACATTTTAGCCAACTATAAATTTCCTCTTAATGAGGCGTTAGCAACTTTACGATGAAGCTACCTATTAAATTAAAGCCAACAAAAACTACAATCAAAAACTTTATTCTTTATCCAAGCTTGATGATAAACGCACTTTTCTTTGGTGCGTTATTATATAGTGCTGGAAACATGACTGATATTCTGAATATAGGAGAGCCGCTTATTGTGATGTTTCTCTTTCCATATGGATTAAGTATTTTATTTGTCCTAGTGATTCTTCTATCAGCACGAGTTGAAATTCATGAGGAAGGTATAGTTAAGAAAGGATTGAATAAATATGGTTTTAAGAATTTAATTCCTTGGGGAAATGTACTTGATGCATCCGTGTTTAGGTTGAAGAGTGGAAGGTTTTTGAAAGTAAAGGTTAAATACAATAGAAATGTACTATCAAGAAATGGCTCAAAGGCCGTTGATACAGCAAGTATACTTCTTAGCATAAAGCTATCTCCATATTCAGATTCTGAAATATTAGAAACGATTAAGCTAGCTAAATACGGTCGTTGCTAACAAGGCAATTATGGATGGGACGTCTAAAGCTTGGCTGGCGCTCATTCTTCGCTAATTTTAGCCAAGAATTTATACGCCCCATATTGCGGCGTTATGCGTAATGGGAAAGTTTGTGCAAATTTTAGGAAAGATAGTAACGGGCATATTTTGTATTTATCTGTTTTCATGCTTTTTTCATTCAATTTCATATAACAGTAACGCTTATATTTTATTCTTTTTTTTCACATCAATCATAAGCGCCATTTTTTTCTTCTTATGGAAAAAAGCTGAACATCACCCTATAACAAAAAAAGATCTACCAATTGTAGTTGGAATAATATTGCCAAGTTTTGCATTTTTTAGTTGGCTAATTGTTAACTCTATATTTGTTACCTTTATACATTTTGATCTACTAACTTATGAAAAATCTCAAGTTGAAGTTGATATCACTGGCAAATCTTGTTCAACTACAAAAGGTCAAGTAAATTGCTACTTAATAATTGATGGTGAGAGGCACTATCTACCAATTGAACGTTTGAAAAACATTCAACTAGGTAAAGCTGTTATAACAATAAAAGAGTATTGGTTGGGTGCGAAGGTAGAGTAAATTACGCATAACAAGCCAATTAAGCGGGACTAATAACAGTTGGCTAGTCTCACTTCGTTCGCTATTTTAGCCAACAATTATTAGCCCATTATTGAGGCTACATGGACTCCCCTTTGTCAAGCAATAGCTATCCTGGATAACAAGAAGATCTGACAGCAGCTCTACATTCGGCGTTTATTAGCATACTGCCGTAACAGCTTGTGCTATCGCCCTGATGATTTGCGCTTGAGCATGGCCTCATTCGTTAAACAGAGTTTTTATCTCTTCCCGAATAAACAGGCTTTTATGCTCTCGGTCTGACCGTGTTATCGTCAATTGCTAGTGCTAAGACTCGGTGGGGTTAACCGTTCTTTACTTCAAACTTGTCTATTTCACATAATCAATCTGGTATTCTTTTTCACTGCGTAGTAGTGCCCAAATGAGGCGTGCATTTTTAGCCGCTAATGCAACTGTCGCTCGTTTGAAGCCGCGTCTTTCTATGAGGTCTTTAACCCATAGACTGGTGCGGTCTGTTTTGTTTTTGCAGTTAGCAATAACGGCTCGGGCACCATGAATTAATGAGGTTCGAATATGTTTTTCACCTCGCTTGCTGATTCGCCCCAGCCTTGCTACGCCGCCTGTGGTGTATTGCTTAGGCACTAAGCCTATCCATGCACTAAAGGCACGACTCGTATCGAAGTCTTTTGCATCATTGACTGTGGCAACGACTGCGGTTGCCGTAATTTCACCGACGCCTGGTATGGTCATTAACCGTTTTGCAGCGTTCATTTGATTAGCTAATTGATATAGCTTTCTATCATGCTTGAGTATTTCTTGATTTAACATTTTTAATGTTTTGCCAAAGGTCGTGTAGTAATTCCCTAGCGAGTACTGGTAAGCCATTTTCAGCATCCTCCAAAATACTGGAAATGGCATTTTGTGCTGGATATCGCCCCTTAGGCATAACAATACCAAACTCTGCTAATAATCCACGTAGACGATTGATTAATGCCGTTCTGTCTTTGATAGCTCCTTGTCGAATACGATGCAAGCAAAGGACGGCTTGTTGCTCTTCACTTTTGATGGTTACAAATCGTGTTTTAGGACGGCTAACGGCTTCACAGATAGCTTCCGCATCATTGGCGTCGTTCTTTTCATTTTGACGATAAGGAATAACAAACTTCGATGCCATGATACGAACATCATGACCAAACTTCGAAAATTCTCTTGCCCAATAGTGAGAGCCAGAACACGCTTCCATACCAATAATGCACGGTGGAAGTTTTGCGATTTCCTCTAACAGTTTGTTTCTTTTGATAGTTTTACGTAATTTACACTTGTCATGCTCATCAACACCGTGGATACTAAAAACAGATTTGGCTAAATCAATGCCAACAACTTTAATTAAGGACATATGGACTCTCCTCTTTAATTGAATGTTTGCACAATCAATATGGCACATTGATGCCGTTATGTAGGGGAGTCCATATCATTCGTTATGTTTTTATGAGAACAATATTAATTTTAGTATTACTAGCTACATTTAGTTCTGCTGCTTGTGAGTTAACCGTGGAATATAGGAAAGCTCGTATTAAGGTTCGTGCTGATATTCATCAGGAGTATAGAAATTGTGACAAAGCAGCAAAATCTGATGCATATTATAAAGCAGTTTCGATTTGTAAAGCTGAAGGACGAGGCAAAAACATTGCAGGTGGTTGTTTTCATATAGTGGGTTATGAGTTAGTCACTACTAAAGAACTTACGGCTCATTGTGAAATATTTAAACCAAAGAATGGAGATTTGGATAGGTACTTAGAATATTACATGGAAGAAAACTCTATTCAAAAATGTAAGCCAATTGAGCCCAAAACATAACAAGGCAATCAAAAGGACAAATAACAGTTGGCTGTTTGCTCCTTCGTCGCTAATTTTAGCCAACAATTTTGAGGCGTTATATACAAAAAGGAGTTTGTCATGAAATCTAAAATATTGTTCTCATTATTCACATTAGTAATTTTTGTAGCTGGTACATTATTTGGTGGTTACGCAGGAATTGCAGCAAGTAATGCGCCCTCAGTTGGTCAACTTTGGGCTGGCGCGAAAGAAATGCAAGCGGCCATTGGGCTAATTGATGCTAATGAACCAAATAAAGCTCGTAGCTTGTTATGCAACTCCATTAAAACACGTTTGGTTATAATGGAAATGTCTGAGCCACTTTTAAATGATGGGGTTAAAGCTCAATCAAAAGAACTTGAATATGTGGCAGTCAATGTGGCAAAAACACCTGATGAAATGCGTGGAATTTGTATATAACAAGTTACTCAAAGGACGTAAAACGCTTGGCTTGCGTTCCTTTGTCGCTAATTTTAGCCAAGCATTTTCGCGGGCGTTAGATTCCTGTAGGGCTAATAGATGCCGTCCAAAGAAATATTAAAATACTTTGATGCAACCGTGGATAGAAAAACCCGGGATGATCTCAAGTTAGCGGTTAATCTTGTTGACGACATCAAGGTAGCGATAGATTGCGGTTGTGGCGCTGGTAGTGACATCTCGTTTCTGAGATCTCAAGACTTTATCGTCCATGCTTTCGATATTGAAGCAGAATCAATTTCTCTATGTCGAAAAAGATTCGAAGATGATAGGGATGTTCTGTTATCACAGGCATCATTTAAAACGTATAGTTACCCCAGCGCATCTTTGGTAGTTGCCGACGCGAGTCTTTTTTTCTGTCCCAAAGAAGACTTCGGTGAGGTTTGGAGAAAAATCACGAATTCCTTAATACCGAACGGTGTGTTTTCTGGCTCATTTCTGGGACCAGAGGATACTATGGCAGGACCTGACTATAACAAAGAGTCTTATTGGCCTGATGTTCTAGTATTAACAGAGGAACAAGTAAAAAAATTATTTAGTAATTATAAAATCGAATCCTTTTCTGAACATAGAACATCAGGTAAAACTCCTGATGGAGAGCCACATCAATGGCATATATTTTCAGTAGTAGCTAAAAAAGCTATCTAACAAGGCACCTCAGCAGACGCCCAAAAATCGGCGTGGCTGAGCTTTAACGTGGGAACACTCTCTAGTTGTGTATTTATATCCGTACAAAGCTGAATGGCGATCCGAATTTGAAAAGGAAAGAAGTTTAATCCTTGCAAATTATGCAGGGGAAATTGATATTTTTCATATTGGTTCTACCGCAATAGATGGATTATATGCCAAAGATTGCATTGATATTTTAGGTGTAGTCAAAGATATATCTTTAGTTCCTAGCTTAAGTCGTAAATTTATTGATATTGGCTATGTGTCAAAAGGTGCTTACGGAATTAAAGGTAGGGAATATTTTTCTAAAAAAGTTAGGAAAGTACATTTCCATATATTTCAATCTGGTGATGCAGCTATAGAAAAACATTTAACTTTTGTTAAAGTTATGCGAGATAACTTAGAGTTAATTGCGGAATTAAATCAAATTAAAAAAGAGCTACATTCAAAATACCCAAACGATAAGGACGCGTATCAGCAAGAAAAGGCGTTCTTTTATAGTCGTATAGGTAAAGTGCTCTAACAAGTCATTTAAAAAGCCAATAACACTTGGCTTTTGCTCCGTCGTCGCTAGTTTTAGCACAAGCATTTGTGCGCCTCATATTGAGGCGTTACCTTTTCGTTACTTGGTGCGACAGAGCAAGCTCATCATGAGTGCATCTGTCGTATGAAAAATAGCCTAAGATTGTAATGAGCGCATATCAGCTAGCGTTTGCTTTAGCGTTTTTAGCTGATCACCGTAGGTCATCTTCATGTCGAAGCGAAAAATAGCCGGCCCCAAGTAACACAATAATGCGCTTATGCCGATCACGGTCAACACATGCCCTACCGAGTCTAAAATAAACACCGATACAAATGGTACCTTTGTTGTTATCGACTCTATGGTTTCAACGCTTGCTAAATTAAATTCAGCTATTACTACTAAGAACAATAATGGGTAAAACACTCGGTACAATTTGTCGTATTGTTGCATCATTGCTTCTAACCAATCATCAAACGTCTGTAAATAATGAAAGGTATCTTGTTGTTTATCGATATGCTGTAACAGGCGCTGATTCTTCTTACCAAGTAGGGTCATCCAAGCTCCAGATAGCACAATAAATAGTGTTAAAAGATACAGCTGCTGATAAATAAAATAGCCAGCGACTAATGTTGCGCCAATTGCTATGCCAAGAATATTAATTGCAAAGCTTCGTTCAAAGCGCTCAATTAACGATTGCGATTTTTGTGTGTATAAATTCTTTATCTTTGGCAAATTGAGGTATTCTTGTTGCTCATCATTATGCCAAATTTGCTTAAGTGGATCGGTCACTGGCTTTCTCCTTGTAATATCTGTTGTTGCGCTGGTTTATTCGTTGGTTCTGGTTCATCTTGATTAATCAACTTATAAAGTTGTTGCTTAATGCGATTAATGCGCACACCAATATTGTTTGCTTTGATGCCAATAATCTCGGCAATTTGCTTGTATTGATAGTCGTCAAGATAAAGCACAATAATCGCCCTATCGAGCTCTGATAACTGCCGAATTGCCGCGTAAAGCTGCTTAATATCACACCTGCTCTGGTGTTCGGCAGAGACTGTAATATTATCGATCTCGACGAGTTGGACATCCTTGCGCTCCTTCTTTGCAAACGTTAAGCAAACATTCACCGCAATCCGATATATCCACGTAGACATCGCCGATTGTTGCTTAAAGCTATGCCTTGAGCGCCAGATTTGTAAACATACTTCTTGGTAGCGGTCTTCAAAGTCTTGCTCTGTATAACTGTAAGCCCGCACTACTTTGGCGATCAGCGCGCCATACGGCAATATATGTTGTGTGTAATAATCCTGTCCCATTCGCTCCTCTTATTATTCCCTATATAAGCTGTTTTCATTGCTATCTATCGTAGAGTTTGTCCGTTTACGTTCGCGATACTAATGAGCAATCAAAACCACATTGTTGATTTATAACCTATTAGTGGCGCTACGATGAAAATTATTACAAGCACTGTTAACTTTTTTCATTGTTTTATTTTTTATGGGGTAATGCATCAATCGATGTCGTGGGGTTTTGCTTGTAGCAATACCGGGCCAGGGCCTTGTGCCTGCAGATGATCATTTTGATTATAAAGAGGGCAGTCTTTTAAACTTAAACAGCCACAACCAATGCATGAGTCCAACGACTCTTGCAGTTTTTGTAGTTGCATTATGCGTTCGGTCAGTTGCTGTTGCCAAGCTCTGGATATGTGTTGCCAGTCTTTTTTGGTGGGGGTTCTAGTATCAGGTAAGTTGGCAAACACTTGCTTTATTTCAGCCAAGCTTATACCTAAATTTTGCGCAACCTTGATCACCGATATGCGTCGCAATACATCGGCTTTATAGCGACGCTGATTACCTTGATTACGCCAACTCTTGATCAACCCTTTTTGCTCATAAAAATGTAAGGTTGATACTTTAACGCCTGCTCGCGTGGCAACTTGGCCAACACTTAAGTTTGCATCCATAGCTCATCTCCCAGCTTTTTACGCTGGTCTGTTTTAAATAAATATCACTTTAAGTAAAAAAAGCCTTTACCTCAACCAAGGTTGAGGTTTTATAGTTTAAACGCTAAATAATTTATGGAGAAAAACTTATGAAAAACAGTAAAGCACAAGCAACAAACAGACTTACACTGAACAACCGTCACGCTTGCTTTAAACGCCGTGTCTGTACTTTATTCAATCAAGCAATGGCGCATAAATAAGTTAACGCTATTTGCTAGTCAGGTCGGTCACCAATTCCAGATCTATCTAGCTTCAAATGTTTTTCCGAAGAACCTTTTCCGACCATAGAAAGTTTGGGAGTACATCCATTCAATATTTACAAGGTCGGCTACTTTTTAACTGACTTTATAGTGTCAAAATGGGGGCAAGAGAGTGTAGTGAAATTGGTGGAGTCAAATGGCGACATTAAAGAAAGTTTAAAAATATCAGTCAGTGTTTTCGAAAAATTGTGACTTTTATTTTTTATGAGATAAGTACAAACTCAGTTATAGTGAATCGTCAGACATAGATTGCTAACTACTTTTGTTCACTGGGTACATAACAAGCTAATCATGTCGTTCACAAGTTCACTGAGACAACGAGTCTGCGGCTCGCGCTTTGCGCCTAGCCCGTACAAATTCATAGTGTTTGGTTTGGCTTTTGTATAATTTTTATTTTGCTTCTAAGGGCAAGCGAGAATAATTAAACTATTGTATACGTAACAAGCAGTTAAAGGGTTGGACGTCTAAAGCTTGGCTGATGTTCGTTCCTCATAAATTATAGCCAAGCTTAATACGCTCAATGTTGAGGCGTTATATGCACGAGGCTGAGAATGTGCGATTTAGAAGAAACTGCGTCACAAAATATACTTATTAAAATCACAAAAATTATTGAAACTGAATGTGCAAAAGATGCCAGTACGCTGTTAAGTGAAGGGTTTGTTTTGCTCGCCGTAGGCAACAATGTTTTTAATGACGATGAAAATCGATTTGTATATTCACTCGGCTTTCCTAAACCAACAGAAGAACTAAGTGATTGGGCTAGAGATAATTTTTGAATATGTGCATGTAACAAGTCAATCATGTCGCTGACAAGTTCAAAGGGACAAATACTTAACAGCTGACTCTTTGCGCAGTTTAGCCGAATCGTATTTGCTCCATATTGAGGCATTAGCTGCGATGGAGAGTTCGAGTTTATATTCCTATTTTGGGTTTTTACCTGTATAGGGATTTATCACGCTGTATGATTTAATAAACCTCTTAACCTAGCGAGCCCAAAATGGGGTGAAGAACCAGGTATTAAAACCTTTGGTTCTAACTTTAAAACGTCGGCCCAAATGTATGCTGACATTCATTTTTTAAATAGCCTATGGGCTGGCAAAGGCACATCAGCTATACCAGTAAAATGTCTTCAAGATATATTGGTGGCTGCTAAAAACATTTTCGCCTACAGTTTTTATTTGGTTTTTAGGGTTTGTTTCTATAGTCATTAATGGGGTTATGGTTGCTTAAAGTAGCTAACAAGCCAATTAAGCGCGGGATTGCTAACAGTTTGCTCGGTTTCGCTCCGTTGCACATTTTAGCCAACAGAGTCTTGCTCATTAACGGGGTGTTATGCATAAATAAGGATTTCGAAAATGGATCTCAATTTCCAATACGCTCATCATTGGCGTGAAGAGTGCGAAACAAAATCAAGTGTAAATATTGGCCAAGCGAGAGCCGCATTCGATCAATCTGAATGAGTGTTATGGCTATTAGGAGTCTCTGTTGAAATCGTTGTTAAAATTGGTTAAATCTCACTGGCTGCTATTTACAGTAGTAATAGGCTTACCCATTACAATTTTGTCTCTTTACCCAGTGGATAGCCTGCCGTCAGTTCCTGGTACAGATAAAACTCACCACTTTATAGCTTATGCAGCGTTGGCATTTCCAATTGCATTGGCGAGACCCAAAAAATGGCTGTTATTTATCGTCGGCTTGCTAGCTTATAGTGGCATTATTGAGTTAATTCAGCCGCATGTTTATCGCTATGGTGAATGGCTCGATTTAGGCGCTAATGGTTTAGGGCTTGTGGTTGGTGTGTTAATGGCTTCTTTGGCTCGGTCGATGACTCTCAAGGATAAATCTCTATAACAAGGCGCTAAATGATTAACGTGGTAAATATCCACTGGTTTTACCCTAATTCCTCTGTTGATGAAAATAAATCTGCCATGTTACTTAACTCGCATCCTTTCTTCGTTATTAATGGCATTTAGCAGAAGCAACTGCTGTTACGGCGACCGCAGTTCATTGCTATTTTAGCGATTACCAGCTTCAAAAAATAAACTGATAAAATATCCGCAGCGATAGCTTGCTTTGGTTGTTTGGCTAATTTTTTCACGTCCTCACTTTTTCTCTATATCACTACTATACTTAGGTTTTATTTTCTATTACGACCTTTTGCAAGTGTGTGTTTGCTTGCATTAAAAATGTTTACACAAGCTTTTTTTGCTGTTTATTGTTCACACCAAAGGGGGTGTTATATGTCAGGCAAGTTTGAAATATACGAAGACAAAGCCGGTGAGTTTCGTTTTCGCTTGAAAGCCGGTAATGGCCAAAATATTTTGGCCAGCGAGGGCTATAAAGCCAAAAGTGGTTGTGTTAATGGTATTGAGTCGGTCAAAAAAAATGCCGCTGATGATAGCCGCTACGAGCGCAAAACAACCGCTTCCGGTAAGTTTTCATTTAATTTGAAGTCGGGTAACCATCAAGTTATTGGCACCAGTCAATCGTACGAAGCTGAAGCGTCGAGAGATAATGGTATAGAGTCAGTTAAAAACAACGCACCAACGGCAAGTGTGGTTGATTTAACCAGCGCTTAATGGGATATCAATCAGCAAGGCACAGCACCTTGTTGATCAGTTTTTTAAATATAATGAACGTTAATACAAGAGGTTATTATGTCAAACGAAGGCTACCACGAGCCGATAAAAGAGCTATCCGATGAAACGCGTGATATGCACCGCGCCATCACCTCATTGATGGAGGAGCTCGAAGCTGTTGATTGGTATAACCAACGGATAGACGCTTGTAAAGACAAAGAACTGAAGGCTATTTTGGCCCATAATCGAGATGAAGAAAAAGAGCATGCGGCGATGGTTTTAGAGTGGATTCGGCGCCAAGACCCTACGTTTGATAAAGAATTGAAGGACTATTTATTTACCGATAAACGCATTGCTCATAAGTAATCCACACGTGTTGAACGCAGTGTAAAGCCGGTTTAAACACTGCTCGGCGGTATACTCGCTTATTGATAGAGCAGTAAATAACAAAAGATAAGGTTAATTTTATGACACTATTAAAGTACTCACCGTGGCTATTACTGTCATTATCAATGTTGCAGTTTGGCTGTACAAGCCAAGCTGCAGAAACAAAGTCAGCAATACCCTCCGCCGAGCAATCAGACCCTAGAGTTTTGGGCTGGATGCAAGGCTCTCCGCCGCCTGCTGATAAGTTGATCATGCAGCCACAATCAAATTACTTTAGTTTTCCTAAGTTGCGTTGGACGGTGTGTCATATTCGAGAGTTATTGCCAACACAACAAGTAAGCAGAGGTTTAGGGGCTCCAACCCCACTGCCTAGCTCTCTAGACATCGAAAATATAGACGCCATTACCTTTAAGCCCATTGGCAGTGATGAAAAAATGACGTGGGAAGAGTCGCTATCGGCAAATTACACCGATGGCATGTTGATTATGCACAAAGGCACCATTGTTTATGAAAAATATTTAGGTTGCTTGAATGAAATGGGTAAACACGCAGCCATGTCGATGACCAAATCGCTAACTGGTTTGTTAGCTGAAATTATGGTGGCTGAAGGTAAGCTCGATGAAAATGCGCTCGTTGCTAAAGTGGTGCCGGAATTAGCCGATAGTGCGTTTGGCAATGCCACCGTGCGTCAGGTTATGGATATGACCACGGCACTTGACTACAGTGAAGATTACTCTGATCCCAATGCCGATATTTGGGTTTACTCTGCGGCCGCGAGTCCTTTGCCGAAAGGTTCTGACTACAAAGGCCCTGATGGCTATTTTGAATATTTGCAAACGTTAAAGTCGAACGGTAAACACGGCGAAGCATTTGGTTATAAAACCGTAAATACCGATGCGCTTGGTTGGATTGTTTCTCGGGTGAGCGGCAAAGAGTTAACCGAACTATTATCGGAAAAAATATGGCAGAAAATGGGCGCTGAGCAAGATGCCTACATGACGGTTGACGGCAAAGGGACGCCATTTGCTGGAGGTGGTTTAACCGCAGGATTACGCGACTTAGGCCGCTTAGGGCAGTTAATGCTCAATCACGGTGAATTAAATGGTGAGCGTTTGTTTGCCAAAGACGTGGTAACGAGTATTGAAAATGGCGGTGATAAAAATGCCTTTGCTAAGGCGGGGTATAAGTCATTAGCGGGCGGCAGCTACCGCAGCATGTGGTGGGTTTTTCACAATGCTAATGGCGCCTATGCGGCGCGAGGTGTACACGGCCAAACCATTTATGTCGACCCAACGGCCGAGATGGTGATAGTGCGCTTTTCATCGTTTCCTCAGGCGAAAAACTCGTATATCGACCCTACCTCGTTACCTGCTTATCAAGCGGTTGCCGACTATTTGCTGAAAAAGTAGCGATACTTAACGCGTTAAAGCCTAATCGTTGTGGTGACAGTTAGGCTTTTTGCGTTTAGGGCATGATTAATAGCAGTGTTTAGCCCGACTGGTGTGGCGCCACTAGTTAACCGCTTGTCAGGACTTGTCATCTTGAATAGATCAATAACCTCGTTGGGTGGTAATTATAAGATTATGATTATTAGGGATAATCTGATATATCTAGATCTAATGGGAAAACATTTGCTCAACGATAAAAGGAATATTATGCGTTATATAATTTTACTGTGTCTATTGTTGCCATTATCAGTTCACGCATCGTCATTAGAGCTTGCTGAACGCTTTATTGCCTTAAGCGATATCACCAAAGTCAAAGGGGCGACCGCTGCTGATATTGAAGCTGTCGCCGCCTTGTTAAGTGACGATATGCGCTACCAACACCCTAATTTTAATGCCGATTTATCAAAGCAGCAGTTTCTCGAAGGCTTGCGTCATTACATGGGGGCGGCAGATAGCTTAAGTACTACGATTACTAACCACATAGCCAGTAAGCAGGCGGTAACCATTGCCATGCTCACCTCGACGGTGACTGAAGGTAACGAAGAGCTCGATAGCGAACCACTCATGCGCTTGTTTGAGTTTAAACACGGTAAAATAACGTTAATACGCGAATATTGGTAAGCCAGTTAAGTGATGGCCTATGGAATGTATATCGTATAAAAAGGGGTATAAGTATCAGTTAACGCAAAGTTATTCTTTAACGATTGATATTTTACCAGAGCAATTTATTGAATCACCTTCAGGGTTTATTAGCTTGTCTAAGCAAGGTTTGCTAACCATAAATAATGGTTACGCATGGGACGGCCCTTCAGGACCAACTATAGATACACAAAATTTTATGCGCGCATCCTTGGTACACGATGCCTTGTATCAGTTAATGCGAGAACAATTGTTAGATACCCAGAGCACTCGAAAACGCGCCGATAAGCTATTGCAACAACTGTGCAGACAAGACGGTATGAGTGCGCTACGCGCTTGGCTTGCTTACAGCGGGTTGCGCTTACTGGGCAGTAAGGCGGCCAGCCCGTTAAATAAAAAGTCGGCGAACAATGCGCCGAGTACCTGCTAAAATTTGTATTTCTCCCAGAGCTGATTGTGACCTGAGTGCATGTGGTGACGTGCTAACTGTTTTGGCTGATCCGCTATTATTGTCGCTATGCGCAAATAACGCCGACGCTTATTGTGTTCATTAAAAATTAATACAGAAATTAATCAATCGTTTAGTTGCTGTGTTAAGGTATTTCACTGATGGCTTCACTGCGCAGTGGCGAGCGCTCATTGCGCCTTAGTATAAACGGTAATTAAGCCGCTAAAATATAACCAAAAGGTTCATGTTCACGTCGATTAAGTAATTGATATGGATAAGGTTTTTGAGGTTTTTAAACGCTTTCTTTGGCTCGGATTAATAAGTCTTGGCGGCCCCGCGGCACATATTGGTTATTTTCAAAAGGCCTTTGTTGAGCAGTATCGATGGTTAGATGACCACGCCTATGGAAAACTTGTCGCCTTGAGCCAATTCTTACCGGGGCCAGGGTCGAGCCAAGTGGGTTTTGCGTTAGGTTTGCAGCGCGCAGGCTTGTTGGGAGGCATAGCGGCCTTCGTGGGATTCACTCTTCCTTCATTTGTGATCATGTATGGCTTAGCAAAAAGCTACAATTTGCTCGCAGGTGATACGCTTAACTCGATTATTCACGGCCTTAAACTGTTGGCCGTAGTGGTAGTGGCTGATGCCAGTCTCAGTATGTACAACAGCTTTTGTAAAAACCGCTTAACCACAACCATAGCCGTGATCAGCTTCATTTGTTTATTGTTGCTTTCGAGTATACAAGTACAAATGTTGTTGTTAGTGGTCGCGGCGGCAACGGGGGCGATATATTGCCACACACCACCACAACAGCAACGCAGTGCAGCCCGTTTAAATTATCTGCCCTTGATTGCCTTTGTGATGCTGTTTGTAAGCACGCTATATCTTGCTCAAACCTCCGGCTTTGCGCAAACCTTTGCCTACTTTTATCAATCAGGGGCGTTGGTATTTGGCGGTGGTCATGTGGTATTACCGTTATTGCAAGAAACTGCTGGCCAAGGCATTGCAAACGATACCTTTTTAATGGGCTACGCCGCTGCGCAGGCGGTACCAGGGCCAATGTTTTCACTGGCGGCATTTTTAGGTGGCCAGTTACACTCAACGAGCCCATTTTTAGGCGCGTTATTGGCGACGTTGGCCATATTTCTTCCCGGGTTTTTACTGGTGCTGTCGTTGCAAGGTGTTTGGCAATCGCTAAGTACCCATCGTCGTGTCGGTGGCGCGGTTATCGCTATTAATGCCGCCGTTGTCGGTATCTTGTTGAGTGCGTTATATTCCCCAGTGTTTACCAGTGCGGTGACCTCTGCCGAGCACATGGCCATTGTTGCGTTAGGCTTGTTGTTGCAGCGTGTATATAAATTGCCAATAGCGATGATGGTATTGCTGTTTGTGCTTATTGGCCTGTTTTTATAATAAAAGTAGTTAATATGACGATTTTAATCGATACCGAACGTCTGCAAATGCGCCATTTTCATGCCGACGATACCGCTGCCGTGTATGCGTTTTCAAGCGACCCAGATGTCACCCGTTATACGGGCGATGCTGGTATGGTAACCAGCCTTGCCGATGCCCGAGGTATTATTGACGATATATGGCTAAGAGAGTATCAACAATATGGCTATGGCCGTTATGCGCTAGTTCACAAAGCCGATGATAAAGTGATTGGTTTTTGTGGTTTTAAGTATGATCCACAGCAACAGCTTACCGACCTCGGTTATCGCATATTGCCTGCTTATTGGCAGCAAGGCTTGGCATCAGAAGCCGTTGCTGCAGTACTCAACTATGGCCGCGACCAGCTCAAGCTAACAACCGTGGTGGCGGATGCGGCAATTGATAACACGGGCTCTAACAAAGTGTTGTTAAACCATGGTTTTCAATGGGTTAAACGTCATACCTTGTATGGCTTTGAGATGAATCACTATCAAATACAGTTAACCTAACACGCTTTGCTTAGCGTTTAAGATGAACGCGATAGGGAGTTATATCGCTAAACGATCCCCTTGGTGTGATGGTGCGCGTTTTGGAACAATACCAATGGCGGCAAATGATAGTCAATCGAGCTTGCTATGGTTGCTATCGATAGTATCGATATAACAACGCTCTACCTAGATATCTAAAAGTAGAGCGTTGTTATCAGCTGGTGGTGAGTTTAAGAGGCGTTATTGGCGGTGCCGTTATGCGTCTCATTATGTACACCATTATGGCTTGGCTCGCTGTGGCTCATGGTGGTCGCTTTGGTCACGGAAATCGCATCTTCAGCTAAATTGTGATTACCTTTAATCAGATCGTCGAGCGACCCCGTTTGTTTATCAACAATACCCAGTTCACGCATCATAGTGTCAACTAAAGGAGCATGGGCGCGATAATTTAATGCGGCTCCCGTGATTTGTTCAGCTAAACCACCTTGGACGCTAGTTTGTGCTTGTTCAGCGGACGATAACGCGCTGGTATGGCTACCGTAACCTTGCAATATTTTAATGCCTTCAATGTTTTCTAACGGCTTCACCGCATTGGCAACAATCTCTGGTAAGGCTTTTAAAATAGCTAACGATTTTTGCAACTCGACTTGTTCATCGCGCAAGGTATTTTCTGCCGCATACAAGGCACGCTTACCCTCGGCTTCTACCGCATACACCTTTTCATCCGCTTCGGCTTTTAGCTTTTTCGCATCGGCTTTGGCTTCGGTTAAGATTGCTTCGGCTCTATCTTCGGCGGCTTGTTTGTCAGCTTCTGCTTGCACGGTAACTGATACTGCTTCGCGCTCAGCTTGTTTTTTAGCATCGATGACTTCAATCTCTTTTTGACGATTGGCAATGGCCACTTGTTTAGCGGTTGCGACAGCCTCTTCTTTTTCAACCTTGAGCTTTTCTGCTTCGGCGGCTTTGGCTCGAGCAGCTGATTCTTCTTCAGATTTTTGCGCAACAATAATTTGTTTTTCTTGCATTGACACTTCAATGTCTTTTTCTTGTTGAATACGCGCTTGCTCAATGGCCTTGCGTTTTTCGATTTCTTGCGCCTCAATTTGTTTCGACTTTTCGATTTCTGCCAATTCGATCGCCCGTAGCTTGGCGATCTCTGCTTCGCGTTCTTCGCGTTCTTTGGTTTCTTTTTGCTTAACGATTTCGGCGTGCTGCTCGGCACGTTTAAATTCAATCGCTTGCTGTTGAATTAATTGCGCTTCTTGCTGTTCTTTTTTGATCTCGAGCGACTGCTTTTCAGCGGCGAGGTTGCGCTCTTCAATCTTTATCCGGTTTTCTTGTTCAATGTCATTGGTTTCTTTGCGCTTTTCTTCGATGATTTTAGCTAGTCTCGCTCTACCCTCTGCATCAAAGGCATTGTTTTCATTAAAAAACTGAAGATCGGTTTGGTCAAAGCCAGTGAGTGATACCGACTCTAACTCAAGACCGTTCTTTTCCAGATCAGCCATCACATTTTGCTGTACTTTTTGCACAAATTCAGAGCGCTGTTCATGCATTTCGGTCATGCTCATTTCAGCAGCCACCGCGCGCAGTACATCAACAAATTTAGACTCCATTAGCTTTTTCAGCTCTTCAACGCGCATGGTGCGGGTACCTAACGTTTGGGCAGCCATCGAAATCCCTTCGGAATTTGGCGCAACGCGCAAGTAGAAGTCGGCTTTCACATCAACACGCATTCGGTCTTTGGTAATAAGCGCATCTTTTTGAGTTTTTTCAACTTCAATACGCAAGGTGTTCATGTTTACTGGAATGGTTTCGTGAACGACTGGTAAGACAATGGCTCCACCGTCTTTTACCACTTTTTCACCACCCATACCGGTGCGAACAAAGGCAATTTCTTTAGTCGCGCGAATGTATAATTTTGCGATGATTAAGCCAATAGTGATCAGTGCCACTAACACACTGGCGGCGACGATAAGCACCAATGATAAGTTATCGCCGGAGGTTATATTTTGCATACAAATTCCTTGTTTTTATTGTTCTAACTTTGCTGCCAACCAGATGTTGGCGTGTTTTTCGAGTAGTACCACACTGACGCCTTGATGAAATTCCTGATCAGCCTGATCCGGTTCAACCATCACGTAGTGTTTTTGATTGTATTCGTCTTGGAGCACGGCTTGTGCGGCGTTGCCTTGACTAGCTTTGCCAATGGTTATGGTAGCGATTTTGCCGCCAAATCCCTGCGAAGAAACCGCTGAGCTCTGGTTTTTGGGAATAAGCTTAGCGATAGCACTACCCAAAATGTGCGTTGCATAACCGGCACCGAGTAAGGCAATTGGCTTAGATAGCCAGTATAAAGGGGCTAAATCAACAGACAGAGCAATCACATAGTTATAGACAATGCCGATCAGGGCAAAACTGGTTAGCATCAATACGAGCCAAACCAACATAGGTAACTTATTTAGACACAACCAACCGAGCAATGAGGTGATGCCACCCGAGGTGACATCGGTATCAACATCAATATCGACCATGTCGTCAAACAAGGACACCACACTGGTACCAATTAACAGCGCTAAGCCCTCGAGTAACGACAGTCCCAAAACGATGACTAATGCCACCAGGTAGGCAAAATTAATATCAGACAGTAAAAAATCAATCACCCACAACCTCCTTGTCTATTTATGTTTTTGTTTTAACGTCGAAAAATTACGATGTTTGATTGTTGATGAACAATATTAAACCATAATAACGATAGTTCTGTGATTTGTATATATGCGGTTTAGGAGGCCAAAACATTCGTCAACAGGCTGTTGTCTGCGTCAGTATTACATCCAGTTACGTCGGCTAATTTCAACCTCGGTTAAGGTACTATTGAGCCAGTCAAAGCCTTGTTGCTCGGCGATGTAGGGAACCTGCACACTGCCTGCGGCAAGGACAAACTGAACAGTGCAAAGCTGATGACGTTTTAATAACCAGCTTTGTTTGAAAGTGGTTTGCTGAACTTTGAACGTTTCAAAAACTTGGTAGTTAACCCCCAAACAGCCATAGCGAACATACGTATACTTATGGTCGCGTGCCCATCCCCAGCGTCGGTAACGCAAATAAAACAAGGCGCTCGCCAGGCTGGCGAGGACGGCAATCGCAATGAGCATTGATTGGTCATTTGCGAGTATCGCTTTATAGCTGGCGATGGTCGTTATCGGTAGCACAAATAGCATTATGTTGCGCCAAAATAGACGCTGGCTTACTGGCTGATAGTTGATAGCCGTTGGTGCGGCGTCAGGGAAGGCATCGCCAAGCAGAAAATCTCGCTCTTTACGAGTGACTGACGGCACGATAATTTGATTGTCGTGGCCGTTGAGGTTCGGGGTGTTGGCGTTTACTTGTTCAAAACGCAAATTAGTACGCCCTAACAGTTTATCAAGCCAGCTCTGTTGGCAGACTATTTTTTGTAAACGCGACAGTCGCATTGTCACTTCCGTACGGGTGAATAATCCGCACTCTCGAATGTATTTATCGCGCTGGCGAATTAATACGAAGCGATGAAAAATAATAATGGCGCCGAGTATGCTTATCAGGCTGATAACGAAAATCACCGCCAAAGCGGCGGTTAATACAGAGCCTATGACCTGCCATAAAGACTGGCTGTCTAAGTCAAAGTAGCTCGATACATTAAAACCCCAATATTGAAGCCAATAGCCAACTTTATCAAACGCATTGTCGATAAAAGGTGCTAGCCCCGCTAGTAATATCCATACCCGATTATTGGTCAGACCGTGAATCACTAAATCGTCAAGGTTACGGCGATCAATAACTTGTTTGTCAGCGCCGCTGGATTGGTGCTGCTGGTCTTGTTGCGTGCTATCTATTGTATCGACTTGGTCGGTATGCGAGCTCTGCGTGGCTAAAATTTCTTGTTTTAGTTGGTTGGCAAAGACGGTGTCTATGGCGACAATTTTTGCTTCTTGTGCCGCGGTTCCTGCGGTGTCAAACTGTATGCAGCAATAACCAAATGGTCGATAGTAAAACGGCACACCAAGCTCGATGTTTTGAATTTTGGCAAACGGTAAGTCAACGTATTTACGCGCTAATACCCCACTTCGAATTTCAATTTTTTGATCTGATAATCGATACTGGAAAAAGTAAAAACTCAATATCGCCGATAGCGTTAGTGCTGCAGCTGCCGCAATGATAATCGGCCACCAAATATGGGGGTTGTTTTGCACTTGGTTAGCCAGAAGTAATAGCGCCGGTAACATATAGACAAAGTTGCCCATGACACTTCTGGCTAGCTGTAAAGCAAAGTAGATTATCGCGATCGGCGCGATGCGCTGCCATTGGTTCGTGGTGCTAACCATGCAAACCTAAATCCTTATGTGACAATATATACTGGCGAAGTTGTTTGGCATGTTTGAGCTCTAGGCCGGGGATTTCGAAGGTGTGCATACTGCCTCCGGCACTGAACACCTGTAAATTGGCCAAGCCAAACTTGCGATCGATAGGACCTCGCCTAAGTTCAACGTGCTGAATTCGCAATATCGGTTGAGTCACCACCGTGCGAAAAAACAAGCCGCTTTTGTAGCTGATGTCCTGCTCTCTTAAAGCGAAGCCTTTGAGTGGGTCGGCTAAATGGCGGTAGACGTATACAGATAAGCCGATAACCGATGCGATAACGCACAAACTGCTCAACGCTAACGACATACCAACAGGCAAGACAATAACTGGTTGTAACAATATGGCGATGAGCAGCGAGACAATGGCAAGTGTTGTTAGCAAAGCGACCAATCGATGCACTTTGGGGTATTGGCTGGCCAACGGCTGAAATTGCAATTGTTGAGTGGTTGTTATCCGCTCTGTAGGTATTTGCATATTACTAAATTCAGGCACCTGCTACTCGTCTAAAAATGTTAGGTAAAATATAAGCTTAACTTAATTTAACCGTTGCGTTAATGCTCTATGCAGCGGTAAATTAAAATATTTAATTGTATTGGCTTAATTAACAATTAGGCTTTAAGGGTATAGGTGCTGCGTACGATTGCTGATTTATTGATTAATGCATACGTATGCACTGGTAATTCAGTATGCATACGTATGCAGTCATTTGCGTTAAAACAGCGAATTAACGTACCGTTACATCAACTTATAAGATTGCTGATTTTTTAAGCATTACACTAATTCAAATATATCGTCGCGCTGTGTGCAGTTTGTTAATCAGATACAGCCGCGGCGACACAGTGAGTTTGCCCCATCCATTGGGTTTGACACAAACAAGAGTTCTATTATGGCAACAGCAAGCAAAAAGCCGTTCACCGCGGCGCAATTTAAGAAGAAAGTTTTACAGCACTTAAACGTTACGAGTTCACAGCAGGACTTCCACAACAACCCATCCGCCGTGCAGCGCGCCGTTTGTATGGCCGTTAACGAAGTGATTTTTGAAAAACTATCACAAACCAATAACTACCACAAAGAGCACAAAACCCGCTCAGTAAATTACTTGTCTCTTGAGTATTTGATGGGGCGTATGCTGTCGAATAACTTACATAACTTAGATTTGTTTGACGTTGCTAAAAAAGCGGTCGCGGATTTGGGCTTTGAAATCGAAGATCTATTTGAACAAGGCCATGATTTAGCTTTGGGCAATGGTGGTTTAGGTCGCCTTGCCGCCTGTTTCCTCGATTCGTTAGCGACTATGGATTTTAATGCTTACGGCTACGGTATTCATTACCAACACGGTTTGTTTAAACAACAGTTTCACCAGTGCCGTCAAATAGAAACACCTGATGAGTGGCGTGAATACGGCAATGCTTGGGAAGTGTGTCGCCCTGAGTCTGTGCAAACCATCGGTTTGTTTGGCAGTGTTGAAACCCGTATCAATGCCGATGGCAGTGAGCAAAAAATCTGGCACCCAGGGCAAACGATTAAAGGGGTTCCGTGGGATGTTCCGATTGTCGGTTATAACTCGAAAACCGTGAATACATTGCGCTTGTGGGAATCGCGTGCGTCAAGCTTTTTCGATTGGGACGAATTTAACTCCGGCGCTTATCAAGATGCACATGCGGCGCAAAACGCAGCAGAAACCATTTCTAAAGTACTCTATCCAAACGATGAAACCGAAGCGGGTAAAGAGTTGCGCTTTATTCAGCAGTATTTTTTCTGTGCGTGTTCAATAAAAGATATTATCGCCCGTTATCAATCTATGCACGGCAATGATTGGTCGCATTTTGCCGATAAAATGGTGATGCAACTCAATGACACTCACCCAACCATTGCCATTTTAGAATTGATGCGCATTCTGATCGATGAACACAACTTCAGCTTTGCCGATGCGTTTGCTCTATGTCGCCAGTGTTTTGCTTATACCAACCATACGCTCCTGCCGGAAGCGCTAGAAAAGTGGTCGGTACCAATGTTCGAGCGCGTGCTACCTCGTCATCTACAGATATTATTTGCCATTAATGAATTCTTCTTAGATCGCGAAGTCTCGGCTATGTGGCCAGGCGATCACCTTATGCGCCGTCGCTTATCGCTTATTGAAGAAGGCGAAGTACAAATGGTGCGCATGGCTCATTTGTGTGTGGTGTCATCATTTAAAGTTAACGGTGTTGCCCAAATTCACTCGGACCTCGTTAAAAGCGATTTATTCCCTGAGTTTAATGCACTGTATCCGCAAAAATTAACGAATGTGACCAATGGTGTGACGCCTCGCCGCTGGTTAAAAGCGTGTAACCCGGCGTTGTCAGCCCTACTTGATAGCAAGGTCAAAACCGATTGGCCCAAGCACTTATCGAGTCTAGCTTCGGTTGCTGATTTTGCTGATGATAGTAAGTTTCAACAGCAATTTATGGATATTAAACACGCGAATAAAGTCAAACTGGCTGAGGAAATTTTAGCTTTGACTGGTGTCGACGTTGATCCAAATGCGATTTTTGACGTGCAAATTAAGCGCTTGCACGAGTACAAGCGCCAACACTTGAACTTTTTACACATACTGGCGCTCTATCGTCGCTTACTCAATAACCCTGATTACGATATGCATCCGCGCGTTTACATCTTTGGCGCTAAAGCAGCACCGGGTTATTACTTAGCCAAAGAAATTATTTTTGCGATCAATAAGGTAGCAGAGAAAATCAATAATGATGCGCGAATTAATGGCAAGCTAAAAGTTGTCTTTATGCCAAATTACCGCGTCACACTAGCGGAGAAAATTATTCCCGCAGCGGATGTGTCAGAGCAAATATCTACCGCCGGTAAAGAAGCGTCGGGTACGGGTAATATGAAGCTTGCGCTTAACGGAGCGGTTACCTTAGGTACTCTGGATGGGGCCAATGTCGAAATTGCTGAAGAAGTCGGCGACGACAATATCTTCATTTTTGGTCACACGGTTGAACAAATTAAAGCGTTAAACGAGCATGGCTATAACCCACATCACTATTACCAAACCAATGCCGAGCTCAAAGCGGTGATCGATTGGCTGTACAGTGATTACTTTACTCCAGGTCACCCGGGTGAGCTCAGTGCAATTGCCAATAGCTTGCTAGACGGTGGTGATCCGTATCGTGTTATGGCGGATTTTGAGTCTTACTGTCAGGCCAATATTGAACTGGATAAAGCCTACAAAGACAAAGCGCGCTGGGCGAAAATGGCGATTATTAACACCGCCAAAATGGGTAAATTTACATCCGATCGTTCAATTCAAGATTACGTCGATAATATCTGGAAATTAGAACCGATTGTAGAGTAACGTAGAAAGGCTGGTGAATAACCGGCCTTTAGTTAAGCTAGCAATTGAGGAAAGGATACAATAGATGCAACAAGACATAGACGCCATTCTACAAGCTCGTCACCCTAACCCATTCGGATTTTTGGGGATGCATGCCAACGCGCAAGGTTATTTGCAGATCAATTGTTTTGTGCAAGATGCGATTAGCGTTAGTGTGGTAGATACCAACGGTAAGGTTGTAGCCCGTTTAGACAAGGTAGACGAGGCTGGGTTGTTTACTAAAGTAACGCGTCGAAAGAAGCACTTTACCTACCTCCTCAAAGCGAAGTTTAACGACGGAGAAAAAACCTTTGTTGATCCGTTTTCTTGCACCCCGGTACTTGGCGACTTAGACATTTGTTTGTTCAACGAAGGCAAGCACAAACGGCCTTATCAGAAACTTGGCGCACACGTCATTGAACACGACGGTGTCAAAGGGGTGTCATTTGCAGTCTGGGCTCCCAATGCCAGTTCTGTCTCGGTAGTCGGAGATTTTAACCGCTGGGACGGACGGGTTCACCCGTTGCGCAAACGCGTTGAAGCCGGTATTTGGGAAATCTTCATACCACACAACAGTTGTGCCAATGGCATTGCGGCCGGTAATCATTACAAATTTGAAATCAAAGACCAATATGGTCATTTGTTGCCATTAAAGGCTGACCCCTATGGCGCACAAGCACAATTCCGGCCCGATACGTCATCGGTTATTAGCGCGCCGAGTGAGTTTGATTGGCAAGACGATGCGTGGCTAAATTCGCGCGCGGCGCGCAATGCCTACGATGCGCCAATGTCGATTTACGAGGTTCACTTGGGCAGCTGGCAACGCGATGATAACAATCAGTTTTTAAACTACCGAGAATTGGCAGACCGATTGATACCTTACACCTTACAAATGGGCTTTACACACATTCAGCTTATGCCGGTGAGTGAATACCCGTTTGATGGCTCGTGGGGCTATCAACCAGTCGGACTATTTGCACCGACGGCGCGCTTTGGCAGTGCGCAAGACTTTAAATACTTTGTCGATGCGTGTCACAGTGCGGGTCTTGGATTGTTGATCGACTGGGTGCCAGGTCACTTTCCAGTGGATGCCCATGGCTTAAGTCGATTTGATGGTACCTGTTTATACGAGCACGAAGACGTGCGCAAGGGCTTTCATCCCGATTGGAATACCCTTATTTACAATTACGGCCGTACCGAAGTCACCAACTTCTTGTGTGCCAGTGCTATGCATTGGCTCGATAACTATCACATTGATGGTATTCGCGTCGATGCGGTCGCCTCCATGCTGTATTTAGACTACAGTCGCAAAGAAGGAGAGTGGTTGCCAAATGAGCATGGCGGTAATGAAAACCTCGAAGCGGTGGCTTTTTTACAGCAGTTCAACGAACAACTATACGCCGATTATCCCGGTGCTTTTTCGGTGGCAGAAGAGTCAACGTCGTGGCCTGGCGTGTCTAAGCCGACTTCCATGGGGGGCCTCGGTTTTGGCTACAAGTGGAACATGGGCTGGATGAACGATACCTTGCAGTACATGGGGCGCGATCCGATTCACCGTCAATACCACCACAGTGAAATCAGCTTTGGCTTAGTGTATGCGTTTGATGAAAATTTTATTTTGCCACTCAGTCATGACGAAGTGGTGCACGGCAAAGGCTCGATCTTAGCCCGTATGCCTGGCGATGAGTGGCAGCGCTTTGCCAATTTGCGCGCCTACTACAGTTTTATGTGGACTCATCCTGGCAAAAAACTGTTGTTTATGGGCTGTGAGTTTGGCCAAGCTAATGAGTGGAACTTTGATCAATCGCTCGATTGGCATTTACTTGAACACGGTTATCACCAAGGGGTGCAGCAGCTCATTAAAGACCTTAACCGCTTGTACAAGGAAACGCCGGCGCTACATCAGCTCGATTGCCAAGCACAGGGCTTTGCTTGGGTTGATCACGAAAACGCTGGACAGTCAGTATACAGTTACATTCGCTATGGCAAAGACGGTAGTAATCCAGTACTCGTGGTCTGTAACTTTACCCCAACGGTACACCATCAGTTTCGCCTTGGTGTACCTAAAGCCGGATACGCCAAGGAAATCTTCAATTCGGATGCGAGTATTTATGGCGGCAGTAACGTGGGTAACCTCGATGGCGTGCACAGTCAAGCGAACCAGTGGCAAGGTTTTGCGCAATCGATTGACATTACCGTGCCTCCGTTGGCAACGGTTGTCTTTGAGTTGCGCTAGCGCTATAACTGAGTGAGTTGATGATGCAAACACTACCCGGAAAAAATTACCCTCTAGGGGCAACCTTTGATGGTCAAGGTACAAACTTTGCCTTGTTTTCGGTTAACGCCACCAAGGTGGAGTTGTGTTTGTTTGCCGCCGACAACGAAACTGAAACAGCCCGAATAGAGCTCAGCGAATACACGGATGAAGTGTGGCATATTTACTTGCCCGACATTAAACCCGGTACCCTTTACGGCTATCGGGTGCACGGTCCCTATGAACCACACAACGGTCATCGATTTAATCCCGCTAAATTGCTGCTCGATCCCTATGCCAAAAAGTTAACGCGCGGTTTTAGTTGGTCTAACAGCCATTACGGCTACGATGTCCAATCTCGTCAGCAAGATTTGATCATCGACCACACGGATAACGCCGGCTTCATGCCCAAATGCGTGGTGTGTGACAATGCCGCCAAGGTTGAGCGTCAGGTGCACATCGCCCCTCACCAAGCGATTATTTACGAAGCCCATGTCAAAGGCTTGACCAAGCTCAAGCAAGATATCCCACAGCAGCATCGAGGGACGTATTTAGGCCTAGCTCATCCAACAACCATCAGTTATCTGCAGCAACTGGGTGTGACTTCGATCGAGTTGTTGCCGGTGCAGGCCTTTTTGGACGAACCATTTGTGTTAGAAAAAGGCTTAAAAAACTACTGGGGCTATAACTCTATAGGCTTTTTTGCACCTGAACCCCGCTACTGCGTTGACGACGAAATTGCCGAGTTTCGCGCGCTCGTTGAAGCCTTTCACCAAGCTGGTATGGAGGTGATTGTTGATGTGGTTTACAACCACACCGCAGAAGGCAATCACTTAGGTCCGACTTTTAGTTTTAAAGGTATAGACAACGCCAGTTACTATCGTTTAGAAAATGAAGACAAGCGCTTTTACGTCAACCACTCCGGCTGTGGCAATACCCTAAACCTCGCACACCCTCGCGTGTTGCAATTGGTTATGGACAGTTTGCGTTACTGGGTTGAAGTGATGGGCGTGGATGGTTTTCGCTTTGATTTGGCGCCTATTTTGGGGCGTAAAAATTATCAAACCAATGACAACTTTGATTCCCACACAGCGTTTTTTGCCACCTTGCGCCAAGACCCTGTGTTAGCCAACGTACGAATGATTGCCGAGCCTTGGGATATTGGCCACGGCGGTTATCAGCTCGGTCAGTTTCCCGGTAACTGGCAAGAGTGGAACGATAGGTTTCGCGACGCGGTACGACGCTTTTGGCGTGGTGATGAAGGCATGATCCCCGAGTTAGCCAGACGCTTGCACGGCAGTGCTGATATCTTTGAACATCACGGTCGTCGCCCCTTTGCCAGCGTCAATTTAGTGACCGCACACGATGGCTATACCTTGCACGATTTAGTGACGTATGAGCAACGTCACAATCACGCCAATGGCGAGAATAACAGCGATGGCCACGGCAGTAATTTTAGCTGCAATTACGGTGTTGAAGGTGAAACCAACGACCAGCGAATCAATCAAATTCGCGCTCAACAAAAGCGCAATATCCTAGCTACTCTGTTTCTTGCCCAAGGCACGCCGATGCTGCTCGGCGGTGACGAGCGCAACCACAGCCAAAGTGGAAATAACAATGCCTATTGCCAAGATAACCAGCTAACGTGGCTTAATTGGCATAAAGACGATGACCAACAAATGCATTTTGTGCAGCAACTTATTTGGTTGCGCAAACAGCACCCATTGTTAAACCGCCGCCACTATCAACACGGTCAAACCAGATCGAGCAAAACCGGCTTGCCTGATTTGAGCTGGTTTAATTGCCATGGCGAAGCAATGGATGAAAGCAACTGGCACAACAAAGCACTAAAGAGCTTTGCCATGATGCTAGCCGAGACAAATCACCACCAAGCGATGCTGCACGCTAAGCATTACGCTGCAACTGCAGATTGCCAGGTTAGCGTGGATGACGGTTTATTGATAATTTTTAATGCCCATCACCATGCGACGCGGTTTCAACTGCCCAAACTTGTTGGCAAGTGGACCGTGATTATTAATACTGCCAATGCCGAGGCGCCTGTTGACGATCAACTTATCACCGATACAGAGCTTGCCGTGGCGGCTTACAGCACTTTAGTGCTGACATATAGCCAAATTGATATTCAGGAATGACCCTTATGACACCAATGCAACAGCTTGCCGAACAGGTAGGCTTTCACCCAAGCTACAAGGACTGTTATCACAATACGGTCTACGCTAATCAGGATGCGCTTAAAGCCCTGTTAGAAGCTATGGATTACGACCTTTCATCGGAACACGCTATTTTGAGCGCGGCCGAGCGATTACAACACGGCGAATGGCAAAAGCTGTTAGCCGACACGTGTATTGTCAAAGCCGAATTGAGTCAATACAGCGTGCCCGTGAGTGTTAGAATCAGTGATAAAGATCAACCGTTAACGTGGCAGCTAGCGCTAGAAAATGGACAAACACTAACCGGTAGTGCCGACCTCCATCACTTAGCCATTAGCGGTGAAGGCAATGTTGGAGAGGTACACTACCAAAAACTGGAGCTATTGCTGCCACATATTGAGCAAGGGTATCACCAGTTAACGGTGACGGTTGCTGAGCACACTGAGCGTTGTCACTTAATTGTCGCACCAAAAACCTGTTTATCTCCTAACGAAGTCGCCAACTATCGCATGTGGGGCTTGGCAGCACAGCTGTACTCACTGAAGTCGGATAACAGCTGGGGCATGGGGGATTTTGGCGACCTGAAAACGTTGGTTACTCAGTCGGCAGAACGCGGTGTAACGGCAATTGGCTTAAACCCGTTACACCCTTTGTATCCCAATAACCCGGGTCATATTAGTCCGTACTCACCAACCAGTCGATGTTTCTTAAATACCATGTATATCGACGTTACTTCGGTCGATAACTTTACCGATTGTGAAGCGGCACAAGCCTTAGTCAACTCGGCTGACTTTCAGCACCATGTGAGTGAAGCCAATAACAAAGAATTTATTGATTACCCATACGCGGCACACCTTAAATATCAAGTGTTGGAGTTGCTGTATCAAGATTTCACTGCTAACCACTTGGCCAGCAACAGCGACTTTGCTAAAGCCTATCAACAGTTTGTCGACGAAATGGGCGATGATTTGTTTGAACTGGCAACCTTTGATGCGTTGTACGAGCATTTTCGCAACATTGATGAGCACGCATACGGTTGGAAAGCGTGGCCAAAAGCGTATCAAGATCCGCACAGTGATGAAGTAGAAGCCTTTAAAAAAGACCATGCTGAGCGCATCGGCTACTTCCAGTTTTTGCAGTTTGTTGCCGACCGTCAATTAGCAGCAGCGGCCAACGAAGCAAAAGCGCATCAGATGCCAATTGGCTTATACATGGATTTGGCCGTGGGTTGTGATGGCTCGGGAGCTGAAGTGTGGGCTGACAAGCACAGTTATGTTGCCGGCGCAGCCGTGGGCGCGCCACCTGATGCGATGAACACCTTAGGTCAAGACTGGGGGTTAACGCCAATTAACCCGGTTGCGCTCAAACAAAAAGGCTACATGCCGTTAGTCAAAGCACTGCGCAGTAATATGCGACATGCTGGCGCGCTGCGCATTGACCACGTACTTGGCCTGATGCGTCAATATTGGGTCGCGCCTGGTATGGCAGCTGACCAAGGCATTTACATTACTTTCCCACTCGAAGATATCTTTCGCATTATCGCCTTAGAATCGCGTCGCAATCGCTGTGTGGTTATCGGTGAAGATTTGGGTAATGTGCCGGACGGTTTTGGCGACATTATGGCGGAGTATGGTTTGTTATCGTACAAAGTTCTGTTTTTCGAACGTTGGGATACCGGCTTGTACTTCCGCCCTGAACTGTACCCCGAACAATCTATGGTCACCGTATCAACACACGATCTATCAACTTTAGCGGGCTGGTGGACCGGCAATGACCTGAAGTGGCGACAAGACCTCAATTTGTATCCCAACGAACAAATGGGCATCGATGAGCGAGCCGGTCGCGTTACCGACCGAGAGCAGTTGTTGGCAGCACTTGAATTCGAGGGCGTACTCAAGCGTGAAGAGTTCCCAAGTACGCAACCGGCACAGATGAACCATGCGTTATCACGCGCGGCGCAAGCTTACCTTGCCAAAGCGCCAAGTCGCGTGTTACTCGTGCCTGTCGAAGATGCATTGGGCTTACATGAGCAAGTAAATATTCCTGGAACGGTTGATGAACACCCGAATTGGCGTCGTCGCTTACCACTCCCGATTGACCAATTTTGGCTTGATACTGATATGAAAAACTTGGTTGACGTGATGAATCTAGAACGCCCTAAAGGCGAGTAACAGGGATATTATGAGGAACAGTATGAACAAGCTAACAGGCGTTTTACTGGCCGTTACGGCCACCCTTGGTGTGCTTGGTTGCAGTCAACAAAACGATCGAGAAGTGGCGCAAGACATCGATGCTCAACTGCAGCACAGCGTTGCGACAGCACCAATTAGTGAACAGCTACCACACTATTTAGAGCGCGATATTAAAGATGAAGTGTTTTACTTTGTGATGCCCGATCGCTTTTACAATGGCGATCGCAGCAACGATTTAGGCAGTGCTAACAAACCTGAATCTTATGGCGGCTTTGATCCAAGCAGTAAAGGTCATTATCACGGCGGTGATATGCGCGGCTTAAAACAGAAGTTGCCGTATTTGCAACAAATGGGTATTACCGCCCTTTGGATGACGCCAATTATGCGCAACCAAGCGGTACAAGGCGACAGTTCTGGATATCACGGTTATTGGGTACTCGACTTTACCGAAATTGACCCGCATTTAGGCTCTAATCAGGATTTAATTGATCTGATAGACGCGGCACATGCACTTAATATGAAGGTGTTCTTTGACATCATAGCCAACCATACGGCTGATGTGATTAAGTTTAAAGAGTGCCATGGAGAAAACGGTGATCAGTGGTTGCACAAAACACCTGGTTTGTGTGACTACAAGAGTAAAGCGCAACTTGCCAACGGCGATGCATACACCGTGTTTGTTCCCGAGGGCAAAGAGCACTTGAAGGTGCCGGCTTGGTTGAATGACCCCAAATACTACAATAACCAAGGCGATAGTATGTGGCATGGTGAAAGCGCCTTATACGGTGATTTTGCTGGACTCGATGATATCAATACCGAGCACCCTGACGTGGTGACTGGGTTAATTGACGTGTTCAAAGATATTGTCACTGAATTTAAACCCGACGGTTTTCGCATTGATACGGTTAAGCACGTTAATTTAGAATTTTGGCAGCAGTTTTCGCCGGCGATTTTAGCGCATGCTAAGCAACAAGGCATACCGCAGTTTTTCATGTTTGGTGAAGTGTACGACGGCGAACCTAAAAACCTGAGCAAATTTGTCACCGAGGGCAAGCTGCAATCGATTCTTGATTTTGCCTTTCAAGGCGCGGTATACCGCAGCTTAATAGACAATCAAGGCAGTGACGAACTGGCTAAATTGTTTGCCCAAGACAGCTTGTACAACGGTGAGTATGGCGACGCCTCTACGTTAGTCAACTTTACCGGTAACCACGATATGGGACGTTTTGCGTATATGCTTAACGCCAAACACCCGAATATGACTGAAGCTGAAAAATTGGCGCGGATAAAGCTTTCTAATGCGCTGATGTATTTCAGTCGTGGTATTCCGGTTGTCTATTACGGCGATGAGCAAGGCTTTGTCGGCGATGGTAATGACAAAGACGCTCGCCAAGATATGATGCCGTCAAAGGTGGCTAGTTATAACGATGACGACTTACTCGGTACCAATAGCACCACCGCCGATGACAATTTTGATCAGCGCCATGTGTTGTATCAGAACCTAGTGTCGCTGGCCAATATTTATGGCCAACACAAAACCTTGCGCCACGGCGTTCAACAGGTGGTTTATTCGCAATCGACACCCGGCATATTTGCGTTAACTCGCACCGACGACCAGTATCAGTATTTGTTTGTTGCTAATACCGCCAATACCGAGCAAGCCGTTGACTTAACTATGACGGAGCAGGATTATCAGCCCGTTGTTAGGGCTGAGGATAAAACCGAGAGTGCTGGTATTATCAATATCAACTTAGCACCGCTGAGTTACGCCATTTATCGCAGTAAACGATAAATACGACAGTGGTGCTAAATGCCATTGTGCCAACATTAACAAAGGGCAGTGATGACTTACTGCCCTTTGTTATTGATTAATCGTTAGTTACCTCAGTAACGGTAAATCAACCAATCATTGTTGCTCTGTGTCGATACTTATAATCTTTGATTTTGTTAAACGTTAATCGTTTGCTATTAACACCAATTCTCGTTGGACAGGGATCAGGTATCTGGCACCAGTGTCGGTGATCTCGACCATCTCTTCTACCGAAATGGTCTTAACACCGCCATTTTCTAAGTACCAACTGTGAAACCCATCAAACGCAAATATCATCCCTTGTTTCAATGGTTTTTGTGCTGCAGGACGCGATGACGGACTGTGTGCGCCTCCTAGATTGGGTCCTGTATCGTGGGCGACATAACCTACGGGATGACCGGTGCTCCAAATGACGGGTAGCGACTTGGCTTTAACCATTAACTGCTTTTGCGCCGCATCAACCTCAACACCTTTAACGCCCGGTTTCATCGCTTTAAATGCAGCGTCTCGACCCGATATCGCATGTTGCCAGTAGCTTGCAATGTCATTTGGCGCCGTTGTTTCGCCGGGCTTTAAAACATAGGCAAAACGCTGGATATCAGTTACCCAGCGATCAAATACGCGAATACCGAAATCGGTTTGAATAACATCTCCTGGCATGATCACCTTGTCAGTGGCATGAGAGTGGCCGCGATCGACACCCGAATTAACGTTTGGATTTTGCTCAGCGGCCCAAGCATCAGTGACCCCGTGTTGTAGCATTTTCTGCTTAAGCCATGCGGCAACATCGGCATCCGTGGTTTTACCTGGGATAACTTGTTGGTAAGCCTCTAATTGCCATTGTGCGGTAAGTTTAGCTGCCTCGGTCATAATCTCGATCTCAGCAGGTAGCTTGATCGATAACCATTGGTAGACCAAGTCTTCTGAAGAGACCAACTTGTTGGTGAGGGCATTGCCAAGTGCCTGATGCAAGCGCATCCGCTGACTAAAACTGAGCCCATCGGCTTGTGCGTTGTTATCGGAGTTATTGACCGCGATACGAGCAAAATCCTGCTGCTTAATAAATTGCGCCGCTTGCTCAATGCTAGAGTCGCCTTTTTTCACCGCTATTATGCGATCGTGAAGCCCTGCGTCTTGCAGGGCGGTTGACTCACTTTCGGGGGAAAATACCACTGAACGCACGCCGTTTTCGCTGCGATAGAAAACAAAGCTGGCTTCACCACCGGCGTTTTCTCCGCCGATGTGATCGGCAAGTGGATCATTGTCATTTTCGCGACAAATAACCACCCATGCGTCGACATTGGCCGCTTGCATGGCTGTTGGTAGCAATTGACTGATGCGTTGTTTACGTATTTCAGGCCAAGGGGATGGGCCTGTAAAGTCGATGGCGAGAACCGGTTGTACAAGAGAGATAAGGGTAAATACCAAAGTAAATATAAGTCGCGTCATTATTGTCAGGTCCTGTTGTTATATCGACTTTACTTTACTGCCAATCTGAATAAAAGCAAACCGATAATGCTGACTTAGCCACCCTGTCAAAGTTAAGTTAACTAGATTAAAAGTAAAGCAAGATTGACATGGTGGTTTTTGTCATTATACTTAATTAAAGTAAAGTGTATTTTACATTATGACAAGCGGAGTATACAAATGGTTAAGCAAGATATACAAAATCAACATCAGCACTGGCAGTCTCAACAAAAGCAGAAGGTGAAAACGTTGGCGGTTTACACCGCGCTGTGGTTAGTCGCTACGGCGTTACTTGCCTTTGGACCTAAGTATCTATGGGACTTTAATGCGCTGTTTAGCATTATCGCAGCGATTGTTTATTGCGTAACGGGCACGGCAATGATTTTGGCCAATCGAGCCCATTTGCGCTCACTTGATGAGCTACAGCAAAAAATTCAAAGTGAGGCAATGGCCTTGTCATTGGGCGTCGGACTGGTGTTTGCTTGCGGTTATGAGATTTTACACGCGGTGCGCTTATTGAATTTTGAACCTGCAATAGCACATGTCGTGGTGGTTATGTGTGTCACCTATCTGATCGGGGTTGTTAAAGGTGAGGTTAAGTATCGATGAACAACCGCTTAAAAGTATTACGCGCTGAGCGCGATATGACCCAAGCAGATTTAGCCATGGCCTTGCAAGTATCGAGGCAAACGATTAACGCCATAGAAAAGGGAAAGTTTGATCCGAGTTTGCCATTGGCGTTTAAAATTGCTCGGTTGTTTGAGTTAGCGATCGAAGAGATCTTCTTTGAAAACTAAACAGGGCCGTTTTTACGGCCCTGATGTTGGTTAGTAGTGAGTTATTTGCGGTGCTCTTTTACTTGTGTCCAACACAATGCTGACAGCGTTAAGGCAATACCACAGAGGTAGAATATGGCGCTTTTGTCGCCTGTTTGTGAGATAAACAAGCCCACCCCTAAACTGACTAATAACTGTGGTAAAACCACAGATAAGTTAAACAGCCCCATGTACATGCCCATTTTATTTTGGTCTATTTTTTCCGACATGATGGCAAACACCAAGGAGATGATTGACGACCAACCAATACCTAAAATAGCCATAAGCAGGTATAGCGTATATTTGTTCTCACCGATCATCGCAATGGCAAAGTAACCAAGCGCCATTGTGGCTATGGCGATGGTATGCACCTTAACACGACCAATGCGCTTTGCCATAGGTTCCAGTAATAGCGCCGGTAAATAGGCAGCAACGACGCTTAAGATTAAAAACGCAATTGAGATAATTTGACCGAGCTCTTTGTCACCGATAGCCGGCATTTTGTCTTGCAAAAATGCAAACATAAAGACGAACATGGTTTGTACACCAATCCAGCTAAACGAGTGCGCAGCCAACACTTTTCTAAAACCGATAAGGCCAGCCTGGCTGTCGCTGTGGTGTTGTTCTTTAGCAAGCATGGTTTGCACGACAAACAACAGCGTTAATGCCGCACAAGCATATTCGGCGTAGTAGTGAGTGACTTCTATGCCCGATAGTTGTCGGCCCAAGGCGTAGATGTCGTAAATAATAAAGCCCCATAGTGGGCGGATGTTGATAAGCACTTCGATCAAGCTTAACGCGCTTGTCTGGTCTTCAGAACTAACCGGTAACTGACGCGGTTCAGAGATTAAAAATGGTGGGATCACTGATAACAATAGCACTAGGGCTGCGCCGAAGTAGATCAGCACATAGTTACCCCAAATAGCACCGATTGCATAGGCAAGAATTCCGAATGTTCCGGAAATCGTTTGCATCCACGTATAACCGAGAGTGCGCTTTTCTCCAGCCGGAGTCACATCAGCAATAATCGATCGAGTCGGATTAAAGCTGACATTAATGGCTAAATCTAGGGTCAGAGCGATGGCTATCGCCATGGCTAATAGGCTTTCAATACCCATCGACGTAGAAACAATGTCAATATTGGGCAACGCCAACAGCATGAGTCCAGCGAGTACGCCACCTACCACGATAAACGGGCGTCGACGGCCATTCCAAAACCACACTTTATCGGAAATAATACCAATAATGACTTGGCCCAAAATGCCGGCAATGGGACCCGCCGCCCAAACTAAGCCTACTTCGTGAATATCTAAGCCGTATTGGGTGGTTAAAATCCAACTCAAGGCGGCAATTTGCACCGATAAGGCAAAGCCCATAGCGGTTGACGGAAGGCTTAGCAAGGCGTAAAAGCGCTTCGATAGTTGTTTTTGTATTTCTAACATAAAGGGTGTTACCTAGGATTAAAATGCAGCTAGGTAATGCCTTGTTAATCATTACCTAGTGTCGAAAATTATGGCACTGGTTGTCCGTTTCTCGCTTCTAATAAGCGATACCAGTCTTCGCGTCGGTATTCAATATTGAGCGCTCGGGTTGCCGCTTTTATCCGCTCAGGGTTGGTCGAGCCAACAATGGGGCAAATATTAGCGGGATGCAACATCAACCACGCGAGGATGATGATCCATTTTTCTTCGTTATAAACTTGTGCCTGACGATCCAACTCTTGATGAATTCGATTGATCGTTGCCTGATCAAACGTGTTACCCCATGCTTCGTATACAACCGTGGCAATAGGACACCATGCCATTGGTACGATGTGCTTTTCTAAACACTGATCGAGTACGCCATTGCTAAACGCGTCGATGTTGTGAATGTTGATTTCAACTTGATTAGTGACCAATTTTTCACTGGTAAACGATTGCAACATCGCCAATTGTGAAGGGCTAAAATTGCTGACACCAAATTGTTTGACCTTGCCTTGGCGTTTGAGTTGTTCAAACGTTTCGGCGACCTGTTGTGGGTCAAATAAATAATCCGGGCGATGCAGTAAAAACAAGTCAAGGGCATCGACGTTTAAGCGCTGTAGTGAGCCTTCGACTTGTTTTATCAGATAGGCTTGGTCAAAGTCGTAACGCTTAACATCATCATCGCAAGCAAAGCGAATACCCGCTTTGCTGGTAATAATGAGTTGTTCTCTTAACGCTGGTGACTCTTTCATCACCTCGCCAAAAATACGCTCACATTCACCGTTACCATAGATGTCGGCGTGATCAAAGTGATTGTAGCCAGCGTCAATAGCGGTGCGAATAGCCAGTTTTCCCTTGGCGATATCATCGCTTGAATTATTGCCGTTGATACGCATGCAACCGTATATCAATCGCGATGACGGCAGGGTTAAATGGCCAATTTGAACGTGTTTTGCTGTACTCATAATCTATCCTAAAGTTGTGACAGGTAGTGATCGTGGCTCGGCATCTTATCGACGGTGCGATCAATAAGAACCTTTAAGTTAGCCATTAATTCAGTTAACTGTTGTTGACTTAGTTGGTCGGCAAGTGGGTGGTGATCATCGGGCAATAAACCCTGACCAATAAATACTTGTTGCCACGCAATTTCGGTAAATAAATCGTCTTGCTCGCGAAATAGTTTGCCGGTTTTCTTAAAAAGGTCGATTTTTCGCTGCAAGCTTGCGGGAATATCCATGCGCTGACACTGACGCCAAAAGGCGCTGTCATCACGTTGATTTACTTTGTAATGCAAAATGATAAAGTCGCGTATACGTTCAATCTCGATGATTGATTGACGGTTAAACTCGTCGATATTTTGCTGTTCGATACCGTGATGTGGAAAGGTCTTAATCAAGCGTATCGCTGCGGTTTGGATCAAGTGAATACTGGTCGATTCCAACGGCTCTAAAAAGCCACTTGATAAGCCAATTGCCACCACATTCTTATTCCATTGTTTCACTCGACGGCCGGTTCTAAACTCAATCACTTTCGGCTCGGTTAGCGGTTTGCCATCAAGGTTAGCTAACAAAGTCTGTTTGGCTTGCTCGTCACTGATAAACTTGCTCGAGTATACTATGCCGTTACCGATGCGGTGCTGTAATGGAATTCGCCACTGCCAACCGGCTTGGTGAGCAATGGAACGGGTATACGGTGAAATCGGCTCTACCCCTTCACATTGCACCGCAATAGCTCGATCACAGGGCAGGTAGTGAGACCAATCGACATAGCCAGTGTTTAGTGCTTTATCGATAAGTAGCCCCGACATGCCGGTGCAGTCAACAAATAAATCAGCGCTGACTTGTTGGCCATTTTCAAGCTCGACAGAGTCGACAAAGCCACTATCGCGGTTGACGTGAACCTGATTAATGGTCGCTTCAATACGCTGTACGCCGTTGTTTTGCGCAATCTTGCGCAAATACTGGGCATACAAGGTGGCGTCAAAGTGATAGGCGTAGGTAATGCCGGGTAATTGAGTGCCTTCGATATGTCGAACTTTGCTAAATTTATCGCGCTTAGCTGCTTGATAGTTTAACGAAAAATCCCAAAAGTCATCGCTTGAGTCGGCGGATTTTTGCTGACGAAGCCAGTAGTGGTAGAAATCACAAAATGGAAAGTTTTTGCCGATACCGCCAAAGGCGTGCATATAACTATCGCCTTGTCGCTTCCAGTTTTCAAACTGAATGCCGAGCTTGATCGTACCATTGGTGGCTTTTAGAAAGTCAGCTTCATTAATGCCCAATGCCGCATTGAGACTGATTATAGCGGGAATGGTTGCTTCACCAACGCCAACAGAGGCAATTTTATCTGATTCAATCAGCTTTATATTGACTATCTTACCTAACACTCGGCTCAGTAGTGACGCCGTTATCCAACCAGCGGTGCCACCACCAACGATAACCACGTTGTTAACTTTGTTCATAAACTCTTTACTGCTTTGGTTTTGTAAAGCGCGTTGTTCTGAGAAACTCGCGCCGATCGCAAACACGGTTTGTTAAAACAAACGATGATATTTTTTAGCATGTTACGATCGAGATGTAGATAAAAAAAGCCCTTGTAACAAGGTTATTACAAGGGCTTCTACATTGCGTTAACCAGTTAGCTTACAGCTTGTAGCTGAAACCTAACATGTAGTTCGCTCCGTAATCTTGGAAGTCGCGAACTTGTAATGCATTTTCGTTATAGGTTGACTTGAACGGCTCTTCGGTCAGGTTGTAACCTTGTAAGAAGATTGAAAGACCTTCTAAGTTTTCGAAGCCGGCTTCGCCAAAGTCATAACCGATTTGTGCATCAACAATGGTTTCACCTTCAATATCCACTTGCTGAGTAGAGAAGCCAACACCGTAGACATCGCCTTTGAAGTCATCGCGGTTACGCACACTCACGCGCACTTGTAAACCGTGGTTCTCGTAGTAACCAGTAACCGATGAAATGCTTTCAGACAGACCTGGTAAAACGTATTCGTTGCCGTTTGGATCTTCGATGTCTTGTTCAACACCTGTGTATGAAGCAATCACACCAAAACCATCAAGTGCATCAGAGAATGCGTTAAATGGTAGAGTTACCGACAGTTCATAGCCGTATAGTGTGCCGTCACCACCGTTGATTTTACCTGAACCGGTTGCGGTTGTGTGATCAGGATTTACAGGAGTACCGGCAGGATCGGCAACACCGGTCATGTCGACTTCGTAATTACCGTCGAAAATCCAGTTATCTAAGCTCTTGTGGAATAGAGCAACAGAGAAGTAACCTTCATCTGAGAAGTAGTTTTCGTAGGTTAAATCAAGACCAACCGCTTCTTTTGGTTCTAGTGCCGGGTTACCGCCAGATACTGACCAGAAGTTGCCATTTTCGTCCGGCTTAGGTGCTTCACCACCACCGAAGTAGTTGGTGCTGATTGACGCATTCATTTCGTCCATACGCGCACGAGAAATGGTTTTCGCCGCACCAAAACGAACCGTTTGGTTGTCATCAATACGCATTGACAAGTTCAAACTTGGTAGTAAATGCGAATAGGTGTGTTCAATGTCAGTTGGAGTGGTTTTTACTAAGCCATCTTCGGTCGTAATTGCAGCACCTTGCGATGACTGTGTAGTATCAACGTAGCGCAGGCCAGCGTTACCGGTTACTTGGAAACCTGCAATTTCCATATCTAGGTCGGCTTTAACAAACAGCGACACGATTTCTTCTTGTACCGTGTATGATTTTGTTTCGTGGCTAGGGTCAGTTAGACGCTCTGACAATAAGTCATAGTAGCCGTCTTCAACCAAACCGCGTGAGTCATACGCGATCATATCGCCCATGCCGATAAAGTCTAAGTTAGCTGAACCTAAGCGGTACTCTTCCGGTACCATCATCATGCCTGGGTTATCAAGTGAGAACGATGAAACAGTAAGGAAGAAACCATTCGAGTCTTTGGTCTTCTCACGGTTTTTGTATGATACACCGTAGGTGACTGCGGTAACGAAGTCGCTTTCAACAACTTGTGTCGCCGCTAATTTTAGCGCGGTTAACTCGTCGTCTACAGACGGAGTATTTAAGAAGCCGTCTTGCGCTTGGTTTTCGTATTCTGTGCCGGTGATACCGTATTTGTCATTCAGTGCTGACGACCAACCCCAAGACAGTGGACCACCAAGTTGAATTAGGTTGTAGTCAGAGTAATCTAACTCATGAGTGAATTTCGCGCCTTCGTTGCTGCCGTCTAAGAAGTAGCCAATGTTATCCGCTACACCGCGAGAATCACCGCGACCTGTACCAGCGTACGATTCCATCGACCAAATTTGACGTTCAACTTTGGCGTATGAAGCGTCTGCTTCTAAAGACCAACGGTCATTGATGTTGTACTCAAAATTTACACCGAATGAATCCAATTGTGCTTCGCGCTCTTCGTAGTCGTTGCGAACAACAACGCGTTGTCCCATCGTTGTCGCTTGGCTGATAAAGCCTGTTTCAGGGTCAACAACGACAGACTCAGGGTCGATAGTACCTTGACCCCATGCAAACGGTACTTCAATACCACGTAAGATTTTTTCATCAGTAAAATCAACGTGTAATGCATCAAAGGTAATGTGAATATCGTCAGAAGGCGCAAACTCTAGTACACCCATAACCGTATCGCGGTTTAGCATAGATGAACGAACAAACGGTTTTGCACCACCTAAAATTGAGTAGCTGTTGCCCGCGTCATCAGAAAACTCAGGGTAGCCCCACGAATTCCAACGCTTTTCTTGGTTAGGAGATTCCATGGTCGAGACTGCAACTGCAATACCAATGGTATCATCAGCAAACTGATCCATGTATGAGAACGTACCGCGGAAACCGTCATTGTCTGCATCTGGGTTTAGTTCTTCAAATGAGGTTTGCTCGAATGTACCGTTAATTTGAATCACGCGGTCATCTTGAGAAAGTGGTCTTACAGTCTGTAAGTCGACAACACCGGCAATACCTTCACCTTCAATAGTCGCATCAGGCGTTTTGTATACGGTAACACCGCTCATGATTTCAGCTGGGTATAAATCGAACTGAACGCCGCGGTTATCATCAATTGATACTTGCTCGCGACCGTTAAATGTCGTTGCTGATTCGTTTTCGCCAAAGCCGCGGATAGAGATTTTTGATGCGCGACCGTCTAGACGCTGTGCGGTTAGACCTGGCAAACGGGCAATCGATTCAGCGATAGACGAATCGGGTAGTTTACCAATGTCCTCAGCTGAAATAGCCTCTACTACGCTTGATGAAAAGCGCTTAGTGTTCATTGATTTAACTAGAGAGCGACGAAAGCCTGATACTTCAATAACTTCGATGTTTTCTTCAGCTTGCTGTTCAGCAGACGCTTGCTCTTGTGCAGTGGCAGTTGATGCCATAGATACTAAACCTGCGGCAACTAACGCCATGGTTAGTTTATTTGGTTGGAATGTAAGCATGTTGTAATTTCCCCAAATCGTCCTGATGTTTATTTATATTGACTCATTGTCCTTAACGAGCCTGTTATTGTATTAATTTATATTTTTTTATTGCGTAAAAAACGCTAATTATAGAACCGACAGTCTAATGTCAGCAGGCTATAATATAAACACTTTGCATACGTATTCATTGCCGTTGCTCGTGTAATGTTTTGTCGTTTATGTTCACTATTGAATTGCCGTAGATCAACCGCACACATACGTATTCATCAAATTTGTGTGATGATGACTCACGTGTTTGCATACGTATGTAATTGATTTATACCACAGGGTGTAACACTCTTAGCCGGTTTTACAACAACGACAATGCAGATGGTGGGGACGATGCAAAAAAAAACGATCAGCAGTGTACTGCTGACACTCATACTAAGCGGTTGTGGCGGGGTTACTTCAACAGACACCCAGAAACTCCAGCCACAGGCACACAATCAAACGCTTGATATCACCGATAGTCGCGGTCATTTCTTAGCGACAAACCTTTTCTTTTATTACGGTCAGTTGCAAACCGGTGATCGCGTAAACGTGTTATCCGGCCTCGACTTTAATGCAAGCTATCGATTAACACCGACCGAGCTGTCTGCTGAGCAACGCCAAAAATTTGTTCATTTGGCGGGTAAAGGCAGTGCCTTTACCTTAGCTGAACCAATGAGTATTAAGCAGCAGAAACAATTGCTTAAAGGTCCGTTGCTGTTGCAAATCAGCGATCTCAATGGGGTGGTGAAAAGTATCACTCGGGTACAGACCGGTTTTGCCATCGATGCATTATTTACCGCGGGTGATGCTGATGCTGATGAGGTCAATGACTTAGGCAGTGTGCTCAACGCTACTGGTACCCAATTTAAACTGTGGGCGCCAACCGCGCGCAACGTCAACGTCTTACTGTTTGATCAGCAAAAGCAGCCGATATCGCCATCGTCATTAGCCATGCAATTCGATGCACACACTGGTGTATGGGTTGCGCAAATCGACCAGCACCTCAATCAGGTGTTTTATCAATACCAAATCGAGGTATACCACCCAGAAAGCCAAAGCGTACAAACTCTGATCACCACTGATCCGTATTCGCTGAGCTTGTCGACCAACAGTGAATACTCACAAGTTGTTGATTTAAATAATGATGTAAGCAAGCCTTTGGGTTGGGATGAGCAGGAAAATCCGACGGTTAATCACCCCGAAGACAACGTTTTTTACGAGTTGCACATCGGTGATTTTAGTGCCTCGGATAGCGCGTTATCTAACGAAGCCGTACGCGGTAAGTACGCCGCCTTTGAGCAAACCAATAGCGATGGTATACAACACCTTAAGCAGCTCAAGTCGGCTGGTTTAAACAATGTTCATTTATTGCCGACGTTTGATATTGGCACCGTTAATGAAGATCCTGAGCAGCGAGTAACTCTCAACGATTCGCTGGCCAAATTGTGCCGCCTCAAGGTGACCCTATCGATCTGTGCCAACGACAGCCTTGATAAAAGCCAATCAATTGCTGCGTTACTTACCAGCTTTGATGTAAATTCAAGCGACGCACAAGCATTAGTTAGTGAAATGCGCACCTTAGATAATTACAACTGGGGCTATGATCCGTTTCATTACACGGTTCCCGAGGGCAGTTATGCGCAAAATCCAGACGGTGTCAGTCGGATCAAAGAATTCCGCTCTATGGTGATGGCACTGCACAATATGGGATTTCGCGTGATCATGGATGTGGTTTACAATCACACCCATCAGGCCGGTCTAGAGGCGACGTCGGTATTAGATAAAATTGTGCCGGGTTATTATCAACGTCTCAATCCGATAACGGCCATGGTCGAGCAATCAACGTGCTGTGATAATACCGCTACCGAGCGCAAGATGATGGCCAAGCTGATGCAAGATTCATTAGTGGTTTGGGCACGGGATTATAAAATTGACGGTTTTCGCTTTGACTTGATGGCGCATCAACCCAAAGACGTTATGTTAGCAGCGCGTGATGCGGTAAGCGCGGTTGATGCCGATACCTACTTTTACGGTGAAGGTTGGAATTTTGGCGAAGTTGCCAACAATCAGCGCTTTGAGCAAGCCAGCCAATTGAATTTGGCCGGCAGCGAAATCGGCACTTTTACCGATCGTTTACGCGATGCGGTTCGCGGTGGCGGAATGACGGCCTCAGGTGAGCAAATTCGTCAGCAACAAGGTATTGGTAACGGCTTGTTTACCCGACCTAATGAACTGCGCAGCAAGCAAGATTCAAAGCAACAATATTTGTTGTTTGCCGACCAGCTTCGGGTTGGTTTGGCAGCCAACTTGGCGACTTATCCACTGCGAGATCGCCATGATGAGCAAGTAACTGGTGCCGATGTGCCGTATGGTGACCAACCTGCGGGTTACGCCTTGGATCCGGCTGATACCATCAATTACGTGTCAAAACACGACAACCAAACACTGTGGGATAATCATCAGTATCGCATTGCCTTTGACGTGAGTACCGATGATCGAGTGCGCATGCAGGCGCTATCGTTGGCCTACCCTATGTATGCGCAAGGCATCCCATTTATTCACATGGGTTCAGAGTTGTTGCGATCTAAGTCATATTTACGCGACAGCTACGACTACGGCGATTGGTTCAACGCCGTTGACTTTGGTATGCAAGACAACAACTACCACGTTGGTTTACCGCCGGCTGAAAAAGACCGCCAAAATTGGCAGATTATCAGCAAAATTATCGACGCCAACCAAGGTCGCGATCAGGTGCAAGCTAAGCACATTCAATTTATGTCAGACCGGTTTGCTGAGCTATTGAAAATTCGCATGTCCTCGCCGCTATTTAGGCTAACAAGTGCGGCGCAGATTGAATCTCAGTTGCGCTTTTTAAATACCGGTAGCAAGCAAGTGCCTGGGTTGATTGTGATGCAGCTAACCGACCGCCGAGATATTGATCCAAATTATCAGCAAATCACGGTGTTGTTTAACTCATCAGCTGATGCCATCGAGTTTGATTACAGTGATGCTCAGCAATACCAACTACACCCTGTTTTAGCGAAAAGCAGTGACCCAATAACACAACAACACAGGGTGACAAACAAGGGATTTGTGGTACAAAAGTTTAGCGCAGCAGTTTTTGTGCGCCGTTAATAGCAATAGGAAAAAACAATGAATTACAGCAAGATATGGGCTGTTGGTATGTCGCTTATTGCGTTATTTACCTCGGTTCAAAGCTCAGCCAAAACGGTGTCGGTCAAGTCGCCAAATGGCGATATCCGATTTAGCGTTTCCGATGAAGCGAGTTTAGTTCAGTATCAAATTGCCTTTAAAGACAATACCGTGATAGAACCGTCGAGCTTAGGTATGTCATTCAAGCAACAGCACGACTTAACCGAAGGCTTTGTGATCAAAAGTAGCGAACTCAATTCGGTAGAGGAAACATGGCAATTACCTTGGGGTGAGCGCAAAGATGTACTCGATCGCCACAATGAATTGTTGATCACCTTAGTCAATGACAAGCAAACGCCAAGCGAATTTCAATTGCGCGTCCGCGTATTCGACGATGGTGTTGGCTTTCGCTATGAAGTGGGTGAAAACTCTGGTCTACAAGATGTGGAGATCACCAACGAACTGACCGAGTTTAACTTAGGTCAACAAGCCAGTCAGCAAGGCACTGCGTATTGGATACCCAGTCGCGGTTGGAATCGCTATGAATATGTGTACCGCACCACGACAATTACCGATGTGCACGGCGCGCATACCCCGTTTACGGTGAAACTGGATAACGGCGTGCATTTAAGTATCCATGAAGCCGCATTGGTAGACTACGCTGGGATGTCCTTAGAGCAACGTCGTCCGGGTATCTTTAAAGCCGATTTAGCGCCGTGGTCTGATGGTGTTTTAGTCAAGACGTCAACCGACTTTAAAACGCCATGGCGCACCATTCAAATTAGTGAACAGGCCACTGGGTTGCTCAACTCCGATTTAATTCTCAACCTTAATGAACCGAACAAGTTAGGTGATGTCAGTTGGGTTAAACCAGGTAAGTACGTTGGTATCTGGTGGGGAATGCACATCAATGAAAACACTTGGGGAAGCGGTGACAAGCACGGCGCAACCACGAGTGAGGTCAAGCGTTACATGGATTTCGCCGCCAAGTATGGCTTTGATGGGGTATTGGTTGAAGGTTGGAACATTGGTTGGGATGGCGACTGGTTCTTTAACGGTGATGTGTTTAATTTTACCCAACCATATGCCGATTTTGATTTACAACAAATTAAGGCGCATAGCGAAAAAACCGGCGTTAAATTAGTTGGTCACCACGAAACATCGGGCAACGTCACTAATTATCGTCAACAAATGCAAGCGGCATTCGACTTGTATGCACAGCTAGGTGTTGAACAAGTAAAAACCGGCTATGTTGCCGACGGTGGCAACATTAAGCGCGTTGATCAAAAAGGTATGGTCTACAAAGAGTGGCACGATGGCCAATTTATGGTGTCTGAATACCTGTACAACATTGAGCAAGCGGCAAAGCGCAAAATCAGTATCAATACCCATGAACCGGTTAAAGACACGGGCTTGCGTCGCACCTATCCAAACTGGATCACTCGAGAAGGCGCACGTGGTCAAGAGTACAATGCATGGGGTAACCCTCCTAACCCACCAGAGCACACGGCCATTTTACCGTTTACTCGTATGCTATCGGGGCCAATGGATTTTACGCCAGGCATCTTTGACATGGGCTTTAATGGTTTAGGGGCTGACACTAACCGTCCGCAAACGACTTTGGCTAAGCAATTAGCACTATACGTGGTGATTTACAGTCCGATACAAATGGCCGCCGATTTACCGCGCAACTACGAAGCCAACCTCGACGCATTTCAATTTATCCGCGATGTACCAACCGATTGGCAGCAATCTAAAGCGATTGCCGGTGAGATTGGCGATTACGTGATATTTGCTCGCCAACAACGCGATCATCAAGACTGGTTTGTTGGTGGTTTGACCGACGAAAATAAGCGCACCGTGAGTTTTTCGCTAGATTTTCTCGACAAAGACAAGCAATATGAAGCGCAAATCTACCAAGATGGTGAAAATGCTGATTGGGTTGATAATCCATATCCGTTATCGATTAGCAAACAGGATGTAACCAGTAGTGACACCTTGACCATTAAAATGGCTGCGAGTGGCGGTTTTGCCATACGCTTTAAAGCAAAATAATAATTAGCAGAAGTAGAAAATGAAACAACAAAAACCGCAATTGTCATTTTGGCAAATATGGAATGTCAGCTTTGGCTTTTTGGGGGTGCAGTTTGGCTTTGCCTTACAAAACGCCAATGTCAGTCGTATTTTATCGGATTTAGGCGCAGATCTGCACTCGTTATCGCTGTTTTGGCTAGTGGCGCCAATTATGGGTTTGATTGTCCAGCCTATCGTCGGTGCCGCTTCAGACCGAACGTGGAATCGCCTCGGTCGTCGCAAGCCCTATATCCTAGCCGGTGCCGTAGCAGCGGCGTTGGGTATGGTGCTGATGCCGAATGCATCAATGGTCGTGGCGTTTATGGCGCCGATGTTGTTTGGTGCGTTGATCCTCGCTTTTATGGATGCCTCGTTTAACTTGAGCTTTCAGCCGTTTCGATCATTGGTATCGGATATGGTACCCGCCAAACAACGCAACTTGGGTTATTCGATTCAAGCCTTGCTGATTAACATTGGTGCGGTTATCGGTTCGATTTTGCCATTTGTATTAACCAATGTGGTTGGTTTAGACAACACTGCAGCGGTTGGAGAAGTTGCCCCGTCGGTGGTTTGGGCGTTTTACATTGGAGCGACGGTATTGCTTGGTTCGGTGTTGTGGACCGTGTTTCGCACCAAAGAGCATGCCCCAAAAGAGTATTACGCCTATCGCGGTGAGGATTACCAAGCGGTAGCGCAAGAGCAGGCACAGCACAAATCGCTAGGACAGCGCTTGAGCGCCTTTTGGCAGTTAATGAAAACCATGCCGACAACGATGCGACAATTGGCGGTGGTGCAGTTCTTCTCATGGTTTGCGTTGTTCATTATGTGGGTGTATTCAATGCCCGCCATTGCGCAATACATTTGGGGGGTGGAAGCCAAGTGGTTTGACCCGGTTTATTTAGAGTCGGTAGGTACCGTACCTGAACACATTGCTCAGGCAAAAGGCGCCGCTGGTGATTGGGTTGGATTAATATTTGCGGCGTATTCGTTGTTTGCGGCTATCTTTTCCCTGGTTTTATCGAAATTAGCCGACGCGTTTGGCCGCAAGCAAATTTATGCGTTGTCACTATTGGCCGGTGCGCTGGGATATTTTGGTTTTATTGCCTTTGAAAACCCGGAGCCGGTGATGGTTGATTTATTGATCACCTCGGTAGAGGTACCGGCGGCAGCGGTAAGTTTATTATTACCTATGCTAGGTGTCGGCATTTCTTGGGCGGCAATTCTGGCGATGCCGTATGCGATTTTAGCGGGGTCCTTGCCGGCGAGTAAAACCGGTGTGTACATGGGTATCTTTAACTTTACCATCGCCGCACCACAAATTGTTTCGGGAATATTGTCTGGCTGGATTCTAAGTTCGGTGTTTAATAACCAAGCCATCTATATCATTATGCTGGCCGGGGTATCGATGTTACTGGCCAGTGCATCGGTATATTTCGTAAGAGAAACCGACGCTTAGCTATTCGTCTTGGTTGTTGTCTCAATATAGGCAGTACGACAAGTGGGTACTGCCTATATCAACCCTCTATACAACGTCGATATTCTCGGTTACTATTTTTAGTCTGAGGGTATAACAGTGCAACTAGTGTGAAATCCGGTTATAAAGCTACTTCTTTTGATATTGCCTACAAAGCAGGCGTCTCACAGTCGACGGTCTCGCGGGCACTTCGCAACTCGCCACTGGTGAGTGAAAAAACACGTCAAAAAATACAGGCCATTGCCAAGGAGTTGAATTACACCGTCGATAAGCACGCCAGTAGTTTGCGTTCTCAAACCAGTCGAACGATTGCACTGTTACTGTTTGAAGATCCAACCAGCGATGAATCGCAAATCAATCCTTTTTTTATGACCATGTTAGGCAGTATTACTCGCGTGTCAACGGAGCGGGGGTACGATCTACTGGTATCTTTTCAACGCATGGACAGTGATTGGCACTCGGACTACAAAGATTCAAATAAAGCCGATGGTTTGATTTTATTGGGCTATGGCGATTACGTCGATTACCGAGACAAGCTGGTTCAGTTGCATCAACAAGGTACTCACTTTGTTCGCTGGGGAGCGGAAGTTGAAGGGATGAATATTGCCACCTTAGGTTGCGATAATATGCAAGGTGGTTATCAAGTGACTCAGCACTTGCTCGCTGACAATCGACGTCACTGCGCTTTTATTGGCACTGCGTCACATCGGGCGCCCGAGTTTTTTGACCGTTACAAAGGGCATTGCAAAGCACTACAAGAAGCCGGTATTGAGGTGTCAGCGAGCATGCAAAAAGACGCTATCTCAACCGAAGAGGCTGGCTTTAACGCCACCGCACAATTACTGGCAAGTAACCAACCAGTCGACGCGATATTTGCCGCCAGTGATTTAATTGCCATCGGTGCATTGCGAGCCATTAGAGAACGAGGCCTTCGCGTTCCTGATGACATCGCCGTAGCGGGCTTTGACGATATTGCCGTCGCCCAATTTACTCGACCGAGTTTAACTACGGCCAAGCAGAACACCCTTCTCGCCGGTGAAATGCTGGTCGATAACCTAATAGAACTGATCAATGGACGGCCGCCAGAAACCATTTTGTTACCGAGCGAACTCGTCGTGCGCGAGTCCTCGCGCACACCGGCCAGTAGCCAGAAGTAAGCGATGGCGTGATCGACTTAACGCTTAGTCGATAGGGGTTATCCCTTCAGCTAAATACCAGCAATGCTATTTTTAATAGTTTTGTTGGTGCCATTTCTTTGTTAATGTTGTGTTAATAATTGTTGTTTTGGAACAGTAGTAATTTATCATGCAATTTCGTTGGCACAATTTCTTCATCTATGTAATGGCCTTTTGCGGAGGCTTTTCGATTATGGGCATTGAGTTACTGGGGGGACGCATCTTGGCGCCCTACTTTGGCTCAAGTGTGCATGTCTGGGGCAGTATTATTACCGTGTTTATGCTGGCGTTATCGCTTGGCTACTTACTGGGTGGCCGTTGGTCGCTACACCGCCCGCAACTATTGAAATACGGTTGTATTTTTATCGCAGCAGGTACATTGTTACTGCCGCTAATATTGTTCGCAACACCAATGCTAGAGTGGGTATTTACGCACGTTGAAGATGCTCGTTATGGCTCATTGGTGGCCTCGATGTTATTGTTTTTCATACCGTCAGTTGCGTTGGGAATGATATCGCCATATTCGGTGCGTTTACTGGTTACCAGTGAGCATGAAAGCGGTCACGTGGCTGGCATATTGTACTTTGTCTCAACACTGGGCTCGGCGTTAGGCACCTTGGCAACATCGTTTTACTTGGTATTGTGGTTTGAAGTGAACACCGTATTAATCGCCTTTTGTTGCATTTTGCTGGCGCTGGGCTCCTTGGCCATTGGCGTGCAAACTACCGAACGAGAGGATGCCCATGCGTTGCTTAAGTCTTAAAATTTGCCTGTTGCTTAGTCTCAGCTTGGCGGTGACTTTGGTCAATGCTAAGGTGATCCACGAGGAGCGCTCGTTGTATCGCAATATTTTCGTCGATGAGCTCGGTAATCAGCGCTGCTTGAAGTTTTCGGTTAAGCGCCGAACAACCAGTCAATCGTGTATTAACACTGCCCATCCACAAAAATTGGTATTTGAGTACACCAAACAAATGATGACCGCACTAGCCTTTGTGCCGGAACCCAAGCGGGTGTTAATTATCGGCTTAGGCGGTGGCACCATGTCCAATAGCCTGATGCAGTTGTATCCTAATATCGAGATTGATAACGTCGAAATTGATCCGGCGGTCATTCGCGTTGCGCGACAGTATTTTGCTTTTAAAGAGAGCGATCGAGTGAAAAGTTATGCGCAAGACGGACGCATTTTTATTAAACGCTCGGCGCTAAAATCAGCGCAATACGACTTGATAATGTTAGATGCGTTTAACGGTGAATATATTCCCGAACACTTATTAACGAAAGAGTTTTTACAAGAGGCTCTGTCGATATTAACCGATGATGGTGTGTTGGTTGCTAATACGTTTTCAACCAGTAAGCTGTACGATTATGAGACCGCTACCTACCACGCGGTATTTGGCCCCTTTTATCAGCTTCAGCAAGGCTTTAAACGCTCTAACCGAGTGATCATAACGGGTAAATCACCCACGTTGATAAGCGATGAGGAGCGCCTGAAACAGCTACAACAAGACCTCAAGCCTTACGATGTGGACTTAGCCGATTTACTCGATTTAATGCGCGTAAACGACGACGTTGACCCCGACGTGCGCATTCTTACCGACCAGTACTCACCGGCCAACTTATTGTAGGTACGGCGTGTTGGTACAGTGCCATTAAAACTTGAAGGTCGCGCCAATAGAAAACACATCGACCGGCAGACCTTCAATGTCGTAAACACTGAGTTCTGATGAGAACACGTAGTCATCATACTTAAACTGGTATCCTATGCCATAGAACATATCAACACCTTGCACCGGATTGGCAACATTGTTTAGTGAATTCGCACTAAGGCCAAAGTGATCCTCGTAGCCATTGAGCTGTGAGGCATCGACTTTCCAACTGTTGAAACCGACTTTGGCAAATATTGATGAGTATTCGCTCAACGGCAGTATTCCCTTTAAATTGACTAAAAAGGCACTGGAGTCATGACCAAGGCGGTAGCTCACTTCGGTCGCGTTTTGCGGTGCCGCTTGTTGACCTTGCTCGGCAACGTTCAAATTGGTAACCGAGGTTTCAAAATCAAAAAATGGATTGTCGAGCAGTGGATGCAAGGTAATTGGTTGCTGCTCTTGTCTCGCTATGGTGAAGATGTTGTTGCGTTCCCGCAAGTACTGTCTTTGCGCATTAAAACTGGCAAACTGCAGTGATTCAAGTGACGTCTTTAGATCAATGTCGTATACCGCTGCAGGGTTATCGGTGGCTTGTTGGTCGGCTTCGACGGTATCGCTATTGCGCTGCTTTGTTTCACTTTCGAAAGAATCACCACTCGACGATGCGGTTTGCCGATCAGCACCGCTGGGTGTATTGCTGGCTTCTGATTCGGGGACAGCCATCGTCTTATCTCGATTTTCATCTGCTGTTGTTGGCAAAGGCGCAGCTGGAGATTGCGCAGGCCGAGATGTATCGGTTGGGGTTGAAGTACTCAACGGCACTATTTTATCTGGTGATATCCGCTCAGTTGACATGGTATTTACATACCAATAGACAAGGTATACGGCGGATAAAGAGATAACGGTTAACAACAGCTTTTTCATCACCATCTCCCTTTGCGTATGGGCGACTAAAATATCATCAAACACAACCAGCGTTTGCTATAGTAATAAGCAGTTGCTGATTATATGAGCAAGATTAAGTTTACACTATTTTGGTACCAGTTTGCTATGGCTGCTCGGCTACAGCGATACAGGGTATCTGGGCATATCAACATTGTCGGTGATGAGACACTAAGCGAGGCGATTGTGGCAGAGCAAACCCCAGACTCTTTTGAACAATTAGTAGCGGCAGCAAAACAGGCTTACCAAAATGCCTATGCGCCGTATAGCCAGTTTCAAGTTGGCGCAGCCGCGCTTACCGCAAAGGGAAACATAGTCAGTGGCTGTAACATGGAAAATGCGTCGTATGGCCTGACCAATTGCGCCGAGCGAAATTGCATTGCTCAGGCGGTTGTCGCAGGTGAGCAACAGTTTCAGTACATCGTTATTTATACCCAAATGACCCAACTTACCCCTCCGTGCGGAGCGTGTCGTCAGGTTATCGCTGAATTTCTTGAACCCGATGCTAAGGTTTTTGCCTGTAATCATCTCGGTGACACAGTGTGCTGGCGTGTAAACCAGCTACTACCCGATGCATTTACCCCCAAAAACTTAAATCAATAGCAAACGCATTGGTTATTTTTTAGTTTCGCTGATAGCAAAGAGAGTACACATATGTTCATACCACAAGAAATTATCCGGGATAAGCGTGATGGCAACAGCCTGAGCAAAGAGCAAATTGATGCCTTTGTTGATGGCTTAGCGCATGGTTCTTTTAACGATGCCCAAGTGGGTGCCATGGCAATGGCTATTATTTTAAAAGGCATGAACGTTGAAGAAACCGTTAATTTAACCTTGGCAATGAAAGATTCAGGTCACAGTTTTAACTGGGACCACCTCAACGGTCCGGTGGTTGATAAGCACTCAACCGGTGGCGTAGGTGACAAGGTAAGCTTTATGTTGGCATCTATTGTCGCAGCCAATGGAGGTTACGTGCCGATGATATCCGGGCGCGGCTTGGGCCACACCGGAGGCACGGTGGATAAATTGGAGTCGATACCCGGCTTTGATGTGCAACCGTCAGAAGAAAAGTTTAAACAACTGGTTAAAGATGTTGGTGTGGCCATCATCGGTCAAACAAGCAACATCGCTCCTGCCGATAAGCGCCTGTACGGCATCAGAGATATCACTGCTACGGTTGATTCAATACCCTTGATTACCGCGTCGATATTGTCGAAGAAACTGGCTGCCGGATTAGATACCTTGGTTATGGATGTTAAGGTCGGTAATGGGGCTATGATGCAAAACATGGATGAAGCGGTTGCTTTGGCCAATAGCATTGTTAGTGTGGCTAATGGTGCAGGGGTAACCACCAAGGCACTGATCACTGACATGAACCAAGTACTCGGTTTAAGTGCTGGTAATGCATTAGAAATTGTGGAAACGCTTGATTATCTAAGCGGTAAGTATCGCGAGGCGAGGCTGCACAATATTGTCACCGAATTAGCGGTGGTGATGTTGTTAGATGGCAAGTTAGCCAAGCACAAAGAGCAAGCACTTGATATGGTTGAACAAGTACTTGATAACGGCAAAGCCGCCGAAGTGTTCGCCAATATGATTTCTGCGATGGGGGGACCGGCGCATTTATTTGAACGTCATCAAGCCTATTTACCCAAGGCCAATGTCATAGCTGACGTGACTAGCGATGAAGACGGGGTGATTAGCAGTATGCAAACGCGCGATATTGGTATGTTAGTGGTTGGTTTAGGCGGAGGCCGTATTAGTAATGATCAAAGCGTTGACCACAGTGTTGGCTTCGATCAAATCCTACCTATTGGCGCCAAAGTGAGCAAAGGTGATGTGCTCGCTAGGGTACACGCCAAAGACGAAGACGATGCAAAGGCATTTGCGCAAAAATACCGTCAGGCGATTAAAGTGAGTGCGAGCGTGGATGAACTCAATCCAACGGTTTACAAAGTTATTGGCTAGCCTCGACGATTGCGTTGTTGCTCTGTTTTAAGCTGAGTGTGTTACGACTTGCCTTGTCGTTCTGCACTCTATCGTTGCGCGGTGATCATTGAATATGGGTGCCCAAAGCCGATAACATTTGTTATGATTTGCTAAATTACTGGAATATCTCGGGAAACTCATGTCAGCTCTTGTTTCTGTGGTTATTTTTCTTACTGCAGCCGTGATTGCGGTACCAATTTTTACGCGCTTAAAAATGGGCGCTATTTTAGGTTATTTATGTGCCGGTTTGGTCATCGGTCCATCGATACTTGGCTTGATTAACGATCCGGCGGATATTCTCCACTTCGCTGAACTTGGCGTGGTGTTTTTACTGTTCATTATCGGTCTTGAATTAGAGCCAGACAAGCTGTTGCGCATGCGCAATAAAATCCTGTTTATCGGTGGTGGGCAGTTACTACTCTGTGCGGCGGTGCTATTTGCCATATTGACGGCCTTCAACTTTAGTTGGAAAGTGGCCTTGGTCATTAGTTTGGCTCTTGCCTTATCATCAACTGCGTTTGCTATTGGCATGATGCAAGAAAAGCGTATTTTGGCGACGCCATTGGGACAAAAAGGCCTGTCGATATTGCTCATGCAAGACATAGCCGTGATTCCTATTTTATTACTGGTGACAACGTTATCGGGCGCTAGTGCAAGCCAAGGAGCACCTTGGTGGATAGGCATTTTAGCCATTTTTGGCGTGCTGTTCAGTGGCCGCTACTTACTCAATCCGTTTTTGACGTTGGTATCGCGCAACGGCAGTGCCGAAGTGATTACCGCATCGGCTCTATTGATTGTTATCGCCACCGCACTGGCGATGCATGTCGCCGGCTTATCTATGGGCCTCGGTGCATTTTTGGCCGGGGTTTTACTGGCCAATTCTAGCTTTCGCCATCAGCTCGAAGTAGAGATAGCACCGTTTAAAGGTTTACTGCTGGGCTTGTTTTTTATCGCAATCGGCATGAATATGGATTTATCGCTGTTTGCCTATAATCCGTATTTGGTGCCGCTTGCATGCGCATTAGTAGCTATTAAAGCCTTTATTATCTATTGGCTTGTGCGCGGCAAAAATGCACCGGGTACCCACCCCATTCGTCTGGCGTTGATGCTGTCACAAGGCGGGGAGTTCGCGTTTGTTATTTTTAGTGTTGGCCTTGCCGATGGTTTACTTCCCAAAGCGATCGCCGATCAAGCGACCTTAGTTGTCGGTCTTTCGATGGCGCTGACCTCGCCTTTGGTCATGTGGTATGAATATTTGCAGCGCAAAAAGCACCTGCCGCCAGCGTATGATGAAGAAAGAGAAGAAAAGGAGCCCGAAGTTATCATTGCTGGTTTTGGTCGATTTGGGCAAATAGCAGGTCGAATTTTATCTGCCAACCACATACCGTTCACCGCTCTTGATAACAACGCTGAACACATTGAATTCGTCAAACAGTTTGGCAATAAAGTGTTTTATGGTGATGCGACCAACTTAAAGTTATTAAAAGCAGCGGGTGTTGAACACGCCCGCATTATGTTTATTGCCGCAGATTCGGACAAACACGGTTTGGCGATAGCTAAGGTGGTCAAAGAGCACTACCCTCACATAAAAATCATTGCCCGAGCGCGCAGTCGATTGAGTGTATTACAGTTTCGCGACCTCGGTGTTTATAGCAGTGTTCGGGAAATGTTCGATAGCTCGTTATTTGCGGCAAAACTATTGTTACAAGAATACGGTTTTGATGAAGCGCGAGCTGAAAATTTAGTGCAAGTTTTTAAAATGCACGACGAAGAGTTGCTCGACAAGGCCTATCACAAACAGCGCTATGACTTAGAAGAAGTGATTAAAATTTCAAATCACGGTCGAGCCGAACTCGAAGACCTATTTAACAATGATCAGGGCACAGAGGCGAAGTAATCCCCGTGGTAAAAGAGCGCATTTTAATCAGCAGCTGCCTTTTGGGTAATCCGGTTCGCTACGATGGCAAAAGCAAGGCCATAATGCATCCACAAATAAGGCTTTGGCAACAACAACATCGCTTGTTGGTGATCTGTCCTGAACAGGCAGGAGGGTTACCTACCCCGCGGCCGCGTGCTGAACAACGCGGTGACGTGGTGATCACCGAATATGGAGAGGATGTCACTCAGGCGTTCAAACGCGGCGCCGAGGCGGCACTTGCGCTATGCCAACAACACAACATACGTTATGCTTTGCTAAAAGAATTTAGCCCGTCATGTGGGTCACAAAAAATCAACGATGGCAGCTTCAGCCAACGGCGCATCCCCGGTATGGGAGAAACCGCTAAGCTTTTGCATGCCCACGGTATTAATGTTTACAGTGAACTGACACTGACCGAGTTAATCAGTGTCATCGACCAATAATAATGAGAAAAATGATGAAACCTGTTCGAACCGGCTTATTGTTAATGATAAGTTTCTTGCTATCTGCCTGTGCGCACTTAGACACGGCCACTCAACCAACAGCGGCTGATCGATTAGCTCAATTAATTGAAAAAGAGCAAGATTTTCGCGATCGTAAAAATCCATTTAACAAAGAAAATAAGATTTTATATTACGATCTCTCACCTGAAACCCTCGCTGAGCAACATCAAAGTTTGTCGCGCATATACCAACAATTGATGCAAATCGATGTATCCGAATTATCGGTTGAAGAGCAAATTAATCACGCTATATTGGCCTATCGAATTAAAAACGATATCGATTCCTATGATAATTTTGATCATTATTTACCGATCACCTCTGAGGCGGGGTTTCATGCGTATTTGACCTTTATGATCTCCAGTTCAAGCTTTAATACAGCTGAGGACTATCAATTGTATATCGATCGATTAAATGCGTTACCGAAATATTTTGATCAGCAAATTTATTGGATGCGCCAAGGGTTAGCCACGGGAATGACGCAACCACAGGTTGTACTGCAAGGTTTTGAACAGTCGATTGAAGCTTTCATTGTCGACGATGCCAAAGACAGTGAATTCTACCAGCCGTTTAACCGTTTCCCCGCTCATATTGATGAGGCGACGCAAGCTCTGTTAAAGCAACAAGCGCAGCGGGTCATCACTCAGGCGGTGGTTGGTTCGTATCAAGTGTTCTACGACTTTATGGTCAACGAGTATATCCCTGGAGCAAGGCAGACCATAGCCGCTAAGGACTGGCCTAATGGTGAGGCGATTTACCTCAACCGAGTTAAGCACTACACCACCTTGGACTTAACCGTTGATGAGATTCACCAAATTGGCTTGGATGAGGTGGCGCGTATTCGAGCTGAGATGGATGCTATCATTGACGAGGTTGGCTTTACCGGCAGCTTTGCTGAATTCGTGCAGTTCTTGCGCACCGACCCACAGTTTTACGCAACAACGCCGGAGCAATTATTGAAAGAGGCATCTTATATTGCCAAGCAAATGGATGCTAAATTACCGAGTTTATTCAAGACATTACCGCGCACGCCTTATGGCGTTATCGAGGTGCCCGCATCAATAGCGCCGAAATACACCACCGGGCGTTATTCAGGGCCTAGCCGAGACGATCAAGCAGGCAATTATTGGGTAAACACCTATGCTTTGGATAGACGTCCACTGTACGTACTCGAAGCACTTACCTTGCACGAAGCGGTACCTGGGCATCACTTACAAGGCTCTATCGCGCGAGAGATGGAAAATGTTCCGAAGTTTCGTCGACAAACTTATATATCGGCCTTTGGCGAAGGTTGGGGCTTGTACAGCGAATACCTTGGTATTGAGGCGGGTTTTTATCAAGACCCTTACTCTGACTTTGGTCGTTTAACTTACGAAATGTGGCGAGCAGTGCGCTTGGTTGTCGATACGGGCATACACATGAAAGGCTGGACCCGTCAACAGGCGATGGATTACCTAGCCAATAATTCAGCATTGTCATTACACAATGTGAAAACTGAAATTGATCGTTACATAAGCTGGCCAGCTCAAGCATTATCCTACAAGTTAGGGGAAATCAAAATTAAGGCACTGCGCAACAAAGCGGAAAAGGCCTTGGCTGAAGATTTTGATTTGCGCGAGTTCCACGACAAGGTGCTAGAAAATGGCTCAATCGGCTTAACGTTGTTAGAACAACGCATAGATGCCTATATCAATGAGACATTGGCGGCAAAAAAACGCTAGGGTCTGTTGCTGTTGTGTGGCGTCTCGATAACTCAATGACCCGCTGTGTGTCCGGTGCAGCGGGTTGCTACTTGAGCTCGGCTTGTGGTTTAACGGGATATGCTAAATCGCCTTGTCAGACGAAGCTTACTTGCCTGCAACTCAAGCTCTAACAAAGCGACTCGCTGCGATTAGTTGACAGAACACGCGATTGATTAGAGTAAGAGTTTAGACCAAGAATTTACAGCAAGGATGTTGAAATCATTGTGGAATAAATACTGATATTTGGTAATGGGTGTATCGACGCGGTGGAAAAAAGTAGAAGGCAAGGCACGCAAAGATACGATCAATAACAACTAAACGTACTAAGTAAGGTAAGCCCCCACTATACCTTAGTCGGCAGTCCCGCTATCATCATCATTTACTGAAACAGTATTTGACCTAAGACCGGAAACTTTGCGTCCCTAACTTTCGTCAGGTTTGCCTTGGACGAGCTAAGCAAGTAGCCCTAGGAAAGATTATAGTCAAAACTTTAAGTGTGTAAAATAAAAAGTTAAAAAAATTTATAAAAAAGTGAAATAATTATCAAAAACCAATAAATATAAGGGTTTAAATCACCAATATGAGTAAAATTTTAAATCAATTACTCGGCTTATTAACGCTAGAGCCACTCGATGACAACTTGTTTATAGGCCAAAGTCAAGATTTAGGCTTTCCTGCTCTGTTTGGCGGTCAAGTCATAGGCCAAGCGTTATCAGCGGCCAAACAAACCGTTGAGCCGCACCGCTCACTACACTCATTTCACTGCTATTTTTTACTACCTGGCGATGCAAAAAAAGCGGTAACCTATCTGGTTGACATCACTCGCGATGGCAAAAGCTTTTCGACACGGCGAGTCCAGGCGATGCAAGGCGGCAAGGTAATTTTCAACCTTATGGCCTCCTTTCAGTTGGGCGAGCAAGGCTTTGAACATCAAGACCCAATGCCCGACGTCCCTGGGCCCGACAACCTTGCCAGCATGCACGACTTGCACTTAAAGTATAAGCCCTATATACCAGAGGCTATGCATGCAACAATTTTTGCTGAGCGACCGATTGAATTTCGGCCGGTGAAAGAGTACGACTGGCTAAATCCGCAAAAATCTGAACCGCGCAATCAAGTGTGGATGAGAGTAAAAGGTGTGATGCCTGATGATTTGCGCATTCACAAATACCTGCTCGCTTATGCATCTGATTACAACTTTTTACCCACCGCTATGCACCCGCATGGACAGAGTGTTTGGGCGGCTAACTTTCAATTGGCGACGATAGATCACGCAATGTGGTTTCACCGAGATTTTCGCTTTGACGATTGGTTGCTTTACGACATGGATAGCCCATCGGCAAGCGGTGGCAGGGGGTTAGTGCGCGGTAAAATATTTAATGAGCAAGGTCAATTGGTGGCCTCAACGGTACAAGAAGGCGTAATTCGCCAGCGCTGATAACGATTCACTCAAGCCAGTATTGATTGCCAAACGCACAGATAACCCGTACTTTGAGGCTTCTGTGCGGTTGTGTTAACAACTTGGTGTTAGTTATTGCGACCTTGACACTTGCCAGTCATAACCGGTTGGTTGTTGGAAGATACGCAACTCAAACAGGGGGGCGATGGCAAACAAATGGTCAAAGATGTCGGCCTGCAAGTACTCGTAATTCTCCCATGCGATATCATTAGAGAAGCAATAGAGCTCTAAGGCTACACCTAACTCTGTTGGTTCCAGCTGGCGCACCATACACGTCATCTCTTTGTGAACTTTAGGGTGATGGCGCAGATATTCGAGGATATAGGCGCGAAACGTGCCGATATTGGTCAAGCGTCGACTGTTGGGATTACTGATGTCGTCAATGCCCTTTTGTTGATGATATTCGCTTATTTCGTGTTGCTTTAAGTTGATATATTGATTGAGAAATTCAAATTGACTGAGCTTGTCGAGAAGTTCGTCAGAGCAAAATTTGACGCTGGTCATATCAAAGCGGATACTGCGCTTAATGCGTCGGCCACCCGATTTTGTCATACCGCGCCAGTTTTTAAATGACTCACTGATCAGTGCATAAGTTGGCACTGTGGTGATGGTGTTATCCCAGTTTCGCACCTTGACCGTATTTAGCGCGATTTCCAATACATCGCCATCGGCACCGTATTGCGGCATCGAAATCCAATCGCCTGGGGCGACCATGCGGTTGGCTGAAATTTGAATACTGGCCACCAACCCCTTAATGGTATCTTGGAAAATCAACAATAACACGGCCGTCAACGCACCCAAACCACTTAACAGGATGACAGGTGATTTTTCTATGGCAATAGACACCGCTAAGATGATAGCGACTAAGTAAATTGCGAGTTTTAACAATTGAATTGTCGCATTGAGCGGCAGGTATTTGTTTTTACTTTTTTCCTCAAACAGGCTGTTTATCACATTGAGTATCGCACTCAGGCAGCGGGCGACTTGAATCGCGATCAACACCTTGATAAACAAATTGACACTGCTCATTAGGTATTGGTAGCGACCGATAAAAAACGGACTAGCACCAAGCATAATTACCATAGGGACCAACCAAGCAAACCGGTTGAATACTTGATGCTCAACGAGTAAGTCGTCCCATTCATTACGGGTTTTACTGACTAGTCGATGCACTAATGCCAACACTTGGTTACGGGCAATATAAAAACTTAGCCAGCATACGATAAAGAGCATGATTAGGCTAATTGCCGCAGCGACATGTGGTATAAATTCAGCGCTTAATGGGGTGTAGGACAACCACAATTGAAGAAGTTCAGACATAGGATAATTTATTAAAAGTCAATTTGTTACTAGGTTAACCTTGTCATTTGCAAACGGCAATAGCAGATCTGTTTCAACTGATAGCAAGTTACAGTTATTGGCGTTTTTTAGCGTCTTGCAACAGCAAAATTCAGTTGCCAAATGAGCGACTTTCTGGTTTGTTAGAACAATAGCTTAAAATCTAGTACAAGGGGACGACAGTGAAAATAAAACGAGTGGTTGTCAAAGTTGGCAGTGCGTTAATAGCTCCCCAAGGTCAACAAGATTCGCACTCAGCCATGCTGGAAATCGCTCAGTTTATCAATCAACTAGTAGAGCAAAATACAGCGGTGGTGTTGGTGTCATCTGGTGCGGTAGCCACTGGTAAAGAGCACATTGCCCATGGTAGTGCTAACCCGTCGATTATCGCTAAACAAGCGATGGCCTCTATTGGTCAAACCCGACTGATGAGTAAGTGGCAGTCACTGTTAACACCCGTGTGTTCACAGTTATTGATCACCCATGGTGACATTAAAGATCGACGTCGTTATATCAATATAAAAAACACCCTGCGGCTATTGCTAGCCAACCATGTATTACCCATAGTCAATGAGAATGATACCGTTGCAACCGAAGAGCTAAAGGTCGGTGATAACGATAATTTAGCTGCACTTGTTGCGGTGCTATGTGATGCAGATGCGTTGTTGATTTTAAGTGATGTCAACGGTGTCTATGACGCCGATCCGCGTGATAATGCTCAAGCTGCACTGATACCGCGTATTGAGGTAATCGACGATCGCATTCGAGCAATGGCATGCGGAACCCGCAACAACATTGCCACCGGCGGAATGCAAACCAAAATCGAAGCGGCACAAAAGGCCTGTGATAACGGTATCGATACCTTTATTTGTGGTGGCAACGATATCAGGGCTCTACAGGCGTTTTTACGCGGCGAAAATCCAGGTAGTCACTTTGTGGCGCAAAAGACGCGGCAAAAAGCGAAGAAACATTGGCTCAAATACAGTCACAAAAGCAATGCGTCGATTGAAGTGGATAGCGGTGCCGCTCAGGCGCTAGGCAAAGACGGCGCGTCGTTGCTGGCTTCCGGTATTGTCCGGGTAACTGGGCACTTTAGCAAAGGGGAAGTTGTTGCCGTGCAAGGCTGTGATGATGCGCACCTCCTAGCAAAAGGTGCGGTGCAATACTCCAGTGATGAGTTACAGCGCATCAAGGGTAAAAACAGTCGGCAAATCGCTCAGCTATTGGGCTACTGTCCATCGACAGAAGTGATCCACCGCGATGACTTGGTGTTGTTAAACGCCGATAATTAGCTATATCTCGGTGTTTTTAATCGCAGTCAATCACCAGTCAGTGATTGACATACCCCGTTGTGTTTGTGATCGACCAGCTAGTGGCCACTCATTTCGCCACATATTGCTGTGCCGAGAATTTTTAACAATTGTCCTTTTCGGTTGTCAGATCCCAGCGCCCACATCAGTTTGGTCACTGCGGCTTCCGGCGTCATGTCTCGACCGTCAATAATGTCGTCACTGCGCAAGTTTTTTCCGGCGGCATAACGCATGATATCAAGGCTACCATTGTAGACATCGGTAACAATCACCGCGCATTTGAAGCGGTTGTTGGTGCTTTGTTTGGCTTTGGCAACCACCTCCGCTAAATTAAAGGCACTCGGTGCGGTGCCGCTACCAAAGACACGTACTACTAGGCCTTCGATATCACTGCCTTCAATGATCTTCAGTAACATATCGCCAGTAAAGCCCGGGCTTAAATTAATACTTAAGACTTTATCGCTAAAGCCCAGTGAATCGCGGCTAAGCGTTGGATACGAACTCGGAGGGCGACGCAATTGTTCAGCGAAAATGGTTGGTTCAGGGAACAGCTCGCCGAGTATCTGGGCATTGGGTGTGCTAAAGCCTATGGCTGAGCGCGTGCTTGATTTACGCGAGCGGTTACCGCGCATCAGTTTACCGGCAAAGCAGATCATCACCTCGGTTAACTCAGGTAATGAGTTACCCGCTTGGTCGGCAACAAATAGCGCCAAGCGCAAATTTTGTAGACCGTCACTACCCGGCTTGCTCAGAGGCACTTGTGCCCCAGTAATAACCACTGGCTTGCTGTTTTGGGCTAGCGCAAACGACAGCGCAGAGGCGGTATAACTCATGGTATCGGTGCCGTGCAAGATCACAAAGCCGTCGTACAGGTCATTCTCGCGAATGATCATATCGGCTATCGCATCGTAATGCATCGGCCCTACTTCACTTGAGTCACTGGTGCCTATAACCTCACCATCGGCTAACTGCAATGGCTTTACATCAATAATTGAGACTAAGTCACTGGTTAAGTCTTTGATCAGATCAACCAGTATTTCGCCACGAGAGGCCTTTAGTTCACCGCTGGGTTGGGCCGCCATGGTGATGGTGCCACCGGTATTAATAACGAGTATTTTACTGCTGCGCGTCATGATAATAACTAACTTAACAAAGTTTGCTGCATTGTACGCAATTTTAGCGGTGACTTAAAATAAAAAACGCGGTCGAGTCACCGCGTTTTCATCTACAGCCATCGCTTCGAGGCGCACGACTTATTTTTCACTGCTGACAATCCGCTTCATCTCGGTCATGTAGCCGCGCAAGGTTCGCCCTATTTGCTCAACTGGGTGATTGCGTATGGCATCGTTTACCGAAATCAGGCGAATGTTATCAACCGCATTGGATGGTTCGCTCAAACCTTGACCGATATCTTCTAACGTTAAACTTTGTACGTACGGCTCGAGCAAGTCAACGGCCGAATGCGAAAACAAGTAGTTGCCGTATTCGGCGGTATCGGATATCACCACGTTCATTTCATACAACTTTTTGCGCGCAATGCAATTGGCGATAAGTGGCGTCTCATGGAGTGATTCGTAATAGGCGGATTCGGCGACAATACCGGCGGAACACATGGTCTCAAACGCCAATTCAACACCCGCCTTAATCATCGCAACCAATAAAATCCCCTTGTCGTAAAACTCTTGTTCGGTTATCGGCGTGTCGCACGCAGGCGCTTGCTCAAAGCTGGTTTTCGTTGTTAGCTCGCGCCAAGTAAGCAGGTTGTCATCGTTGTTGTGCCAATCTGCGATCATGGTTTGTGAAAACTGACCATCAATAATATCGTCCATATGCTTATTAAACAGTGGGCGCAGTATCTGTTTGAGCTGATCTGCAATATCAAAGGCACGAATTTTGGCTGGGTTCGATAACCTATCCATCATATTGGTAATGCCACCGTGTTTTAACCCTTCGGTGACGGTTTCCCAACCGTATTGAATCAGCTTGGCGGCATAAGCGTCGTCCATGCCATCGGACACCATTTTTTGGTGAGCTAAAATGGCACCCGTTTGCAACATGCCACACAAAATGGTTTGCTCGCCCATTAGGTCAGACTTTACTTCAGCGACAAATGACGATTCGAGTACCCCTGCTCTATCGCCGCCGGTTGCGCTGGCGTAGGCTTTTGCGATGGCCAGTCCACGCCCTTGCGGATCGTTTTCCGGATGCACCGCTATCAGTGTTGGTACCCCAAAACCACGCTTGTATTCTTCTCTTACCTCAGTGCCAGGGCATTTGGGAGCCACCATAATTACAGTGATGTCGTTGCGAATTTTGATCCCTTGTTCAACGATATTAAAACCATGGGAATACGATAGTGTTGCCCCGTGCTTCATCAGTGGCATAACCGCCTCAACCACCGAGCTGTGCTGCTTATCTGGCGTTAAGTTGAGTACTAGGTCGGCCTGCGGAATAAGTTGTTGATAGGTGCCTACGTCAAAGCCGTGTTCAGTAGCCCAACGCCACGACTGGCGCTTTTCGGCAATGGCGCTGTCGCGCAGTGCGTAGGCGATGTTTAATCCGGAATCGCGCATGTTCAAGCCTTGGTTAAGTCCTTGGGCACCGCAACCAACAATGACAATATTCCAACCTTTAAGGTAATCACAGCCTTGGCTAAATTCATCTCGCTGCATAAAGCGACATTTGCCAAGTTGCTGTAATTGTTCGCGTAAACTTAAACTGTTGAAATAATTTGCCATATTGAGCTCCACTAATCAGACGAATGATTGATAGTGATAACCATAGCGAAAAACAAGCGTTGCTTAAAATGATATATTTGCATCAGTATGTTTCATATATTGCAATATAGGGAGTTTGCGATACACTCGATATAAGTGAGCGTCATGCTCGTGGTTTAAACACATAAGCGTTCGGACAACCCGCACGGCGAACAGAGTCACTTTTATGGATAACAAATTACTCAAAGTGTTTGTGCATTTGAGCGAGACATTACACTTTGCGCACACCGCCAAAGCACACCATGTCAGTCCGTCGACATTATCGCGGATGATTCAACGCGTTGAAGATGACGTCGGCGCTACTTTGTTGGTACGCGATAATCGCAGTGTGATGCTTACCGCTGCGGGGGAGCGATTCCGCGACTTCGCCAAGCAGCAACTCGCCAATTGGCAGCAACTCAACATTGAACTGGCCACAGATCAAAAGCAATTATCTGGTCGCTTGAGCATTTATTGTTCGGTGACTGCCGCTTATTCACATTTACCCAGTTTACTCGACCGCTTTCGCCGTCAGCATCCAGCGGTTGAAATTATGCTACACACGGGAAATGCCAATGATGCAATTGATAAGGTGTTAACAGGCGATGTGGATTTGTCAATTGCCGCCCAGCCAGACAACCACAGTCGGGCGGTGTATTTTCAGCCGTTTGCCCATATCCCATTAACCTTGATAGCGCCCACTGTGGCGTGTCAAGTACAAGACCAATTGGCTCGTCACCTGGACTGGCAACAGCTACCGGTGATCATGCCCGATCACGGTCCGGCGCGTCAGCGATTTGAGCACTTTTTAAAGGCGCACGGCGTGCACAAGGCAAATGTTTATGCCACCGTTTCTGGTCACGAGGCGCTTGTATCAATGGTCGCATTGGGGTGTGGGGTTGGCATTGCACCACAAGTGGTTATCGATAATAGCCCGGTTATTGATCGAGTCAAAGCGCTATCGAGTGGACCGCAAATTGAGCCGTTTGTTCTCGGCTTGTGTTGCCAAAACAAACGCCGAGTCGACCCGCTAATTGGCGCGTTTTATCGCACGTTAGATGCGACAAGCGTTAGCACCGCTGACCGTTCATCACCCTACTTCAAGGATTAACACTTTCGGTAAGATGGCGGATCAGGCGATCCATGGCGCGATAGCTCAATGCTTCGACCAGATCAGAGCGGCCAATATGTGCTTGCTGGTTTAAGTCGGCTATGGTGCGCGCTATTTTTAAAATTTTGTGGTGTGCTCGTGTCGACAAACCTATTTTTTCCATTGCCAAATCGAGAAATTGCGCGTCGTCATGGTTGAGTTGGCAATACTGTTTTAACTCAGGACTGGACAAGTGAGCATTGGCTTTACCTTGACGGCTGAGTTGACGTTGCCGACAAGCAACCACCCGCTGTCTTACCGTATCACTTGCCTCCTCATTGTTATCATTCTCATTCCACAAACCCTTGGGTAATCTTGCCACTTCAAGTTGTATATCAATGCGATCGAGAAATGGGCCTGATAACTTGTTTAAATAGCGCAATATCTGTTCGGGGGTACTGCGTCTATCGGTATAAAAGCCGGTTGGACTTGGGTTCATGGCAGCGACTAATTGAAAACGCGCTGGGTAGGTTGTTTTGCGCAAAGCACGAGAAATTGTGACGTGACCAGATTCCATCGGTTCACGCAACACATCAAGTACCTTGCGATCGTATTCAGGTAGTTCATCAAGAAATAATATGCCGTTGTGAGCTAGTGAAATTTCGCCGGGAATAGGGGTTGAGCCACCGCCGACTAAGGCAGCTGATGACGCGGTGTGATGTGGTGCCCGAAATGGTCGAGTGTGCCAGTGCGTTAAGTCGATGTCGTCGTGACAAATAGAGTTCACCGCAGCGGTTTGCAACGATTCTTCTTTGGTCATTGGCGGTAAAATACTGGGTAAACGCGAGGCTAGCATGGTTTTACCGGTGCCGGGCGGACCGATAAACAGCAAATTATGAGAGCCCGCAGCAGCCAACTCTAGAGCCCTCTTGGCAAGTGGCTGGCCAATCACATCCGACATGTCTTTACTACAGTCATTGGTGTCACTAACGGTGCAGTGATCTTCTTCGAAAGGCAGTACTTGTTGACCTGAAAAGTGAGCAAATAGCTGGTTTAGCCCTTGTAAGCCAATTATCGCGCTGCCCTCCACTCGGCATGCTTGCCGTGCATTTTCACAAGGCAATACAAGGGTGTGTAGCTCTTGGCGAGCGGCCATAGCCATAGGAATGTCGCCGATAATTTTTCGAAGCTGGCCATTTAGCGCCAACTCTCCGGCAAATTCGTAATCGTTGATGTGCTGATCCGGTAATTGCTTTGACGCGATCAAAATGGCGACGGCAATCGGCAAATCAAAATGGCCGCCGTCTTTGGGTAGATCCGCGGGCGCTAAGCTGACAATAATTTTGCGCTGTGGGAATTCAAAGCCACTGTTAATGATGGCGCTGCGCACTCTATTTTTGGCTTCGCGCACTGAGGTTTCGGCCATGCCAACTAGGTGAAACGCAGGTAAACCGTTACTGAGGTGAATTTCGACACAGACTCTTGGCGCATCGAGACCAATGCGAGCTCTTGTATTAACACTTGCTAAACTCATAGAAAATCCTTTTCGCTATTTGCTTCCTGTAGCTAAGTTTAGAAGGCAATTGGCCTGTTTGCAGTGTTTTAGCCGATTTTGAAAACTCCTTGTGTGATTTAATCAGCTATGCTAAATATTAATCAATTGTTAATGTTTTATTTCTGGGTTGGGGCGTGTTTATCTTTGTAGTACATACAAACAAAGATCATCACGCCCTAGCTAAAGCACAGTATGAGTAGGCAACGGTATTGTATGGTTGATTTGAAACGCCGATTTATAGCACTAATTAAAGTCAATATCCTGATTCACCTGCGGGTGCGTTGCTGATTCGATTTGCCGATACGCAACCCCCCGCTTCACGACGAACCGGGGGGTTTATTTTTGTCCCGCTCAAAATACACTGCATAGATGCGTAACCCGTTGAGTGAAGTGTCATTAGAAATGAACAAAACTGACGAAATAGTCTTTGGTCAATTGTACTGAAAAGTCGACAATTGCAAAAAAAATGTTGATCATCTGGGCCATCAATTCAGCGGCCTCAGCCGCCACAGAGATTACTAGGAATACATAATGGCTAAAGTAAACGCAGAAAAAATTTGGTTTAACGGTGAATTAATGCCTTGGGGTGATGCAAAGGTGCATGTAATGAGTCACGCGTTGCATTACGGTTCATCGGTTTTTGAAGGTGTTCGTGCCTATAACACGCACAAAGGCACCTGTATTTTTCGTCATCGCGAGCACATTGAGCGCTTATTCGATTCAGCCAAGATTTATCGAATGAATATTCCGTACTCGGTGGAGCAAGTGATGCAAGCGTGTCGTGATTCTGTGGCTAAAAATGGCCTTAAATCGGCTTACTTACGCCCGTTGGCTTTCTTAGGTGATATTGGTATGGGCTTGCGTCCAGCCGATGATGCGATTGCCGATCTGATGATTGCCGCATTTAGCTGGGAAGCGTACCTAGGCGCAGATGCGATGGAAAATGGCGTTGACGTTGGTGTATCAAGCTGGAATCGCTTAGCGCCAAATACCATGCCTACAGCAGCAAAAGCAGGTGGTAATTACTTGTCTTCACAGCTTATTTCGCGTGAAGCGGCTCGCCATGGTTACACCGAAGGTATCGCCCTCGATATTAACAATTACGTCAGTGAAGGCGCTGGCCAAAATTTATTCTTGGTACGTAAGGGCGTGCTTTATACACCGCCATCGACGTGTTCTATTTTACCAGGTCTGACTCGCGATACGGTGATTACCTTAGCTAAAGAGTTAGGCTATGAAGTTCGCGAAGAGTTGATTGCTCGTGAAGCACTTTACTTGGCGGATGAGTTTTTTATGTGTGGTACCGCAACAGAAATCGTGCCAGTAAGTACCGTTGACGGCATCACGGTTGGCGCAGGTAAACGAGGCCCAGTAACTAAAGCATTGCAAGATGCATTCTTTGGCTTGTTTGACGGCACCACGGAAGATAAATGGGGTTGGTTAGATCCAATCGCCTAACCTGCCTTATCGATTAGCACTTAGCTAATCACAATTTAGGCAGGTATTTTTTAGGCGGGTAGCAAACCCGCCATAGCGCATTCCCAATGTGGTTTTAAGGAAAAATACTATGCCTAAATTGAGATCTTCAACGTCGACCCAAGGCCGTAACATGGCAGGGGCTCGTGCTTTGTGGCGCGCCACGGGAATGACCGACGAAGACTTTTCGAAGCCGATCATTGCCGTCGTCAACTCTTTTACTCAATTTGTTCCAGGACACGTCCATCTAAAAGACATGGGCCAGCTCGTGGCCGGCGCCATAGAGCGCGCTGGTGGCGTAGCCAAAGAGTTCAATACCATCGCCGTTGATGACGGCATTGCCATGGGACATGATGGCATGCTTTATTCGTTACCCTCTCGGGAAATCATTGCCGATTCGGTGGAGTATATGGTAAATGCCCATTGCGTTGACGCAATGGTGTGTATTTCCAATTGTGACAAAATTACACCGGGGATGTTAATGGCGGCGTTGCGCTTAAACATTCCAGTTGTTTTTGTTTCTGGCGGACCAATGGAAGCCGGAAAAACCAAGCTCAGCGAGCAAATCATCAAGCTCGATTTGGTCGATGCGATGATGCAAGGTGCCGACCCTAAGGTATCCGATGAGCAAGCCGAGCAAATTGAGCGTTCAGCCTGCCCAACCTGCGGTTCGTGCTCGGGGATGTTTACGGCAAATAGCATGAACTGTTTAACCGAAGCACTTGGTTTAGCCCTACCGGGCAATGGCTCGTTATTGGCAACCCATGCCGATCGAGAGCAGTTGTTTTTATCAGCGGGCGAGCAAATTGTGACCCTGACGAAACAGTACTATTTTGCCGATGACGAGTCGGTATTGCCTCGTAATATTGCCACCAAACAAGCATTTGAAAATGCCATGTGCTTGGATATTGCCATGGGTGGCTCGACGAATACCGTATTGCATTTACTCGCCGCCGCTCAAGAAGGCGATGTCGACTTCACTATGGCCGATATTGACCGCCTGTCACGACAAGTACCCCATTTGTGTAAAGTTGCCCCGAGCACACAAAAATATCACATGGAAGATGTGCACCGAGCCGGTGGGGTTGTTGCTATATTGGGCGAACTAGCTCGGGCTAATTTACTCAATGTTGAGTCACGCAACGTACTGAATATGAATTTGGCAGAGCTCATTACCCGTTATGACATCGCCGTGAGTGATGATCAACAGATCAATACTTTTTATCGAGCAGGCCCTGCAGGTATCAGAACCACTAAGGCGTTTTCGCAACAATGTCGATGGCCTGATGTTGATGCCGACCGTCAAAATGGTTGTATCCGTTCGGTTGAATACGCGTACAGTAAAGACGGTGGCTTGGCGGTATTGTATGGCAACATCGCCCAGCACGGTTGTATTGTTAAAACGGCAGGCGTGGCAGCTGAAAACCTGACGTTTGAAGGTCGAGCGCATGTGTTTGAAAGCCAAGATGAGGCGGTCGAAGCGATCTTAGCCGGTCGAGTAGTCGCAGCAGAGGTTGTGGTTATTCGATACGAGGGTCCCAAAGGTGGGCCAGGTATGCAGGAGATGCTCTATCCAACGACCTATCTAAAGTCGATGGGCTTGGGAACTCAGTGTGCGTTGATCACCGATGGTCGCTTTTCTGGTGGTACATCAGGACTGTCCATTGGTCACATTTCACCAGAAGCCGCTGCAGGCGGTGCCATTGCTCTGATCAATGACGGCGATCGCATATCCATCGATATTGCCAAGCGCAGTATAGAGTTAGATGTCAGCGATGAGGAAATTGCCCAACGCCGTCAACGCATGGAGCAAAAAGGGCAACAGGCCTATAAGCCGGCGAATCGCCAACGACATGTGAGTTATGCACTAAAAAACTATGCGATGCTAGCAACCAGTGCTGATCTAGGTGCGGTGCGCAATAGACAATTGCTCGACCAATACGATTAGGGGATAAGGTGATGGCGACTAACGATACGAGGATTAGTGAATGGGTATCCGAATCGACTGAGCTGTCAGCGGACGAGCAGCAACAGGTCAGTGATTTAGGGCTGGAGTACCTGCGCCGCATATTGACATCTTGGGTATACGATGTGGCGGTCGAAACCGACTTAACCGAGTTGACACGTCTGTCACTGCAAACGGGACAACAAATCTATCTCAAACGAGAAGATCAGCAACCGGTGCATTCGTTTAAGATACGCGGTGCCTATAATCGCCTATGCCAATTGACTGAACAACAAAAGAGCTTAGGGGTGATTGCCGCCTCGGCGGGCAATCACGCGCAAGGGCTGGCGTTAGCAGCGAGGCATTTAGGCATCAAGGCGACCATTGTGATGCCGATAACTACGCCGGAAATAAAAGTCGATAACGTGCGCCGACTCGGTGGCGAGGTGCGTTTGCTTGGCAAGAGTTTCAATGAGGCAGCACAGGCGGCTAAACAAGCGGCACAACGCGAACAGAAAACCATTATTCACCCATTCGACGATAGCTTTGTTATTGCCGGACAAGGCACTGTAGCCAAAGAATTGATGCAGCAATTGCCCGATGTCGACGCGGTGTTCGTGCCCGTTGGTGGTGGCGGCTTACTTGCAGGAATGGCGGTATATATTAAACAACTCAACCCTAATATCAGAGTAATCGGGGTTGAAGCCGAAGATTCTGCCTGTTTGGCCGCCGCTTTACAGAACGGAACTCCCGTCGATTTAGCCCGTGTTGGCTTGTTCGCCGATGGGGTGGCGGTAAAGCGCATTGGCAATCAGACCTTTTCACTTATCCGTCACTTTTGTGATCAAGTTATTACCGTTTCCAGTGATGAAATTTGCGCGGCAATTAAGGAAATATTTGAACAGACGCGGGTTATTGCTGAGCCAGCTGGTGCGTTATCACTCGCGGGCTTGCTCAAGTATTGTCAGCGTGCTCAGGGCAAACAAAAACTGGCCGCAGTGCTGTCTGGTGCTAACATGAACTTTCACTCTCTGCGTTATGTCTCTGAACGCTGTGAACTGGGTGAGCAAAAAGAAGCGGTATTAGCAGTTGAAATTCCAGAGCAAAAAGGTAGTTTTCGCAAATTTTGTAAAGCCTTAGGTGGTAAGGCGATAACCGAATTTAACTACCGAGGTGACGGCCGCGAGCAGGCTCATATTTTTGTTGGTGTGCGCGTTACTCAAGGCAATTGCGAGCTGGTGCAGCTTATCTCTGATTTGCGCAAACAGGGGTATAAGGTGAATGACTTAACCAGTAATGAATTGGCCAAACTTCACGTGCGTTACATGATTGGCGGTCACAACCGACAACAAGCCAAGACGGAGCGTTTGTTTAGTTTCGAGTTTCCTGAATATCCTGGCGCACTTGAGATCTTTCTCGATACGCTTGGCGCGCACTGGAACATCTCGCTATTCCACTATCGCAATCACGGAGCGGCGTTCGGTCAGGTGCTAGCAGGCGTTGAAATTGACGCCCGTGATGAACTGGCTTTCTTTCGCCATTTACACGATCTGGGTTATCAATTTCAAGAAGAAACCGACAACCCAGCCTATCAGTTGTTTTTAGGCAATTAATCTGCTGACGACTGATTTTGGTTTAACTGTGCCTCAAGTTGTGCAACCTTAGCGCTCAACTCATCGAGCTTTGCCCGTGTCTTGATCAATACTTGGGTTTGCACATCAAATTCTTCTCGGCTGACCATATCCATTTGGGCGAGCTTATTCTGCAGAATTTGCTTGGCTTTGCTCTCAAAATCGTTGGCTACTGTTTTCACCTGCGGCGGAATTGCTTCACTGATTTGTTTGGCAATATCTTCGATCTTTTTGGCGTTAATCATTGGTGTACTCTCTTCGTTAGAATATGGTCAATAATACTGTTAGACAGTCCAAATTGGTAGAATATTCCCTCTGCAGACGGTTAAAATTCTATGAAGGTCGAGGAAAAACGAGTAAAATTTGTGTTTTCCCAACGATCAACAGTAACCGTTTATGCAACTTAACCCGAGACAGAATGAAGCCAAAAAATACGTTAGCGGACCATGCTTAGTACTTGCTGGCGCAGGCTCAGGTAAAACCGGTGTAATTTGTCAAAAAATATCTTATTTAATTCAACAGTGTGACTACAAGGCTCGCAATATCGCTGCGGTAACATTTACCAACAAGGCGGCACGAGAAATGAAAGAGCGGGTGACCAAAATGCTAGGCCGCGATTTAACCCGCGGTTTAATGGTGTCGACATTTCACTCTTTGGGCTTAGACATTGTGCGCCGCGAGTTAAAAACGCTAGGCTTTAAGCCCGGCTTTACCTTGTTCGACGATCAAGACACCACGGCGTTGTTAAAAGAGTTGACCGAGAAAGAGTTCGATGGTGATAAAGAGCTGATTTCGCGCTTGCAAAATGCCATCTCTAATTGGAAAAACGACTTGTGGTTACCCGATACCGCATTAAAACAGGCACGCGGCGCTGATCAGGTTTTATTTGCTCAACTTTATCAACGCTATCACCAACACATGCGTGCATATAACGCCTTAGATTTTGACGATTTAATTCTTATCCCTACCCTATTGTTGCGCAATTACGACGAGGTTCGGCAGCGCTGGCAACAGAAAATTCAATACTTGTTGGTGGATGAGTACCAAGACACCAATACCAGTCAATATGAAATGGTTAAGTACATTGTTGGCGAGCGAGCTCGCTTTACCGTGGTCGGCGATGACGACCAGTCAATTTACTCTTGGCGGGGAGCGAAACCGCAAAACTTGGTGCTATTGGGTAAGGACTTTCCCAACTTAAAGCTAATAAAGCTCGAACAAAATTACCGCTCCAGTGGACGCATTTTAAAATGCGCGAATGTGTTGATCGCCAATAATCCGCATGTTTATGACAAGTCATTGTTTAGTGAGTTGGGTTATGGGCCTGCTCTGCGGGTGGTTAAAACCAAAAATGAAGATCACGAAGCAGAGCGCGTTGCCGGTGAATTACTGGGACATCGTTTTTTAAATAAGAGTAAGTTCAAAGATTACGCCATTCTTTATCGCGGTAACTTTCAGTCTCGGGTGATTGAAAAAGTACTCATGCAAAACCGTATTCCATACAAAATTAGCGGTGGCACGTCGTTCTTTTCTCGGGCTGAAATTAAAGACATCATGGCGTATTTGCGCTTGCTGGTTAATCCGGATGACGATAATGCCTTTTTGCGCATCGTTAACGTCCCCAAGCGCGAAATTGGTCCCGCCACATTAGAAAAACTGGGCAGTTTTGCCAATACCAAGCACATCAGTATGTTTGCCGCGTGTTTCGAACCCGAGCTTGAACAGACACTGTCGGGTCGAGGATTGGCCGCGGTACAAAAGTTTGCGCGAATGATTGTCGAAACTGAAGACAACTGTCAACGAGGTGATGCACCAGGTGTGTTGCGCAGTTTTATCCAGCGCATTAACTACGAAGATTGGCTTTACGATACTTCACCTAGTGCCAAAGCGGCGGAAATGCGGATGAAGAACGTCACCACTTTATTTAGCTGGGTTACCGATATGCTTGAAGGCAATGACAGTGAACCACCGATGACGTTACCGCAAATAGTCTCGCGCCTAACCTTGCGCGATATGATGGAGCGCTCGGAAGAAGAAGATGACGCGGATCAAGTGCAATTAATGACCTTACATGCATCCAAGGGCTTGGAGTTTCCTTATGTATACCTCATCGGTATGGAAGAAGGCATGCTACCGCACCAAACCAGTATTGATGAAGACAACGTTGAAGAAGAGCGCCGCTTAGCCTACGTAGGGGTAACTCGGGCACAACGCGAACTGATTTTTACCTATGCACAAGAACGACGCCAATACGGAGAAGTGATACGCACTGAGCCGTCTCGTTTCTTGTATGAAATGCCGCAAGACGACTTGGTGTGGGAGCAAGGCGGGCAACGACAACAAAGCGCACAAGAGACGCAAGCTAAAGGCAAGGCTGGTGTCGCTGGGTTGCGTGCTATGCTCGCACAAAAAAAAGGTAGCTAATGGTTTTGGCTAGTAACGACAAAGCGGTGATTAAACTTGGTCTTTGTCTAGGGCGTATTGATCTTTGCTGTTCATTTTAGCAGCGAGTTGTTTGGGGTTTTTACAAGGCAACGACTATAACGTTTAGTCATCTAAACAAAGAGGCGTGAACAAAGTAGAAATTTCAAACAAACGCTCCCAAAGGGTTCTGCCTAAATTCTCCCTGCTCTGTGATATCTGACATTTACATAGATGACTGTACTGCATGATAGCTATTTTGATCAGAAATCATTTAGCTTGAACAACATTTGTACCTCAAAGTTCAACACGCCCTAGCTAAATATGCGACGTTGTTTACTTTTAAATGACCAAGATGCGCAGTAAATCCAGCTGGCGGGAAAAAACACTGCGGCAAGCAACAAGCTGATTAGGCTGACTTGCGTTAAGTTTGTTGTTTTGCCTTTGGCGAACAGTATGGTTGATAACACCATAATGGCGGTGTGCGCTAAATATAGTTCGAGGATAAAATTGAAATCTAACGTCATTGTCATTTTATTGTTTAGTGATTAATGAATGTAGATACCATAGCGCAAGACGCGTTATGAGCGGCGCTAACCAATAGCTTTATAGCAATTAATACCTATTAATATCAATACTATATCAGAGAATTATCAAAGTCATGACGTTCGTGTTAGGCACAATTGTTAACGTCATCACCTTGATTATCTACCCTATCATCTATTGCCCGAGGTTGTCCAAAATAAAATCCCTGACCAAATTGGCAGCCAGCGTCAACGGCCTTTTGCCACTGGTTTTCTGTTTCAATGCCTTCGGCAACTAGGTTAAAGCCCAAGCTTTGACCCAGACTGGCCAACGATTTAGCCAGCTGTAGGTTTCGCTCATTGGTTTCAAACGAACGAACAAACTTTTGATCGAGCTTGATCAACTCAAATGGGTAGTTATTCAAATAATGCAACGACGATAAACCACTGCCGTAATCGTCAAGGGCGAGGCGTACACCTGTTTTTTCGATGCGTTTAAGGTTTTGTAGCGTATGGCGAGACGTTTGATTAAACGCTTGTTCGTTAAACTCAATAATTAGCCCTTGAGGCTCGTTGACGTTGGCTTTTAGCAGCGCAATTAGATCACTGGTTTGCTTATTGTGACTCAGATGCTTACCCGACAAATTAATGCTGATAAATAGGCTTTGCTGTTGTTGTTGCCAGTGTTTTAACTTTTTCGCGACTTCAACGATAGTCCAATGCTCGATGTCGATAATTAACCCGCATTTTTCGGCAATGTTAATAAAGTCTTTTGCGGTTACCGCCTGTTGTTGATTTTGCCAGCGCAACAACGCCTCATAACCAATAACTTGCTTTGTTTTCAACTCGAGTATCGGCTGGTAGACGATGCGAAAATGCTGATGTGCTAGTGCTTGTTGTAATTGTTGTTCGATATTTAAGTCTTTGAGCAATTCTTCGCGCATCGATGCATCGTAAAACATCAACCGACTCCGGCCCATAGACTTAGCTTGGTACATGGCGGCATCGGCATCGCGCAGTACATCAGTTGCTGACTGATATTGGTGATCGCAAATAGCAATGCCAATACTGGCACTGGTATAGAGATGGTGACCTTCAATTGAAAACGGCGTTTTGAGCGCTTCAATGACTCGGTTAGCAATATCCTCGGCATCGTCACTATGACCAAGGCTGTCTAATAAAATGACAAATTCATCACCGCCCAATCGCGATAAGATATCGTTACCCCGTATGCAGTGTAAGATGCGTTTGGCGATTTCAATCAGCAACAAATCACCGACGTGATGACCTAAGGTATCGTTGATAACCTTGAAACGGTCGATATCTATAAATAGCACTGCAAACCGATCTGTGCGGTGTCGCTTGATGTGTTTTATGGTTTGCTCTAACCGCTCGGTAAACATTGCGCGGTTGGGCAATTGGGTAAGCGCATCGTGATGAGCATCATAATGGAGCTTTAACTCGCTTTTACTTTTCTGTTCGATTTGTTGACGCAACCGCCTATTTGTCTGCTGTAGCTGCGCCGTTTTAGCGTCGACGATGTCACTAACATCCTTGCTGTACAGTGAAATTAGCTGGCGATTTTTATTGCGCTCAATGGCCGCTGAAATAATGTCGCTGATAAAACTAATTAATTGCAAGTTAACGCGCGGATTCTGATTTTCATTGATAAACCCCTTGATGCCGACAATACCGATAAGCTCACCATCAATCGTCAATGGCGCAGCTAGCCAAGCATCAACGCAATGTGAGTGCTGGTGACGATTGGGAAAAGGTCGCTCAATTAACTGAGAATCGCTCTGATAGATGCACACTTTGTCGAGCTGAATTAAAACGGGCTTGGCAATAGAGCTAATAAAATCAACAACGTCAGGGGTGAGCTGTTGCTCTATCGGCGAGCAGCGCAACTCGTCGATGTAATAATTATCACGGCTGATATTGCTGTCGGCTGAAAACTGCTGAATATATAGGTTTTTTGCCGGGAAATAGCGTTTAATGATCGCTTGCAGTCGCTGATAAAAGGCCGACATATCGGTCACCGTGCTGCATAACTGAGCAAGTTTCAATAAGCCTGTTTGGGTTTTCTTAGTGCGCTTGTACTGACCCAACAGTTGCTGCAGATTACTCGGCGTAAACCCTTTATCGTTCATTATTAATGCCTTTATCTCAAAGCTTTGTGTGCCAGATCGAAATCTTTAGAAAGCAACACTTAACCCCAGTGTAGGTGAAGGCGATTAACAAAGTCAAATACTGACATTGGTGGTTATTGTCAGCCTGTCTAAGTTGGTCGCAGACCACAGATGGTATGGCAATACAGCGCTCTAGATATAAAAAAACCGAGCGTTGCTCGGTTTTCTCAAATTAGATGTCGGTTATCGACCCTTTCAGTTTATTCAAGGCGTTCTTTTCAAGCTGACGTACTCGCTCTGCAGAGATGCTGTACTTATTTGCCAGGTCTTGCAACGTCGATTTGTCCTCATCTAACCAGCGGGTTTTGATGATATCTTGGCTTCTATCGTCTAGTGTTGCCAAAGCATTAACAAGCTGGGTATTAACGTGGCTATCCCAGTTGTCTGATTCAACTTGTTCTGATAAATCTGACGAATTGTCTTGTAAATACTGAGCAGGCGCGTAGCTGCCAGGGCGATCATCATCGTCACCGTCGGTCAAGTCAAAAGCCTGATCGGCACTTGCCATACGGTTTTCCATTTCGATCACGTCTTTAGTGCTGACACCAAGAGACTCTGCCACGGTGTTTACTTCTTCTTGGCTAAACCAACCCAAGCGCTTTTTGTTTTTGCGCAGATTGAAAAATAACTTGCGTTGCGCTTTGGTTGTAGCGATTTTAACAATGCGCCAGTTTTTCAGGACAAATTCGTGAATTTCGGCTTTAATCCAGTGAACGGCAAATGATACCAGGCGCACGCCTACTTCGGGATTAAAACGCTTAACAGCCTTCATCAGGCCGATATTACCTTCTTGAATCAAGTCTGCTTGCGGTAAGCCGTATCCAGCATAACTTTTCGCGATGTGAACGACAAAGCGAAGATGCGACATGATTAATTCTTGCGCGGCGTTTAGGTCGTTATCACTGTGGAGTCGAGAGGCTAGCTCATGTTCGCGCTCAGCAGTTAGCATAGGAATGCCATACGCCATTTGTACGTACGCTTCGATGCTGCCACTTTGTGGAACAGTTAACGCCATTGATTGCACGTTGTTAGTCATCTATACCCCTTAAAATATGTAGGATTGTTATACTCTCAAGACCGATAAAATCTGAATTGGCCCTCGATGATATCACAGCTTTTTCGAGATCGCTAATCTAAAAAAGTGGCTAAATAAATCGATAAAATATATTGCTGTAGATACCGCTAAACATGGCGAAAACAGAGCAAAAACGGTGGTGGTAACAGCTATTGACCAGGTTGTTTTAGCGACTTCCTAATAGTAAGTCAAAAATAGGCATTATCAACCATTTAGCTAACCACCGAGGATTTTAGAGTGCATGACAACGAAAAAGTTCGCAACTTCATCGCGTTGTGGTTGTGCCGCCGAGAAAATTAAAGGCGGGTATCGTTTAAGGTAAGCTTGACTGGCAACTCGCCGATATCGGTCGTAACAGCTATAACCTTGGTGGTTGATCAGTAAAGCGAAGGGATAATCGCCCGTTCTAAGCCGTGAATTACAGCGGATACAGGGAGCAATAAGACCCGCTAGGGCCTCATTGCTCTGGTTAGGCCGCCATGACTACAACGCTATTCAGCGCTAGGCTCGATTTCGCGGATGTGCTGCCTAACCGAAATATAACTGCCGAGTAAACCCAGTAATATGGCGCTGCCAATTAAGGTTAGTGTTTCACTGGCAGTTAATGCTTTTAAGCTAAATTGACTGTCGTACAAATGCGCTAAATTAGCAACGGCAAGGTCAAAGTACGCGGCTAAGGCTGTTACTGTTAAGGCGGCTAACACACCGCCGAATACGCCATACCAGAAGCCGGTATACATAAACGGACGGCGAATAAAAGCATCGTCGGCACCTACCATTTTCATCACCGCGATGGCGCTTTTTTGATTTAAAATGGATAAGCGTATGGTGTTACCAATGATCAATACCACAGATAAACACAGTAATATCGCCAAAGCACTGACGATATTGCGCACCAAAGACATAATCGCCTCCAACCGCGTTAGCCACTCTAAATCGAGCTTGCTTTGTTCGACTTCGCGCTGTTTATTAATTTTTTGCAGTAGTGATTTTGCCGCATTAGGTTGGCTATAGCGTTCTGTAGGGGTAACCAGAATGGTTGCGGGAAGTGGATTCTTATCGAGATAAGCCAATGCTTTACCAAGTCCTGACAACACTTTAAATTCTGTTAGCGCCTGCTCGGCACTAATGTATTTAACCGAATCAACTTCGGGGTATAAGCGAATGCGATTGGCGACGTTTCGCGCGTCTTTATCACTGATATCAAGCTTTAAAAAGACACTGATCTGAGCCGCAGAATCCCAATTAGAACTTACGGCTTGTGCATTTTTGGTAAACAAGTGCAGGGTTGCCGGTAGGGTTAAACTAATGCTTAGCACTAATACCGTCATTACTGACGCCAAAGGGGTTCGCCACAACTCACCCAAACTGGCGGTTGCCTGTTGAAGGTGGCGAACCGGTAGCATGAGTAAGCCAGACAACGACACTGACGAACGATTGCGAAAACTATTACTTTCTTTACTCATTTTTATCCCGCCAGTTCGTCTTGGTTCAAGCCATCGGTGATCATGCGCCCATCTTTTAGGGTAAGGGTGCGATACTTCATTCGCGCGATCAGGCCCAAGTCATGGGTTGCGATTAAAATACTCACGCCCACGGCGTTAAACTCTTCGAATAAACGGATGATATCAAGCGATAACTTGGGATCTAAGTTGCCAGTGGGTTCATCGGCGAGAATGATCGGTGGTTTGTTGACAATTGCTCGAGCGATACCGACGCGTTGTTGTTCACCACCCGAGAGCATATAAGGATAGCAACGGCTTTTAGCGCTTAAGCCAACCTTGTCCAAAGCCGCCATCACCCGCTTTTTAATTTCACTCAAGCTTTGGTTTTCAATAACTAAAGGCAAGGCGATGTTGTCAAAAACCGTGCGATCCATAAGTAGGTTGTGGTTTTGAAAAATCATCCCTATGTTACGGCGTACGTAAGGTATATCGCCATAGCGAATGTTGGATACATCGGTGTTGTTGATACACACCTGCCCAGATGTCGGCTTCTCCATCACACTGATTAGTTTTAACAGCGTACTCTTACCGGCGCCTGAGTGGCCAGTAAGAAACGCCATCTCCCCTTTATCTAAGGAAAAGTTAATATTTTTCAGTGCATTAAAACCACCAGGGTAGGTTTTGTTAACAGCGTTAAAACGGATCATAGTCGACAGTTGTTATTATTGTTAAAAGTCAGTAGAGCCAATCAAGTTACTAGGATTCACCGTGTTTGGCAAACAGTGCGTCGATAAATTCTTTGCCATTAAATGGGCGCAAGTCATCAATACCTTCACCGACGCCTAAGTAGCGAATCGGCAAATTAAATTTATCGGCAAGGGCAAATATGACACCGCCTTTCGCCGTGCCGTCTAACTTGGTCACATTAATAGCCGTCAGTCCAACGGCTTCGTTAAACAGCTGGGTTTGGCTAATGGCGTTTTGGCCTGTACCGGCATCAATGGTCAACATCACTTGATGCGGAGCATTGGGGTCGATCTTTTTCATTACTCGAACCACTTTCTTTAATTCTTCCATCAAGTGCGCTTTGTTTTGCAAGCGACCGGCAGTATCGGCAATTAATACATCGACACCTTTGCTTTTGGCCGAGTTAATTGCGTCGAAGATCACTGATGCGCTATCGGCACCGGTGTGTTGGGCAATTACCGGAATGTCATTGCGGTCTCCCCAAACTTGTAGCTGCTCTACCGCCGCAGCGCGGAACGTATCACCGGCTGCTAACATCACAGACTTGCCTTGAGCTTGAAACTGCTTGGCTAGTTTGCCGATGGTTGTGGTTTTACCGACACCGTTAACACCTACCATGAGAATGACGTGCGGTCCTTGATTCATGTTTACCTCAGGCTGCTCGACAGTATCTAAGATATTAGCGAGTTCCTGTTTTAACAAATCGTAAAGCGCTTCCGCGTCGCTAAGCTGAGAGCGCTTAGCCGTGTCAGTAAGAGAGTCGATAATACGCATAGTGGTGTCGACACCGACGTCGGCGAGTAACAACTGGGTTTCAAGCTCTTCAAACAGATCGTCGTCTATTTTCTTACCTTTGAAAAGGTCAAAAATACCTCCGCCGAGGTTCTGTCGAGTTTTACTTAGACCTTGTTTTAAGCGGCTAAAAAAGCCGACTTTTTTTGCTGGCACAGGCTCTGCGTCAGCTGTTGCTGTTGCCTCGTCAGCGCTTTGTTCACTGGCTGCTATTGCCGTGTCTAGCGCATTGTCAATTGGCTCTGCTTCAGCTGCGTTGTCAATCGCGGTGGCGTCTTGGTCGGCGTCGTTAGCAACCTCTGGTGCATCGGATTCGGCTAGTTCAGGAGCGGGTGACTTTTCTGATTTACTTTCAGTCTGCTCCGTGGTGTCATTGTCGGCCGTATCAACTGGCGCAGATGCGCTATCATCAGATCCCGTTGTAACAAGGTTAGCATCGTCGCTTACTTGGTTAGATTGCTGCTCTGTGTCAGTGTTGGATGTTGGCTGTTCACTAGCTTTTGCTTGGTCCGCTGATTTATCTTTTTTAAACCAACTAAATAAGCCTTTTTTGTTTGCCATACGGTTCATTCATCTCAAATATGGTAATAAGGGCGTCATAGCGCATTGGCTGCCGTTTGGTGCGAGCAATTTTCGGCGCAAATTGCTATGATGTGCCGCGGATTTTTTCATTGCGATTATAATATCATCATCGATGCGTTGGAAAAACCGCCGACATGTGATTATATCAGGAATTTTATCAAGCAAATGGCAAAAAAACCTCAACAAAGTAGAAATAAACCGGCAACCGGACAGGTTCGAATTATTGCTGGCGTGCATCGCGGTCGCAAACTGGCGGTATTGAACAGCGAGGGGTTACGACCAACGACTGATAGGGTAAAGGAAACGGTTTTTAACTGGCTGATGTTGGATATTCGCGATGCGGTTTGTCTTGATTGCTTTTCTGGTTCGGGGAGTTTGGGTTTTGAAGCGCTATCTCGAGGCGCTCAGTTTGTCGATTTTATTGAAAAAGACACCTCGGCAGCGAGACAATTGCAGGTTAACGTACAACAATTAAACGCCGATAATGCAAAGGTATCCCAAGGGGATTGCTTGAAGGTTATAGAATCGTTAGACAAGAAATACGATGTAGTTTTTATCGACCCGCCGTTTAGGAAAGGTCTGGTAAACCAAGCCATAGTAAGCCTCAACGACAACGGACGCTTAAATGATAATGCGTTGGTTTATGTAGAAGTTGAAAGCGAACAAGCCAATCTCAATGTGCCCACGCATTGGCAACTGCTAAAACAAAAACAGGCTGGGCAAGTCGCTTTTCAACTTTATCGAGTAAACCCCGTTAGTGTATAACGGGCCGTTGCTACTTAACTGTAGCGCAGGCGAAAGCCAACTTTGATGGTTACCTGGTAATGAGCCACTTTGCCATCGACAATGTGACCACGAGTCTCCACCACTTCAAACCAGTTCATATTGGCAACGGTTTTGGCACATTCACTGAGTGCGTTTTCAATGGCTTCTTCAATAGAGTTAGGTGAAGAACCAACGATTTCTAACTTTTTGTAAGTGTGATGTTCTGACATGGCTATGTTCCTCCGTTTTCTATGGTAAGCATAGCCAATTTTTGCAACTCTGCACGGTTGCCTAAGGCGCGGTCATTCAATTGTGCTCTTAGACATTATCAGCAACCAAAAAAAGCTTGTTAAGCCAAGCAAATAACGGTCGATAGCCGACAATAAACCAGTTTGTCGTTAGTATTCTATTGCCAAGTTAGTCAAGCGTTGTTCGGTTGCTAGTTGCTTTAGAGACTGACACGTTTGTTGGTTTTCTTTGCTGCTAGCCAGAAGTTGAATCAATTCTTGTTGCGTGTCGCGCTCCCATTGCATAAGCGGGTGGTCGTCAATGTCACTTTGCTTGATCACTATTTGCTCGTCGTCTTGGTGTTCAGACGCCAACATGATTTGCAAATAATAGCTCACACTGCCCTTTGACAGTTGCGCGACATTACCTATGGTTGCCGCATCGCTTTCTTGGATACCTTGTAAAAGTGAGCCGAGTGCCATACAGGTATCTAATGCGGGATAAACACCGAAAAAGTCAAAGTTATCCACATCGGGAATAACCTCTTCTAGCTTTTCTAATTGCGCGTCGTAGTTAATTTTAATTTTACCTTGCTCTAATCGTTGCCAGACCAAATTAAGCTGGTTGCGCAATACGTTAAAGTCTCCAAATTCAGTTGCTTCGCTAAACATTTGGTAGTTGGGTAACATTCGCTCGAGAAGTGCACAGGCAAATGCGGTTTGTTGCCATAAAGATAAGCTTTTTAGAGAGATATATTTAGCCAAAATAAGTGCTCACAAATAAAAATTGCGCTCATTATAGCGCAATTTGTTGATAACAAGAGAAGATACATCGTCCCAGCCGATGTAGCAACGACTACGACAGTTGTTTCTGCGCGTATTCAAATTTTAAACGGTATTCGGTTAGGCGGCTCTTCAATTCGCCTACTTCCTTATCAATACGTTGTTTTAACTCGTGATTTTCATCGCGAAGTTGTTTCATCGTACTGCGAATTTGCTCGTCATTGGCTTTGTGCTTCATTCGTAGCTCGATATTCTTTTGTTCAAGCTCAGTGATTTTAACCTGTTCCTGTAACAATTCTTGTTCGAGTTTTGAATATCGCGTTGAGGTACTTGAACTCTCGTTTTTAAGTTCGTCTAATTGTTGCTGTAAGGCTTCTTTATCACTGTTAAGCAACTCGATAATATCGTCAGATTTCTTTTGCTGTTGCTCAGCCATTTTACTTGAATCTGCCAATTTATCGGTTAACGAATTGATGTGCTGTTGGGCTTTTTTTAGCGCATTGTTGGCTTTTACATGTAATTCGCTGAGCTGTTTGTTGTATTGCTCTTCCAGTGACTGATGATCGACATTGGCGACCTGTAGCGCTTCTTGCAACTGCTGCTTACACACGTGATAATCGCGTTCAAGTTGCGCCACTTTGTCTTGTTTCTCGCGCAAGGTATTGCGTAACTCGCTGTGTTGCTCGTCTAACACCTGATAGTTCTGTTGCACTTGGTTAAGCTGCTGATCAAGCGTTGTAACCTGTTGTTGCAATTGCTGTGTTTGTTGCTCAAGCTGCTGCTTGTACTGCGAGTGCAATTGCGACACTTGTTCAGTTGAAGACTGATTAATGCTATCGAGCTTTTGACTTAGAGCGGCCACTTGTTTGTTGGCATCACTCAACAGGCGCTGTTTATCGCTGAGCTTTTTATCAAATTGCTTCTCGCTATTAAGTATGGCCTGAGCGTGCAAACGCTGCTGGTTTTTTAATTCACTTTGGCTGTCTTTATTGACTTGTTCAAGACGCTTGTTGTGCGCTGTTAACTCTTTGATCTGCGCCAGTAATTCAAGTTCTTTAGTCTGTGCTTTGGTTAGCTTGAGTTCTAAATTTTTCGCCTGCGAATAAATAGAGTCAGAATTTTTTTCGTGTTTTTGCAACTGCTGTTCAAGTTCGGCAATGCGCGCGTCTTTGCTGGTTTGTATCTTTTGCAGCTGTTGTTGGTAATCGTGTAATTCACCTAAGTTAGCCTGTTTTAGTTGCTGCTCTTGCTGCAGTTTTTCAAGCTGTTGTTCACTGGTTTGTTTTAATAACTGATAACTGCGCTGCAGGTCATTCAATTGTTGCATCAACGCCGTTAGCTTTGCCGACAGTGCGGCATTTTTGTTACTCAGTGGCTCTACTTGGGCTTCTAAATGCTGTTGGTTCTGATTGGCGATACGCAGCTGATCATGCAGCTTTTGCTCGTCTTTGAGTTTGATCTTTAGGTGTGTTTCAACCTGCAGTGCGCGTTCTCTGAGTTTGTTGTACTGGGTTTCGTTGAGCAACAACTTTTTCTTGAGCTGTTCGATTTCTGAATGCTTTTGTTTAACCGAGTTTAATTTTGCCTGACTGAGCTTTTCGTGGACTAATGCGTACTTTTGTTCAAGAGCTTTTTTTTGTTCGTTTAACGCTTGTTGCTTATCGTGCTCTGCATCTTTAGCAAGCTCTTCGGCAAGCTTGTTAAACTTGTCTTCTAGTTGAACAAATATATTGCCCGCTAATTGCTGCATTTGTTGATCAACATTTTTACCGTTTTGCGATTCATTCATTGTGGACTCAGTCATGTTATTTTTATTATCGCTCTAACTCTATTTAATCACGTTTACAATAGATTAAAAAGAGTTATATGAACGCTTTTTTAGCCTAAATAATTTGCGATGCCATCAAGTAACATCTGTACGGCAATCATTACCAGTATCATCCCCATCAACCGCTCCATGGCTATTAGACCTCGATTGCCGAGGATGCGCTGAAACGAGCCAGAGAAAAATAAGATAATGGCACTAATGAACCAAGCGATGATCAGTGCTAAGGTCCAATCAAGCATGCGGCTGGGATCTTGATTCGCCATTAAAATCAAGGCCGCTAAAATGGATGGCCCAGCCATTAAGGGAACGGCGAGTGGCACGAGAAAAGGTTCTTCACCTTCAGGTAGACCGCTAACCGACCCATGCGATGGGAAAATCATTTTAATGGCGATAAGAAATAGGATTATACCGCCGGCAATCGACACCGACTCTTGTCGAAGGTGTAAAAGGTCGAGTACCTTTTGTCCTCCGTACAAAAACAGCAACATAATGCCAAGCGCCAAGATAAGTTCGCGCACCACGATGATGCGTTGCCGCTTTTTTTCTATGCCTTTGAGCACCGAGATAAAAATCGGTAAGTTACCCAGCGGATCCATGATCAAAAATAGGGTGACCGCCGCGGTTATCATATCCATTGGGACGACCTTTTTATTGGTATTGTATGATCAACACGTATGTAAACAAGTTAAGTTGCTAAACCTTAAATTTGCCAGTAAGTGGCTGATTTTTTTGTTTTACCGTTGGTGTTTATGGAAAAGGCAATCATATTTTGGAGCGCGGTTGGTCGGTTAGCTCACACGCAAACTCTGTGTGTTCTATAAGGTAAAGGCAAGGTTGATAGTGTGCGCTAAACACTGCTGGCATCGATCAGATTGGCGGTTAAAGGTTGCAACAAAGAAAATAAAACAAGGTGCTGTGGACACAGAGCACCTTGAGTAAGCTGGGCATGTGGCGGATTGGAAATTTTTGAACAGCCCCGGAAAACGTTAACTTGCGTTTACGTTTGTTTGTTATGGTCAAATGCTTTGATCATCGCAAATAACATGTCTTTGTGCTTGAGTCGTTTTTTCTTCAATTGTTCGAGGTAATCGTCACTCGTATTTTCGGCGCCCCCTTCAATGCGAATCACTTCGTGGTCTAACTCGTGGTACTCTTTAAACAAACGAGCAAAATGCGCATCGGTCATCTTTAAAGTACGAATCTGTTGTTTGAATTCTGGAAATTCGTGATGTAAATCGTGCTTTTCAATTGTCATGTTGTTAATCCTCGTTATGCTTTTTCTTGTTTAGCGCATTGGATACAGGTTTTTACATTGGTTAATACGTCAAGGCGACCTTGCTCGATGGCTTTACCACATAAACTACAGATTCCGTATTGCTCTGCCTGCAACATCTGCAGGGTTTGCTCTATCTTGTGCAGTTCCATTTGCGTTTGTTGGTAAATTTCGTCTAGCACTTCATCGTTTTCACGTTCACTAGACTGGTCGGCTAAATTAGCACTGCGGCCTTGTTTTAAATCGGCTTCTATCGCGGCTAAGCGTTCACTGAGCTCTTGCTGTTTAGCAAGTAACGATTCACTGAGTTTGGAAACTATCATGCTACTCTCCTTTAGTGGTTAGACTACCGAGTTCAGGGGTAGAGATATTGATCTGGCTCAAGGAGATGCTAATTTGATCAGCAAAGCGATTGGGGCTGAGCACTACTTTGCAAATGCGTTGCGATAAAGTAGTGCGGGAACGAACGAAAACACAGAGTGTGACAGCACCACCGTCAAGTTAGTGCCAAGGCATGACCAGTTATGCTGTGACGGTTACTGATCAGGGGCCAATTTTTGTTTTATTTGATGCTTGTGTTTTATGTACAGCGCTTCTACTTTTTCGCGAGCCCACGGCGTTTTGCGCAAAAACTTTAAACTTGATTTAATGCTTGGGTCATGACTAAAACAGCGAATATTGATGTGCCGAGCAAGCTCTTCAAAGCCAAAGTACGCTTCTAGTTCGGTGACGATAGTTTGTAAAGTAATGCCGTGTAGCGGATTGTAAGGTTGATTGTCCATTGATTACATCCCAGTGGGTTATCGCGTTGTCATTAGCTTGGCCATGCGACGGCTGGTCAGGATTATCAACGAGCACGCGTGTAGATTGATGCATTGATCATATATGAATTTGCTCACCAGAGAAAATTTAGTTGATGATATTAGCGCAGCTGGCAGTAACGACATAGTGATAGGCTGCTTGAAAAATTAAAAAGGTCCGGTAAATCCTTATACCGGACAACGCGACACACCTTGACACCTTGACGGTTGAATACTTAGGTCGTTAAACGCCTACTCAACGCGGTGGTCGCTTCCTGTTGTGGAGCATTTCACATTGAAAACAGGTAATTAGTTATACAGATTTAGTCATCGAGCAGATCAGTGTTGAGTGAAAAAAGTGCGTTGGGTAGGCTAATGTCGGTCATGTAAGGCGCAGCAGTCAATCGCTTATTGGTCTGTTTAGCTGAGTTATCAAGTTGTTCAGGTCAATGCTGGGGTTTGTTATATATGGAAATGCATATATACTAAGCCACAGAATTAAGGAGGCGTTATGATCACCATGGTTGAATTTTACAAGGCATTGGCTGATGACACCCGTTTGCATGCACTGTTGTTGATTTTAGCCGAAGGCGAATTGTGTGTATGTGAACTCGGTGAAGCACTAGGGTGCAGTCAACCAAAGGTATCTCGTCATTTAGCACGGCTTAAGCAAGACCAGTTAGTGATTGACAGAAAACAGCAGCAATGGGTGTTTTACCGATTAAATCCGCTATTGCCCACTTGGTGTAGTGAGGTTTTAACGACGAGTTTAAGCTGCAAGTCAGCCGATTTCACCGAGTGCGTTTCGCGTTTAACGACAATGAAAGACCGTCCGCAAAAATGTTGCTAAACAAGCAGTGAACAACCCGTTTTAATGTTAGGAGGAAAGTGTTGTGAGTATCAAAATAGGTATTAATGGCTTTGGCCGCATGGGGCGTTTGTCAATGCGCGCGGCGTTTGATTGGGATGATGTTGAAATTGTGCAGATCAACGATCCAGCTGGCGATGCGGCAACGTTGGCCCATTTGTTAACATTTGATTCAGTGCATGGTATTTGGCATCACCAAGCCGAAGCTGACGAACAAGAGATGATCATCAATGGCCACCGTATAAAGTGCAGCCAAAACAGTGCTATTGCCGATACCGATTGGTCGGGCTGTGATGTGGTGATTGAAGCCAGTGGTAAGATGAAAACCAAAGCTCTATTGCAAGCCTATTTAGCGCAAGGTGTTAAACGCGTCGTGGTTACCGCACCGGTAAAAGAAGACGGTGTGTTAAACGTCGTGATGGGCGTTAATGATCACTTATACGATGCAGCGCAACATCCCATAGTGACTGCGGCGAGTTGTACCACCAACTGTTTAGCGCCTGTGGTTCAGGTTATTCATCAAAATTTTGGTATTAAGCATGGCTCGATGACCACCATTCACGATATTACCAACACCCAAACCATATTAGACGCGCCACACAACGATTTGCGTCGTGCTCGCGCTTGCGGGATGAGTCTTATTCCAACGACAACGGGATCGGCAACAGCGATTACTCATATATTCCCCGAGTTGAAAGGACGCTTAAATGGTCATGCAGTGCGGGTACCTCTTGCGAATGCCTCGCTTACCGATTGCGTATTTGAACTAGAGCAAGCCGTAACAGAGCAGCAAGTCAATGCGGTATTAAAGCAGGCGGCAGAAGGTGAGCTGAAAGGCATTTTAGGTTATGAACAACGCCCGTTGGTGTCAATCGATTACAAAACCGATCCTCGCTCATCGATTGTCGATGCATTATCGACCATGGTGATTAACGGCAGTCAGCTCAAACTTTACGTGTGGTATGACAACGAGTGGGGTTATGCCAATCGCACCGCAGAATTGGCTCGCAAAGTCGGGTTAAGCGATCAATAGGCGACGGTAGGATACGTATGTTGGCGAACATGTCGCAACAGGTTAAGCAGTACCTGATTATTACCGGTAATTATTGGGCATTCACCCTAACAGATGGTGCGTTGCGCATGCTGGTGGTGTTGTATTTTCATCAGTTGGGATACACCCCGTTAGCCATAGCCATGCTGTTTTTGTTCTATGAATTGTTTGGCGTTGTGACCAATTTAATAGGCGGTTGGCTAGGGGCAAGGCTGGGCCTAAATAAAACCATGAACATCGGTTTGGTGCTACAGATTATAGCCTTGCTTATGCTTACCTTACCCAATAGCTGGTTAACGGTGCCGTACGTGATGATTGCACAGGCGCTGTCAGGCATTGCTAAAGATTTAAATAAAATGAGCGCCAAAAGCGCTATTAAGTTATGTCTTCCTGATGATGCACAAGGGACGCTTTATCAGTGGGTGGCGCGACTGACCGGATCTAAAAACGCGTTAAAAGGGATTGGCTTTTTTCTTGGTGGCGCCTTGCTTAGCTGGCTCGGCTTCCAAGGAGCAATGTGGCTAATGGCCTCTGTACTTGGGCTTGTTTGGTTGTTTAGTTTGTATGCCTTGGCAGCTGATCTGGGTAAGCAAAAGAACAAGCCAAAGTTTCGTCAGTTGTTGTCTAAAAGCGGTGCGATAAATTGGCTATCAGCTGCGCGCTTATTTTTATTTGGCGCTCGTGATGTGTGGTTTGTGGTCGCCTTACCGGTTGCTTTGGCAACGACTTATCAATGGCCTCAACAGTGGATTGGTGGTTTTATGGCACTGTGGATTATATTTTACGGTGTTATTCAATCACAAGCTCCCCGTATTACCGGCAGACAACAAGGGCAGTTACCTAACGGTCAAACCGCGCTAACTTGGGTTGCTGCACTGAGTATCACTCCATTGCTGATTGGGTTGATGTTGGCGGATGACCAATTGGGCGAACGGGTACTGGTGGTTGGTCTGTTTATTTTTGGTGCCTTGTTTGCCGTGAATTCATCACTTCACAGCTATTTAATAGTCAGCTATGCCAACCGAGATGGCGTATCTATGGACGTTGGTTTTTATTACATGGCTAATGCTATGGGGCGTTTATTGGGGACGGTTTTATCAGGTTACGTGTATCAACAGTACGGCTTGCAGCAGTGTTTGTACGTTTCGGCAATCCTGTTATTAATTGCCACCGCGTTGTCGTTTAAGTTACCCAAGACGATATCAGGGCAAAACTAGCAACACACAGAAATAGAGGAGCATACATGGAGCACATCAATGTCGCCGTTATTGGCTTTGGTTTATCGGCCCAAGTCTTTCATTTGCCGTTTTTAACCGAAGATAATGGTTATTGCATATCGGCGTTTGTCTCATCACAGCGCGACGCTATAAAAGCGCAATATCCCGGTGCTCAGGTCTATGCCTCAAGCGATGCGTTATTTGCGGCTGAACAGGCCGATTTGGTGGTCATTACCAGCCCTAATAACAGTCATTATTCCATCGCCAAACAAGCCCTGCAACGCGGTTGTCACGTGGTAGTAGAAAAGCCCATCACGGTAACATCCAGCGAGGCAAGAGAACTGATTGAGCTCGCGCAGCGGCAACAACGCGTGTTAACCGTTTATCACAACCGCCGCCTTGATGGCGACTTTTTAACACTACAGCAGCTCATTAGCCAAGGTAAACTAGGGCATGTGTATCACTTTGCTTCACGTTTTGACCGGTTTCGCCCACAGGTGCGAGCCAAGTGGAAGGAGCAGGCGGGTGCCGGTAATGGCGCAGTATACGATATCGGCTCACATTTAATCGACCAAGCCTTACTGCTGTTTGGTATGCCACACGCCTTATCTGCTCGCTGTTTAGCATTGCGAGAGCAATCACAAACGGTAGACTTTTTCCAGATCAACTTACACTATCCCAAGTTAGACGTACAACTGAGCGCCAGCCCATTTAATGCGGGGCAAAACCATCGCTTTAGCGTTCAAGGAGATCTGGGTAGTGTTGATATGTACGGGCTTGATAATCAAGAGTCTCAGCTTGCTGCGGGTGTGTCAGCCAGTGACGCCTTGCTTGGCATTGATACTGAACGTCAAGTTTATGCGTATTTGCCAGACCGGCAAAGCGTGAGTTTGCAACAAGGCAACTATGTGTATTTTTATCAGCAATTAAAGCAGGCAATTACCCACAATCAGCCACCACTTGTGACTCCAGAGTCGGCGTTGCAAGTTATTTCAATCATTGAAGCCGCGTACAAAGCCAGTGAAACTGGTCAAACGGTTTCCCTGTAAATAGAATCGCAAATACACGGTGAGTGACAGCTCTAGTGACCAGTTCAAACTGCCACTAGCAACCTCATTGCGCCGTTTTAAGCTTTGACTATCGGTTATTGGCGTCTTGCGTTGGCAACGTGGTAGGCTATGGTTAACAGGGCGATCGAATACGTCGATTCAATTGGTCGTTGAGACACTACAGCGTGACTGCTGGTTTCGCATCGAACTGAGTATTGACCATATCAAGCACAATAGGAGACCTTATGAGCGATAGTTACCAACCCGATAAAGTTTGGCAGTGGAAACAAGCAAGCGGTGGTAAATTTGCCAATATTAATCGCCCTATTGCGGGCGCCACACATGAAAAAGAATTACCGGTTGGTAAGCACCCTTTGCAGCTCTATTCGCTAGCCACTCCCAACGGTGTTAAGGTGACAATTTTATTGGAAGAGTTGTTAGCAAAAGGTGTAAATGAAGCCGAATACGATGCCTTTTTGATCGATATTTTAGAAGGTGCGCAATTTTCGTCTGGCTTTGTTGAGATAAATCCCAATTCAAAAATTCCAGCCTTGGTTGATTTAAGTGGTGAACAGCCAGTTAAGGTATTTGAATCGGGTGCTATTTTGTTGTATCTAGCGGAAAAGTTTGGTCACTTTATCCCCAGCGAGCATATCAAACGCACACAGTGTATGAGTTGGCTTTTTTGGCAAATGGGAAGCGCTCCATACCTCGGTGGTGGTTTCGGTCATTTTTATGCCTACGCACCAGAAAAATTTGAGTACCCAATAGAGCGCTTTACCATGGAGACAAAACGTCAACTCGATGTGCTCGATTTGCATTTAGCCAACCACCATTACATGTGTGGCGATCAATACACTATTGCAGATATGGCCATATTCCCTTGGTACGGCAACTTGGTACTCGGTCGTCTATACGATGCGGCAGAGTTTCTCGATGTCACCAGTTACCGCCATTTAATGCGTTGGGCAAAGGAAATCGACGAGCGAGAGGCGGTTAAGCGCGGTCGTATGGTTAATCGCACATGGGGTGAAGAAAGCGAACAATTACCCGAAAGGCACGATGCCAGCGACTTTGATAACGTTACAAAATTGTCGGCAAAATGATACTCGCTAGGCGCCAATAAACCCCACAAAATGCCCGTGAAAAGATGATGACTAGCCGTTAAAAAGCGTTTAACGGCTTTTAGAATTTATCCGAAAAGGCAGGGCATCCACATATGAGTCTGATAAGGTGTACTAATCATTTGGTTAAAATCCAAACTATGCGTTCATAATAGCTCGTTTGTGATGTAAATCGCGGAACAGGTTTACCGGCAAATTAACAAACTGCCATTACATACTACTGTTGTACAAAAAATACGTATCTCAAACTTTATACTTTCGGTAGGTTTTCGAAGGTGAAGTAGCCAGGGAGTGACAGGCCAAACACAAAAACGGCCACTAAAAGTGGCCGTTTTATATTCGAAATTCACAACTGCGCTTGTAAATATCAGTTGTTGTACATCGTTACCTATTTAATGCTTACTCAACGGTAACCGATTTTGCTAGGTTTCGCGGTTGGTCAACGTCGGTGCCTTTGATAATTGCTACGTAGTACGACAGCAATTGCAATGGCAAGGTGTAAATGATCGGTGCGATGACTTCGTCACAGTGTGGCACGTTAATGACTTTCATGGTGTCATCCGACTCAAATTGCGCATCAACGTCGGCAAACACATACATTAAACCACCACGAGCGCGAACTTCCTCAACATTTGATTTTAATTTCTCAATCAAATCATTTTTTGGCGCGACGACAATAACCGGCATGTCGGCATCAATCAACGCCAGAGGACCGTGCTTTAATTCACCGGCAGCATAGGCTTCCGCGTGAATGTATGAGATCTCTTTTAATTTTAACGCCCCTTCCATCGCGATTGGGTATTGATCACCGCGACCTAAGAATAGCGAGTGGTGCTTGTCTGCGAAGTCTTCAGCCAAATCTTCAATTTCATCGGCAAGGGTTAATACTTCATCAATTTTAGCTGGCAACGACATCAGTGCATTGGTTAACTGTGCTTGTTTGTCAGCGCTCATGCCCTTGTACTTGCCAAGAGCTAAGGTCATCATCATTAAACCAACTAATTGAGTGGTAAAGGCTTTAGTTGATGCAACGCCAATCTCCGCGCCGGCCTTGGTCATAAAGGCCAAGTCAGATTCACGTACCAACGACGAACCTGGGACATTACAAATGGTAAGTGACGCTTTGTAGCCAAGCTCTTTACCCAAGCGCAATGCAGCAAGAGTATCGGCAGTTTCACCTGATTGTGAAATAGTGACTAACAGTGCATTTTTGGGCACGAACGACTTGCGGTATCTAAACTCTGATGCAATTTCAACGTTACAGCTAACGCCAGCGTGCTCTTCTAGCCAGTAACGCGCCACCATGCCCGAGTGGTAAGAGGTACCACAGGCGATAATTTGCACGTGCTCAATATCTTGAAATATGGCTTCGGCATTGTCGCCAAACGCATTAATGTCAATGGTTTGGTCGACAAATCGGTTAGCTAGCGAGTTGCGAATAGCCGTTGGCTGTTCGTAAATCTCTTTCAACATGTAGTGACGGTATTCACCTTTGTCACCGGCATCGTGGTTGACGTTGGCTTCCGTTATTTCACGTTCAACTTTATTGCCTTGTTGGTCAAAGATATTCACGTCAAAGCGAGTGATTTCAGCGACATCACCTTCTTCCAAGAAAGAAAACTTACGCGTTACCGGCAATAATGCCATCATATCTGATGCTAAAAAGTTTTCGCCTAAGCCGTAACCAATAACCAGAGGGCTACCAGAGCGCGCCACGACAACGCGCTCAACATCGTTGCTGTCCATGATTACTGTGCCGTATGCACCTTCAAATTGCTTAACGCTTTTTTGCACAGCTTCAAGTAGGCTGGCACTGTCTTTTAATTCATGGCGAACTAAGTGAGCGATTACTTCGGTATCAGTTTCTGAGCTAAATACGTAGCCCAGTTGTTGTAGCTTTTCACGCAATTCTTGGTGGTTTTCAATAATACCATTGTGAACCACGGCAATGTTTGATGACACATGCGGGTGAGCATTGGTCTCGCTTGGTACACCATGAGTTGCCCAACGGGTATGAGCAATACCAGTGCCGCCTTTTGCTGGGTTGACCTCAAGCGCGCTTGCAAGTTCTTGCACTTTACCCAAGCGACGTACGCGACTTAAATTGTGATCGCTGTCAATAATCGCAACACCCGCTGAGTCATAGCCGCGATATTCTAATCGACGCAAGCCTTCTACTAAGATATCGGCGACATCACGTTGCGCTACCGCGCCTACAATTCCACACATAATAATTATCCTGTTTGTTATTCTATTGGTGCGCAAATCACATTAATGCCTTGCGCTTGTATTTGTTTTTTCAGTTGTTCAGATAAGTTGTCGTCGGTTATTAAGGTATTGACCGAATTCCACGAAAGTTCAAGGTTGGGAATACGACGACCGATTTTATCTGACTCAACTAAGACGATGACTTCACGAGCGACTTCACTCATCACTCGCGATAGTCCGATTAATTCGTTAAACGTTGTTGTACCGCGCTCTATATCAATACCATCAGCACCGATAAACAGCTGATCAAAATCGTAGGAGCGCAACACTTGTTCGGCTATTTGTCCCTGAAAGGCCTCTGAAGTGGAATCCCACGTCCCCCCGGTCATCAATAATGTCGGCTCATTTTCAAGTTCATTTAATTGATTGGCCACACTCAGAGAGTTAGTCATTACCACTAGGCCTTTTTTATTCGCCAGGTGCGTAATCATCGCCGCAGTTGTGCGACCACTATCAATAATAATTCGATGGTGGTCTTTAATTAACAACGCCGCTTGTTTGCCTATTGCTTGCTTTTGTTTCGAAACTTTATCGTTGTGCGCTACCGAGGTGATTTCACTTGGTAACGGTACGGCGCCACCATAGCGGCGCAATAACAACCCACTGGCCTCGAGTGCCGCGAGATCTTTGCGAATAGTGACTTCAGACGTTTCAAATTGCACTGCCAGTTGATCGACACTGACTTCACCTACATCGTTGAGTTGATTTAAAATGGTGTGACGTCTTAATTGAGTATTGCGCTTTGACATAATTTTTATTAGTTGCGATATAAAACAATATCGGCATTAAAATGTTGCGTTTCGAAACTTGGCGTAATTAAAACAAAACATTGCGAAAAACGCAAATTCCATCGCCTTATTTTGCCAAGATCGTTGAAAAATGCTAAATTTGGCCGCCAATAAAATTATTTTAGCAAGCATAAACTACCTTTCGTTTAGAAATGCATCACTAGGGGAATGCATGAGCCAAGCAAGTTACACATTAATTGAAGGTAATCTACCTTTACTCATTTCAATGCCGCACAACGGTACCGATATCGCTGATCATATAAAACACACGATGACCGATGTTGCTCATAAGGTAGAAGATACCGATTGGTATCTCGATAGACTCTATGATTTTGCTAAGCACTTAGGGGCCTATATTTTAATGCCCAAATACAGTCGCTATGTGATTGACTTAAATCGCGATCCAACAGGGGTAAGCTTATATCCGGGCGCTGATACGACAGAGCTTTGTCCTACCACCAGCTTTAAATCAGAGCCTCTATACAAAGACGGGCAACAGCCAACGGAAGACGAAATTACTCGCCGCATTAACGACTATTGGCAGCCATATCACCAAGCGATCGCAGATACGCTAGCGACTATGCGCCACCAATTTGGCAAGGCGGTAATGCTTGAAGCGCACTCTATCGCCTCGGTGGTTCCGCGTTTTTTTGATGGTCAGCTACCCGACTTTAACTTTGGTAATAATCAAGGGCAAAGTTGCGCAAAGTCAATGCTAGAGTCGATCGAGCAGTTAGATTTTAGTCCGTATAGTCAAGTGTCTAACGGGCGCTTTAAAGGCGGTTATATCACTCGTCACTACGCAGACCCGAAAAACAATGTGCACACATTACAGCTTGAATTATCTCAACGAACCTATCTCGACGAAGCAACACTGGCTTACGACCAGCAAAAAGCCGACGAAGTTAAGCCAAAGCTTGAGATGCTAGTCAAACAGCTGATTGTATTTGCCCAACAAAGTTAACCACTGAGACTATCCTATGAATATGTTATTTGCCGAGCACATATTATTAAGCCATGGCACGCATAGCCAATGGCACAACAACAAAACTTTACTTATCGATAACGGCGTCATTGTTGATATCGTTGACGGTCAACTCGATGGAGCTGACATCGCTGAGGGGCCGGTGATACCGGGCATGGTAAATTGTCATTCACACGCCTTCCAGCGCGGTTTTGCTGGCTTCAGTGAGCAAGGCTCCCAGGGCAATGATAGTTTTTGGACCTGGCGTAAAATCATGTACCAATTTCTTGATGTGATCAGTGTTGAGCAGGCACAAGTGATCGCCAACCAGCTTTACATTGAAATGGTTAAGGCCGGTTATACACGGGTGGCAGAGTTTCATTATTTGCACCATCAACCAGATGGTCAAAACTACCATCAATTGGCTGCCATGGCTGATGCCCTGTTTGACGCCGCTGAGCAAGCCGGAATTGGTATCACCATGTTGCCTGTGTTGTATCGCTATAGCGGTTTTGGACCATTGCCGGCTAACGACGGGCAAAAGCGTTTTATCAACGATGTAGAACAGTTTAATCAACTGGTTAGCGATTGTTTTGCCAGCGCAAGTAAACGCGCTAACGCCAATGTGGGTATTGCGCCACATTCGTTGCGCGCAGTTGATAAGCCATCGTTGCAAGCCGCAGTAACGCATGTGCGTAATTTAGATGCCACGGCGCCTATTCACATTCACATTGCCGAGCAACAGAAGGAAGTCAATGACTGCCACGCGCATTACGGCATGCGTCCGGTGCAGTGGTTGTTAGACAATATGTCGATTGACCAACACTGGTGTTTAATTCACGCCACCCATATTGATCAGCAAGAGTTACAAGGTATTGTCGATGCGGGGGCCGTTGCCGGTATCTGCCCTACCACTGAAGCCAATTTAGGCGATGGCATTTTTCCGACCACTGAATTTATCAGCAAAGGCGGTCGCGTAGCCATTGGTTCTGATAGCCATATCAGTGTTTCGGCAATTGAAGAGCTACGTTTACTGGAGTACGCTCAACGCCTAGTACGCCAGCAAAGGGCGATTTTAGCTGATAATCAGACCCCGTCAGTTGGACAGTTTTTATGGCATCACACCGCACAAGCAGGGGCTTTATCAACCAGTAGCAACAGCGGTGAATTGGCCGTTGGTAAACAAGCTGATTTAATTGTGTTATCGAATGAACGAAATAGTTTGTTCGCCAATAGTACGAAGCATCTATTAGACAGCGTGGTGTTTGCTAGCCAAGCATCGCCGATAAAGGATGTGATGGTAAATGGCCAGTGGGTGGTGCGCGACGGTAAGCATGCTCAAGAGCAACAGGTTGCAGATCGCTTTGCTACAGTGCTGCAGGACTTAGCGGGTAATCGATAGCCCAAGTTACGTTAGGACTTGTTGGTCATTTGATGTCAATAGCAGAGTAACCTACCGCGTTGCTCTGCTACCTATCTCAACTAGTTTAAAATGCGGTATTTATCTACCGTATCACAGACTTGCTTCAAAAACTCGCGACGCAATTGGGTGTTGGTCTTCAAATTAGGGCAATACTGATGATAGAAGTTACCTAGCTTGTCACGGCTTTCCGTGATGCTTTCGACGTAGGCAATTTCGCGTTTTGAGTATTCTTTAAATTCGGGTTGCAGCACTTGTAACACCTTGCTCGGGGCAACTTGCGCCTTGGTTTGCGCCACCGAATTAAAGGTTTCTTTGGTTTTACTTATTTGCTGATTATACCATTCCGTTAAGTGGGCATTGGGATAAAAGTGCAAGTAAACGGCGGCCGCGACAATGATAACCAGAAGTTTTTTAAACATGATTTTTCACTTTTTGTTGTTGTAGTTATAGCCACGGCAAATGCTATATCATCATTCATACTGTATATGTGTTGACCGTGCCGTTAGTGATCGTTCAACAGATTAATATGTAAAAAGTTAATCTAAATCAGACTTTAACCAAAATTGCTTGGTATAATTAGCTCAAGTGATAACAACAAGATTAATGCGCTTTAGGTAGATTATACACATTTGTAATCTCTACACTAGCATTTCGGACGAAATTATGGCATCAGAGAACAAGCCGACCAACACAGCTAAAAACGTCATACCGGTCAAGCAGATAAAGGTAGACAAGCCGCGCTCGTCAACTGTTGAACAATACAAGCCACGCGATCAAATTTACGTGCGCAAAGTTGAAGGCTTTTTTCAGCGCTTGCGCCGCAAGATGAATTTGTTCTTTTTAGCGCTATTTGCCCTGATACCTTGGATTAACTACAACGGCCAACAAGCCGTGCTGTTTGATATTGGCGAACAGCGATTCAATATTTTTGCTTTAACGCTGTGGCCTCAAGACCTGACCTTACTCGCTTGGTTATTTATAATTGGCGCGTTTTTACTGTTTTTCGTCACCACCTTTTTGGGCCGCGTTTGGTGTGGATACTTGTGTCCGCAAACGGTGTGGACGTTCATTTTTATTTGGTTTGAAGAAAAATTTGAGGGGGCGGCCAATAAACGCAAAAAGCTTGATCAAAAGGCAATGGACTTTGACAAGTTTTGGCGCAAAGCAGCTAAGCACAGTTGTTGGGTCATCTTTTCCTTATTCACCGCCATTACTTTCGTTGGCTACTTCACCCCGATACGCGAGTTGGTGGTCGACTTTTTTACCTTTAAAGCGTCATTGATGGCCACTGCGATTATTTTATTTTTTACCTTTTGCACCTATGGTAATGCCGGTTGGATGCGAGAAGTGATGTGTTTGCATATGTGCCCTTATGCGCGCTTTCAGTCAGCGATGTTTGATCAAGACACACTAACCGTATCATACGATGCCAAGCGCGGTGAAAATCGAGGACCTCGCCCGCGCAAAGCCGATCCGCAAGAACTCGGTTTGGGTGATTGCATCGACTGTAACTTGTGTGTTGAAGTGTGCCCGACAGGCATTGATATTCGCAATGGCCTGCAATATGAGTGCATTAATTGCGGCGCATGCGTTGACGCCTGTAACGGCGTGATGGAGCGCATGAACTATGACAAGAACCTGATTAGTTACACCACCGAAACGGCGCTAAACGGCAAAACCGTGCATATCTTGAGACCGAAACTGTTTATGTATGCGGTGGTTTTATTGGTTATGGCTGGGTTATTTGTTGGCGACTTGGCAACCCGTCAGCCCTTGCAACTGGATATTATTCGCGACCGCAATACCCTTGCCAGAGAAAATATTGATGGCTTAATCGAAAACGTTTACACCTTAAAAATTCTCAACAAGTCGCAACAAACCGCCACTTACAAACTATCTGTGGATGGCTTAACATCACACGTATGGCAAGGACAAGATACGGTAACTGTTAACGGGGCCGGTATTGAAACGGTTACAGTGAGTTTGGCAGTAGACCCGTATGAGATAAAAGCATTTACTACGGATATTAATTTTGTTGTGCAACAAGTCGATCCGCAAGCAGATGATGTTATCATCCGTCAACAAAGTGTGTTCTTTAACAAGCGATAATACGGATGGCTGATTTTAGTTTTCAGGACCTGTCTCCTGAGTTTATTCTCGATGCATTAGAGGCGCATGGTTTTTATGTAGCCTCCGGTTTACTGCCGTTAAACAGTTACGAAAACCGCGTCTATCAATTTCACGACGACGATCGGGTCAAATACGTGACCAAGTTTTATCGGCCCAAGCGATGGTCTACCGAACAGATTCAAGAAGAGCATGATTTTGCACTAGAACTCGCTGATGCCGAAGTGCCGGTAGTTGCTCCGCTCATTCGAGATGGGCAATCATTGTTTTGCTATCGAGATGTTTACTTTGCCGTATTTCCCTGTCGAGGAGGGCGCATTTTTGAAGTCGACAATCTGGATCAATTAGAATGGATGGGACGCTTTGTTGGTCGCATTCACGCCATAGGCAGTCAAAAAAGCTTCGTGCATCGTCCAACACTGAGCACCGAGGAATTTTTGATACAGGCTCGCGCGACATTGCAAACCGCCGAGATATCAAGTGCATTACAAAAGCCCTTTTTTACCGTACTAGATCAAGTCATTGATTTAACCGTTGCGCAGTACAAACCGGGCAAGCAAATTCGCTTACACGGTGATTGTCATGCGGGAAACATCTTATGGACCGATGCTGGGCCACACTTTGTAGACCTTGATGATTGTCGCACTGGGCCGGCATTACAAGACCTATGGATGATGCTAAATGGCGATCGACAAAATAAATTGTTACAACTCGATACGTTGCTATCTGGCTATGAAGAGTTTTTTTCATTTGAATATAGCGAGCTTTCATTGTTAGAATCATTGCGTTCAATGCGACTCATTAACTATATGGCGTGGTTGACAAAACGTTGGCAAGATCCTGCTTTTGTACTTAATTTCCCTTGGTTCAACACCGAAAAATACTGGGAAGAGCAAGTACTTATGCTCAAAGAGCAACACGCGGCAATGCACGAACCAGCGCTTAGCTTAAACCAAGGTTTATAGTGATAACCTTAAAGGAATATTTATCAATGAAAAAATTATTTAGTCTATTATTGGTGGCGATCATAATGCCACTTTCTGCTTGTGCCAAAGATTACGAAGAAGGTAAACAATACACGGTGATCTCAGATTCGGTTACCACAAAGCCAGAGGTTCGTGAATTTTTCTCGTTTTATTGCCCACACTGCTTAAGCTTTGAGCCGTTCATGAAAGACTTAGCTAAGTCGTTACCTGAAGGCGTCGCGTTTGTAAAAAACCACGTTGACTTTTTACGTGCAGCGAGCCCGCAAGTACAGTTTGAAATTACTAAAGCGATGATTGTAGCGCAACAATTACCACAAGAAGAGGTGTTAATTGCTGCCTTGTTTGATGCGATTCAAAAACAGCGTCTACCTCTAGCGTCACAAGCTGAATTACGCGAGTTATTTGTTAAAAACGGCGTTGACGGTGAACAGTTTGATAAGCTAATTAACAGCTTTGGTGTGAATTCAAAAGCTAAGCAAATGAAGAAACTGCAAGACGAGTACAGCAAAAAACGCGTGTTAACCGGTGTTCCAACCATTATTGTTAATGGCAAGTACCGCGTTAATGCCAGCGAACTTGATCGCAGTGACTTTTTAAATGACTACAAAAACTTGGTACTGCACTTGTTAACACTTAAGTAAGCAACTGCAAAATCAGTAAAAAAGGCTCCGCATGGAGCTTTTTTGTACTTCATTGACCCAAACAACCACCACAACCAGTGCGCTAGTCACGTTTGGATGTCGCGCTGTTAGATGATTTTTCATCGCCTTGCTGAGCCAGTTCTTGCTGATAGCGATTGTACAACCGAAAGCTTAATAAGGTTGCGATGATACTCAACAGCACACTGGCACCTATTTGCCAAAAAGACATCAGCTGTACACCACTGCCGGCTAACGCGAAAATGGCCATTTGCGGAAAATAGCCTAGGTAAGAGGCACTAAAAAATTTGCCAGGGTGAATATGGGCGATACCCGCACATACGTTTAGTAAAAAATTACTGCCGGCGGGAATAAGGCGAATGATGAAAGTTTTCTCAAACGTGTCACGACTTAAAAATTGGTAGACCAGTTTCACTTTATTGGCGAATTTCTGGCGAATATAACGGGCAAAAATAAAGCGCGCAACACTGTAGGTGATAACGCAGCCAATCGCCGCCGCAAGCGTAGAGATAAGTGTGCCGTGGATGAAGCCAAAGGCATAGCCGGCAGCAAACGCCGCCACTTGGCGCGGCAAGCTAATGGATATGGCAAGCGCAATCACCAGTAAGAAATACACTACCCCAATAGTGCCCTGCCCGCGAATGGTATTATCGACCCATGTTTGGTTAAAGTGATCAAATAACCCTAACCAATGCAGTAAGCCCGCGAGTAGGGTACTGATCAATAAAAACAGTAAAATCAGCCGCAGTAATGACTTGTGACGGTGAAAAAAACTCATGACACAGCGCACCATGACTTGCGAGCACCACCGTGATAGGCGTAGCCGTAACCGTGTTGAATTAATAACTCTGCTAGGTTTTCACCGTTAACGTACACATCAGCCAGTAAGCGAAAGTATTTGCCTCGTTCAACATTGCGCAACTCAATGCGTTCGGCATTTTTTAGCAATTGCTCGGTAAATTGTTTGGCTTGTTTGGCTTTGTTTTTTTCACTCGGACACTTGGCTCTTAATTCAGGCGTATCTACCCCTTTGATCCGCACAGGCGTGTTTTCACCAATAACCGTTGGCCAGTTTTCAATATGCACCCGAAAGGTATCGCCATCGTAAACGCTCGATAAGGTAACGGCGCTAATGTCACCGTACTGTTTTGCACTTGCGCTGCTAGATAACAGCACAAAAGCCAATAATGATAAATATTTACTCATCAACGTATGAACGATTAGTTGGTGCACAGGATGGCTTTTTTGGCATCGATGAATTGTTGCCGCTTATTATTGGCAACGTAATTCAGACGCCCCTCAATAACCAATTGCTGGCCGATGCTGGCTTTACTGGCAAAGTATTCAGCTGCTTTGCCCCAAAGGTGAACAAGTCGCTCAATGTGTTGCCCGTTGAAGTTAAGATCAGACTCGATAAAGCCAGGTTCATTAATACTAACGGTAAACTCAGCCAACGACACCTGGTTTTCTGTTTGCACCAGTTTGACATCACTTTGCAACGTCGCATTACAAATAACTTGGTTGACACTGTTGTGGACCCCGTGACCAAGTAACGATAATGAGCCGACTTGAACGAAGTCTTTTTGCCGTTTGTTGCTAGTGGCAAGGGCACCGTGAATGAGCACTAGCTGGCCTTTATCAGCAAATAAAAACTGATCTTCAACGTGTTGTCCTTCAAAGTGACAGGCGTGATATGAAGTCCAATCTTTGTAACTGTTGCTGCGCTTATCAAACCAACTGTGGTTGGTAGCAATAACAAATTCGGCAACCGGAACAACGGGATTAGCGCGATACCGTATTTCAGGTTTGGCGACTAAATTACCGGCCAAAATAATATGGCACTGTTGTTTTTGTTGCTGTTTTTTATCTATGGGGCGACTATTATCGGTCATAACGTGTTGTCTTATTGTTAGGTGATCCCATAATAGAAAAAATAGCGCACCGAGCCAAGCAATGTTTTATCACAAGCGCCACTGCCTAAATCGGTTAACACATTTGCTTCACCGCCTTATATACACGACCCTTTGTTTTTGCACAAACAAAAAAATAGATGCGTACGGTGACCATAGGCCGACAACAGTCGAAATTGGTAGATTGGGCTTGGTTTATCCAGAACCAGACAAATCAAGGGGTTTTTATCAGGTACGATGAGCACATTTTAACGACGATAAAGCGTGCAATTAGTGACAATTAAAATTTATAATACATCCCGCCATTTAGGCGCAACTTAAAGCAAAAATAAAGACGATGACAGCATGATAAATCAAATTAGCTTCAATAATTTCAAAGGGGATTTATTTGGTGGCTTATCGGCAGCGGTAATTTCGTTACCACTGGCGTTGGCTTTCGGTGTGGCAACGGGAGCGGGGGCTGCAGCGGGGGTGTATGGCGCGATTTTAGTTGGTTTGTTTGCGTCTTTGTTTGGTGGTACCAAAACGCTAATTTCAGAGCCGACAGGACCTATGTCGGTGGTGTTTACTGTTGTCATTGCCGACATGATAGCCTCCAACCCCGAAAACGGTATGGCCATGGCGTTTACGGTAGTGATGATGGCTGGTGTATTCCAGATCGTGCTGTCTAAATTGAAGCTAGGCCGCTACATTACCATGATGCCTCACAGTGTAGTATCTGGTTTTATGTCGGGTATCGGCTGTATTTTGATCTTAATTCAACTGGCGCCGCTGTTGGGAACCAAAGCACCTGAGCCCGGTGTGATGGGCACGGTGTTGCATTTGCCGCAAATTCTCTCATCGATTTCCTTACCCGAGTTATTGTTATCGTCTTTAGCGCTAGCGGTGCTGTTCTTGACCCCTAAAAAGCTGCGTCGAAAAGTCCCACCGCAATTGTTGGCTTTGGTGTTGTTATCTATCATTGGCTACGTATTTTTTGGCGATAACCAAATTAGCCGAGTCGGTGCCATTGACGTCGGTTTACCGGCGTTACAGTTACCGACATTTGCATTAAGCGAGTTGGACAACATGCTCGTTGATGCGCTGATTCTCGGTGCCTTGGGTTGTATAGACTCGATGCTCACTTCACTGATTGCCGATAACTTGACCAAGGAAGATCACGACTCGGATAAAGAACTTACCGGACAAGGCATCGGCAACTTAGTCTCGGGGTTGTTCGGTGGTTTGCCAGGCGCTGGCGCGACCATGGGCACCGTGGTGAATATTCAAACCGGTGGCACCACCATTTTATCCGGTGTATTGCGGGCATTAATACTGGCGCTAGCGGTATTTCTATTAACTGATTTAATCGCTTTGATCCCGGTAGCGGTCCTGGCTGCTATCGCATTAAAAGTGGGATTGGATATCCTCGATTGGAGCTTTATTAAACGCGCCCATAAAGTATCGCGTCACACCGCGATGATCATGTATTTGGTGTTGTTTATTACAGTCTTTATCGACCTTATTCTCGCGGTAGGCATCGGCTTATTTATCGCTAATATTGTCACCATTGAAAAACTTAGTGCGGCGCAACAAAGTGGTATCAAAACCATTACCACCACCGATGATGAGCTTAAGTTATCTGACAATGAGCAAGCCGTATTCTCGCTATTTGAGGGTAAGTTGTTATTGGTGTATTTAAGCGGACCTATGATGTTTGGCTTATCGCGTGCAATGTCGCGACAACACCGTTTATTGTCTGGCTACCGTTATGTCGTTATGGATATATCCGACGTGTCATTTATTGACGATACCATCGCCTTAACCATTGAAAACGCCATTACCGATGCCAAAGAACACGATGTTGAGCTGTTGTTAGTGCACAGCAATAATGTGGTGAGTAACAAGCTTGATAAATTAGGCGTGCTTGATTTAGTGCCGCGCTCAATGGTGTTTTCGTCTCGCGAAAGCGCATTTAGTTGGTTAAAAAACAAGGCGCAAGTTGAGCAAAACCACCTTACCTCACTGACCTCTGCTTAACCGTCAATACTCGCCACGACCAGTATTTTTTGGCTGGAATCAGGGCGCTGATCTGTGCTTAACATCACTGCGATTAGTCGCGCAGAGGTGTTGAGCAATCATTCAAAGCATAGTTGAGCTTGGCAGTACACAAGACAATGGAATCACGTGATTTCTTGCTTGCTAGACATCAAGCTCAAGCGGCACAAACGCATTACACCGCTTCAGACATAGTACCCCAGCTAAGCGCCATGGTTGGTATTAATTCGTTCAATCGACCACGCCTTAAGCCCACCAATGTACAGCGTGATATACACCAAGAGCCACAACCTATGTCAATCTGTCGATCAACCAAACGGTTTGACTGGCAAATTAGTTTTTGAGTTTGTGGGCGGGGTATTCGGACAAAGAGATGGCCCACCCGGCAGGAGTCGAACCTGCGGCCTCACCCTCCGGAGGGGTGCGCTCTATCCAGCTGAGCTACGGGTGGTCAATGAGTTGTTATGTCGCCATTCTATAATGTTGGTGGGGGCTGTCAACCAATCTCTTTATTTAACGCATTGATTGTACAAATAGCAATCAATTCGATCCCAAACCCTGCAACCGGAGCAATGCGACTGATTTTATGCGCATTTTGTATTTATTCGACTAAGCTTTATTACGGATGCTTAGATTTTATACCGTCGGATAATAACAACACTTACCACTATGGAAACGGTTGGGTTAATTGGTTATGGCTTATCGGCCATAGCGTACTTATTTCTTCTTGTATTGCTGATATCTCATCGGCAACCCTCTGTTGCGACCAAAATTTTATTGCTGAGCGTCGCGCTTAGCATGGTCAGTTATATTGTTAACGCTTCGCAAATATATCAAGTATTTTCATTGCGTTATGCACTTTTAATGGAGTGCGTTAAGCAACTTTCTTGGGGGGTGTTACTGCTACTTGTGATTTCAGGTAGTGATACCGTGCCATCGATATTTACCTCGCCATCAAGTAAAAACTTAGCGCGAGTTCTGTTGTTATTGGTGGCATTGAATGTCACCACAATTTTCATCTTACACAACTCGCAGTGGCTATTTATTGGTTTATTGAGTTTAACGCTATTGCTGTTGGTTTTACTCGAGCAACTTTACCGCAATGCACAGCAACTCAAATGGGCGTTATTGCCGTTAACCATTGGCTTGGGTGGTTTGCAAATTTTTGATTTTGTCATGTATGCACAAGCGACATTGCTCACCCGCATTGACTTTTATTTTTGGTACTCGCGAGGCTTTATCGCTCTGTTGGTGTTGCCGTTTATTCTGTTGAGTGCGAAACGAATGCGCAACTGGAGTCCTGATTTATACATTTCTCGTGACGTTGTATTTTATTCGTCGATGGTGTTGCTCAGTGCTGTCTATTTATTGTTATTGGCCTTTTCTGGTTATGTCATTCGCTTTATGCAAGGGCAGTGGAGTGAAACCTTAAGTATCGTCTTTATGGTCTTTGGTTTGTTGGTGTTACTCGTGTTATTAATGACTAACCGATTGCGCGATAAGATACGGGTGTTTATTTCAAAACACTTCTTTGCCAACAAATACGACTATCGACTGGAGTGGCTGAAGCTTATTGAAGATATCGAGCAACAAGGCTCTAGCGATCCATTTCAAAATGCCTGTGCGGTGATGGCCAACTGCCTCGGAGTGAGCCGTTGTGGGTTTGTCGATGCAAGCCACACAAAACTGCGCGTTGTACACCAAGGTGATTACACCATTGATAGTCCACTGATGGCGCAAATTAGTCAGCTTCATCAGTTTTCATTGCAGCAAAGTTGGCTTATCGATGTGCGTGAATATCAGCGCTTTCCAGAGCGTTATCCCGAGTTGAAATTAGATACTAAGCATCTTGCTAAACAACGTCTAGAGCTATTTATTCCGACCTTTTCTGAGCAGCGCCTAATTGGCTATTTTATGCTGTCGGGACCGAGTCATCGCCCCATATTAAACTGGGAAGATCGCGACTTTTTAATTGCGGTGTCTAAGCAACTCGGTAACTATTTAATGCTGCAAACCGCGCAAAAGCAATTGGCTCAAGGTCAACAATTGGCGGTATTTCATCGGATGTCAGCGTTTGTTCTACACGATTTAAAAAATATCCAAGCGCAGTTATCGCTCATTACCCGCAATGCTGAACGCCATCGCGATAACCCAGAATTTGTTGATGATGTTTTTGCGACCGTTGAGTCAGCGTCTGCCCGCATAGCAAAAGTGGTATCACAATTACAAAACAAGAGTAAAGATGTGAACCAAGGTCACCGCCATGAGTTGATCAATGTCAGTGAATTATTGCACCAGTGTGCACAGCAAAGCCAATCGGACAAGGTAAAGATATCCTCGTCTGTTCCTCCTGAACTCTATGTCACCGCCGACAAAGACGGTTTGCACAATGTTTTTCTACACTTATTGCAAAACGCTAAAGAAGCGTGCCAACCGGATGGCTTAATTAACATTGTCGGTCGTCAAGATGAGCAACAGGTGGTGGTTGATATCAGCGATAACGGCTGTGGTATGAGTAGTGATTTTATTAATCAGTCATTGTTCGAACCGTTTACGACCACTAAGGGCAATGCTGGTATGGGGATAGGCGTATTTGAAGCAAAACAGTTTATTGAAGAATATCAAGGTACGATAGATGTAACCAGTGAATTAGGTAAAGGCAGTTGTTTTACCTTGTCATTGCCGTTAAGCACCGTTAATTAGGAATGAAAAAAATGGAAAAGTTATTGATAGTAGATGATGATCCCGGTATTCAAAAGCAGTTGAAATGGAGTTTGTCAGACTATGACGTCGTGTTGGCGCAGGATCAAGATAGTGCGATTAGCGCACTTAGGTTACACGAACCCAAGGTGGTCTTATTGGATTTGGGATTGCCACCCGATGAGGCCAATGCCAGCGAGGGACTAGCAACCTTGCAGCAAATATTGTCGCTTGCCCCGTTTACTAAAGTGATTGTTATAACCGGTAACGATGAGCATCAAGTTGCGTTAGATGCAATCGCCAACGGTGCTTATGACTTCTATCAAAAACCATTGGATAGCGATGTGGTCAACGTCATTGTAAAGCGCGCGTTTATGATGGCGGAACTGGAAAAGGAAAACCGCCAGATTCGCGAGCTCGGCGGGGTCGACAGCGGTATCATTGGCAATAGTCAGGCGATGGAAAAAGTGCGCAATATCATTGAACGCATCGCATCAACAGAAATTACGGTATTGTTGCTTGGCGAAAGTGGCACGGGCAAAGAAGTGTTAGCCAATGCCGTGCACAAGCAGAGCAATCGCAATAAAAAGCCTTTTATTGCCATTAATTGTGCGTCCATACCTGAAAACTTGTTAGAGAGCGAGTTGTTTGGTTTTGAAAAGGGGGCGTTTACCGGCGCTCATAAAACCACCAAAGGCAAGATAGAAATGGCACAAGGCGGTACGTTGTTTCTCGATGAAATAGGCGATATGCCATTTAATCTACAAGCCAAGCTTTTGCGCTTTTTACAGGAGCGAGTGGTTGAGCGAGTTGGTGGACGTCAAGAAATTGCCGTTGATGTTCGCGTAGTTTGTGCGACTAACCAAGATTTATTGGCGATGGCAGAACAAAAATTATTTCGAGAAGACCTGTATTATCGAATTAGCGAAATGGTCATTAATATTCCGCCGTTAAAGGAACGCGAATTTGATGTCATTGTTTTGGCGCGTTATTTCTTGCTTAAGTTTGCCCAAGACTACAACGTTAAAGTTAAAGGGTTTAGTGATGGTGCTGTTGCCGCGTTAAAAGCACACTCGTGGCCAGGTAATATCCGCGAACTGCAAAATAAAATAAAATCTGCGGTGATAATGGCGTCAGGGCAAGTGATCAGTAGTGATGATTTGGGCTTTAACGATGAAGTAGAACTTGATATTGATCAGCAGTTCAACTTGCGAAGCTTGCGCGAACAAGCTGAATCAACAGCGATTAAGCAAGCATACAGCATGTCAGAAGGAAATATGAGTAAAACCGCTCAATTACTGGGTATAACTCGGCCTACACTGTATGGTTTATTGGATAAGTATGAGTTAAAGCTCAAAGAGTTTAGTTAATATTATGGCGGTATTGATGCGTGCGTTGGTGATTTTTGCGTTGTTGCTCGTATTGACGATATACAACTGCGTTGTCAAAGATAAAGTCAATTGGCAAATCGCCAAATATCTTTATGCCGATTATGTCGGGGGGACACACGTTCTGCCAAATCAGCCATACAACCTTCTCCTGGGTAGCTCAACACTCGCAAATTTGAATGTCGACAATTACTTGCGTTGCCAGCCTTGGTTAAATCGCGGTATTGGAAGTGCTAAAATTAGTGACATAAGTGATTATGTGCGTTTGGCGAATCTTCATGACCATGTGTCTTATGTTGTCGTTTATATGGGGGAAAATGATATTTCCGATAACATGTCGGTCGATTTAGTAAAGCAGCAATTTTTAGCATTACTACAAACATTCAAACATCGTTTTCGCCAAGCGACAATTGTGGTCTTAGCGATAAAATATGCGCCAGCGAGGCAGGACAGTTGGGCGGATTTTGAAGAGTTTAATCATTATTTGCAAACTCTTGCTGATCAAGATGAGCGCGTTCGACTGATTCAAGTAGCTGAAAAAAGTCAGCAGGTTGGCTTATTTACTGGCGATAATCTTCACTTCAATCATCGTGGTTATGATTTATTTACACGACAGGTTAATGCCTTATGTCACAGCTAAGCCAACGTATTTTCTATATCGACGCGCTGCGCGGAGTATTAATGGTACTAGGGGTAGTACTGCACTCTGCACAGGTATTCAATCCGATGTCTGATTGGCTGATATCTAGCACACAGACTAACATTGTTTTTAGTTATCTGGTTTCGACTGTTGCCGTATTTCGTATGCCGGCGTTTTTTGTGGTCTCTGGGTACTTTTGTTTATTGACCTACATTAAATATCAGCCGGCGAAGTTTTTGCGACTGCGCTTAACTCGGTTAGTCATCCCGCTGATCAGCGCTATTGTGATCCTAAATACCGTACAAACACTGATATTAAGTAACGGCGGCTGGTATCAACTTAATTGGTCCCGCTATATTAGCCAAGGTGACTATATTTATCACTTGTGGTTTTTAGTTAATTTACTGTGCTATTTTCTGCTATTTTTTATCGCTAGTTTGGTAGTTAATCGACTCGGTGTGCAACCACTCAAATGGTTAACGCATTGTTTAGCAAAGATCGATTTTATCTTGGTCATCATCTTATTGCCGATAATTTCGCTAAGTATATTGATGTTACCGAGCATCGGGCTGCCGATATATTGGAAACTATTTGGAGTAATCGACTTTTATTCGCTGTTACACTATGCGCCGTATTTTCTATTTGGCTTATTTCTAGCGTCTAAGGATGACTTGTTGGAGCGATTTACCAGTATTAATCGCCTATTTTTACTGGGTTTATTGGTACTTGCCATAGCTGTCAAAGCGTATATTAAACAACCCGAATCAATTACCGAAAAACTAGTGTTTTATTATGCGCAATCACTACTAAGTTGGATCGCGATTGCTCTGTGTTTTTATGTGTTTAAACGTTTTTTTAACCATGCAAAATCATGGATCTCATATTTAGCGGCAGCGTCCTATACCATTTATTTATTTCATCACGTTTTTGTATTGATTTTTGGTAGTGTATTAATTGCCTTAAATGTGCCGGCGCTGATTGGCTTTGTGGTATTAGTACTACTGACCAGCATAAGTTCGATACTATGTCATGAATTAATGATTAAAAAAAGCTCGATTTTATCGATACTGTTCAATGGCAAAGCGTTACATTCATCTGCTAAAAAGGCGGTACCTCTCACTCGAGATAGCACGAAATCACCGTAACTACATTACACTTTGTCTTTGTCATTTGAAGCTTTGGAAGGGCTCTGCATTTCCATTTTTTTTTGTTCTAATAACTTATCTAGGTAGGCATTCATTTTTAGCTTTTCATCGATGTTTTTCTGTAGATAGCGGTCTACGCGCATTAGTATTTTGCGCAAATCAAGGTTCGAACGACGCTCTGAGCGTGTAGCATTCAGTTGTTGTAACGCGCTGGAGTTGGGCTTGAGTTGTGAATCGATATCGTCGTTAAAACTATCTAAACTCGATTGCTGTGATAGCACTGATGCGTTGTCATTACTATCCAGCTTGCTGTCGGGTTGCTTACTGTCGTCAGTTTGATCAGCTGGGAATGGCGACTCAGCCGCAGTTGCTGTAGAGTCATTATTAATCGATGCACTGAGTTCGTGGCGCATCTCGACCAGCACAGATTCTATGTGATCAGCCGTTATTTGCTTGAGGTTTTGCAGGTAACCAAACAGCAATACTCTATCGGCAAGTAAATTTATCTTACGCGGAATACCTTGCGTGGCCTGCATCATAATAGGGTAACATTGGTCGGTAAACAGTTGCTTGTCTTTGTAGCCAACGGTCGCTAAACGATGCTCAATATAGCGCTGCATATCTCCGATTGACAAAGGCTTCAAGTGGCACGAAGCGATGATGCGTTGTCGAAACTGTTCCATTTGTGGCATTTGCAGTAAGTCTTTAAGCTCTTCCTGGCCAAGTAAAAAACTCTGTAACAGTGGCTTGTGCTCACGTTGGATATTAGACAGCATTCGCAATTCTTCTAAAGTTTCCAAAGGCAGATTCTGCGCTTCATCTACCAGTAATAATGCGCGTTTTTGATGGCTCAATAATACCGTTAAATGCTGTTCAATGAGCTCTAATAACTCGGCTTTATTCGACGTCACAACGTTTAAGTTGAGCTGTGTGGCGATTTGCCGTAATAAATCTTCAGGGCTTAGGTTGGAAGTGACGATATTGACGGCCTCAATATTCGACGCTTCAATTGAAGCTAACAAGTTTTGCGCCAGAGTTGTCTTTCCCGTTCCAATGGGGCCGGTAATAACAATAAAGCCCTCACTCTGCTGAATACCGTATTGTAAGTATGAAAGCGCTTGCTGATGCCTTTTTGAGGCGAAAAAGAAACGAGGATCAGGGCTCAGTTGAAATGGCTTTTGACTGATGCCATAGTGCGATTCATACATTTTTAATTAAAACCTTTTTGTCAATTGGGCACTAATGCGGTTTTCTTCATAGCTCGCATCAAATCTGGTTGAACCGCGGTTTAGATGCTGCAGATAACTGGTGAATTCTAACGTTCTGTTTAAGCGTTTGTTTAAACCGATGCGATAAATTCGGTAATAATCAATTTGTTGTATTAACGTGGTACTGTTATTGTTTAGTGCGTTGTAACGAAAGCTGGTATTGATTAAAAAGTCGGTGGTTCGATTAACCTGCCTATCATAGCTAAGGCGAACGGTTTGATATCTGTCCTCACTACCGACTTCTAAGTTAGTACGATCACTTTGTGATGCCGACAGGGTTAAGCTTGAGCGCGGCAAGCGCAATGAGACGCTACTTGTTAACGCTTCAGTTAGTGAAAAGCTATTGGCGTTAACCAATTCAAAATTGGCAGTAAAGCCGGAGAAGCTGTAGTCGGACAGATCAAAACCGGCCTCTGGACCTAGCACACAATTGTTGCTGTTTATGTCTGTACCCGTTAAACACCAAATATCAATTAAACTGGTTGGCACCAGTTCAAACCGATCAAATATATCAATGCGCTCTGTATAACTTACTGAGGTGGTCAGGCGTTTAGTGCGATGTCGAAATTGTAGCTCGTAGGCATCACCAAAAAAACGTTGATAATATTGTGCGCGCAAATTGGTGCGGTTAGACGGTTTCCACGCAATCTCTGCACTGACATAATCGTCTTGCTCCTCGGTTGCTATGCCAATCGCTGGTGCATCTTCATTGACCCAGTTATAACTTAAATCGATGAATAGTTGACGACTGATCAGCCAACGCGCGCCGGCACCTATCGACGAACTGCCTTGTATACCGGAAGAGTTAATATTGTTGCCACTACTGTCTTCCTTATAAAGTCGAACAAATGGATTAATACGAAAACCGCTGATGTAACCAACTTTTGCGTCCACACTATAAAATTGACCGCTTCGCCTGTTGTTTTCGTAATCCGAGTAGTTTGCTCTTGCTTGCCAAAATGTAGTGCGCGCGCCAGTGCCACTGCTCGTTATCGCGTTAGCATTAAAGCCTTTTCGATCGCCAACACTGTCCCCGGCTCGGGTGATCGAATAGCTGGTATTGGCGGCTACGTTGAAACGCGAGTTTTCCACCAGATAATTCAAGCCCGCTTGATAGGTTTCGTATTGAACGGTATCGCCAGAGACTGTATCGGCCAGCGAGTTTCGCGCATCATTGGCGGCAACGTTACTTATCGAGGCCAAGCCAAATACAGATAAGCCGTCAACCTTAAGGGCCACTGAGCCATTGGCTAACAAATTGTGGAAATTATCACTTAAATCTAGATCGTGACTGTACAGGGCTTGGGTATAACTGTAATCAACTTCGGCGGTGACCCTACTATTTTTGTAGTCGGCAAAAAAACCGGGCGTAATAAGCGACACCCATGAAAACTCCTTATCAAATTCTGATAATTCAACGTTATCACTGATTGCTTCTTCAACGCCGAGTCGCGGTTGCACTTTCCAACTTGTCGCAAATGCGGAGGAGGAAATGCATGTACAAAGGATTAAGCAAATTAATTTATTCGTCTTCTTGATGTTCGCCGTAACCATATCCGTAGCCGTAGTAACCGTAGCTGTTTTTATGAGAATAGAGTGCTTTGTTTAGAACCAAACCCTTTGCTAATTCAGCACGCAATAAATGGTTTGCGTGCTTAACATCGTTTAAGTTAGTTTGATTCTCTTCAACGGTTATCAGAGCCTGACCCATCAAGTTACTCAAGATTGATGTTTCATTAATGCCAAGTAACGGTGGTGAGTCAAAAATGACAATTCGGTCTGCATAGCGCTGCGATAGCTCTTTGGTCATTTTTGCCATGCGTTCACTGGCGAGTAACTCATTGGCTAGATGATGACTTTTACCTGCAGGCATAATACTGAGCTTGTTGATATTGGTTCGATATATGATCTCACCAATGTCATCTATATCGCCGGTTAGGTAGTCTATTAATCCGGCTTTGGGCTTCACCCCTAGTTCGCGAAGGATACTTGGCTTTAATACATCGGCATCGACTAATAATACGGTTTTATCTTGTTCAAGTGCGATGCTCAGTGCCAGGTTAATTGAGACAAAGGTTTTACCTTCGTTTGGTTTGGCACTGGTGATCATCACCATATTTGGCGTGTCGAGGGTTTTACGGGCCGGACCAAAAGCATTGTTGAGTACCTTGCGTTTGATTTGACGAAATTCTTCTTTTAAGGCTCTCTGGCCTTCTAATTCATTGCCGACAATGAAGTTTTTTTGCGACAACAAGGCTTCGTTAACAAAAATTTGCTGCTTGGTTGGCGCCGTGCTTGTGTGAGATTGCGTAGTGCTAAGTACTGCCTTGCCATCGGTTGTTCGCGTGTTTTCGTTAACCGACTGGACCTTACCTTGATGCTCTGAATCTTTCAGCTGTGCTTGCTGTTTCTTCAAGGCTTGCTCTATTAACGACATATTAAAACACCCCTCTTACAGGTCCTGTTGATGGACTCGACATCAGGTGATAACTGATCATCGCCATCAGTAAGATCAACAACAGTGCATTAGACAACACGAAACGTTTGAGGCTATTGCGATGCTGCTTTTGAAGATCGACATTATCGGTTGCTGCGACGATACCAAATATCGGCAAACCGCTTTCTCTGCTCAACTGGCTTGCCGAAATTACGGTTGGGTTCACCGAGGTCACCATAAAGGCCGCACCAGCACCGACAGCAATACTCAAGACAAAAGCCGCCAAAAAGTAGAGAATTCGCATCGGGCCACTTGGCTCAAGAGGCACGCGCGGCGGATCGACAACGCGAAACTGTATTTTATCGGATGTCGCATCTGCTTCTTTGGCAAGCGAGGCGGTTTCTCGACGCGACAACAGCGCTTCGTATTTATCTTTGTTGATTTCATAGTCGCGATTTAAGGCAACAAGTTCCGCTTCTACTTCCGGCAAGGTGTAGATTTTTTGACTTAACTCTTGTGCTTGCTGTTCGTAGTCGGCCACCCTGACTTTCAGCGATGCCACGGTGTTTTCTAATTGATTCACTTGAATTCGCATTTCTTGATAAACCAAATTTTCATTGGCTCCAGTAGGGCTAATCCCGCCTTGCATATCTGGATTGTCCTTAATCGCGGCGTAGTAGTTATCCAACTCTCTTTTGCGAGAACGCTTTAAATCGGCCAACCGTTTGCGCAACTCTTTTACGTCGGGGTGACGATCGGTATAACTAATAAGCAGCGAGTCGAGTTGATTTTGTAACTGGGTAATGCGTTCATCATAGGTGGTTGTTACCGTGCCACTATCGATCACATTTTCGGAAATCGCTTCATTCGATCCGCGCTCTCGCGACAACTGCTGTTTGGCAGATGATAATTGCGTTTGGGCTTCAAGTAATTCTAATCGCGTTGACTTCAGTTGCTGATTAACGCGCTCTAGGGCAGCGTAAAAACCGCCAGAACCAGACGGTAAAATACCTGAGTACTTTTGCTTAAATAAAGTCAGTTTGCGCTCCGCATCAAGTAGCTTTTGTTCATACTCGGTGATTTGTTGTTGTAAGAAGCGCTGCGCCGTATCGGTATCGCTGCGACTTTCACCTAAGGTGTTTTCAATAAATACGGTTAACGCAGCTTGGACAATATCTTTGGCCAATTGTGGATCGGGCGAGGTCATTGATAAGCTGTAAATGTTCTCTTTAAAGCCGATATTGCGAATGGTAATTTCGTCTTTTAAGTTGTTAATGATGGATTCGTATTCATCGTCACTTTGCGCTGCAACGTCCAAGTCGGTCATGCGCGCGATGCGCTCGAGATTGGGGCGCGACAATAAGGTTTTTACCATTAATCGCACTTGTTGGTTGGGATCCGTCTCAACCATAATGCCTTTCATCAACGGTCTCAGTAAAGACTGGGTATCAACATAAACTCTCGCGTTAGATTCGTACTCATCAGGTAATGAGGATATTGCAATCCAACTCAAAGGGCATATTAACCAGGTGGCAATAATGACATAATGCTTCTTGGTCCAAATACCCAATAATAGTTCTTTTATTTTATCAAATTGCTCATGCATAACGGCGGTCTTTATTGTTAATATAAGGAGTTAAACTACGCACATTGCGATGTAAATATTTCACACTGACGTTCATCGAGACACTGGTTAAAACCAAGCTTCTGGGATAACAATGATATCGCCGGGCAGGACATCGACATTGGCGCTGATATCCCCTGCTTTTATCAAGTCTTCGATGGCCAGTTTGTACTGGTTTTGTTGCCCGTCTTCGATGCGCACCAGAACGGCTTGGTTACCGTCGGCAAATTCGGTAAGTCCACCTACCGCAATCATCACGTCAAGTAAGGTCATATTTTTACCGTAACTCACAGCTCGAGGCTGTGCCGCTTCACCGATCACGCGTATCTGTTCGTTGTACGGGCCAACGAAGTTATTTACGGTCACAGTAACAATAGGCTCGCGCAGGTAAATTGAAAGGCGCTCCTCGATGGCACGCGCCAACTGAGTCGGCGTTTTACCCGATGCCGGAATATCTTCGACTAACGAGGTAGTAATCATGCCGTCTGGACGCACGACAAAACTGCCTGACACTTCAGGGTTGCGCCAAACAAATATGTTTAATTGATCTCCCGGACCAATTAAATAGTTGTACGAATCAGGCGATTCGGTTTTAGCAGGGTAAATCGTGGCAGAGGGTAGTTCTTGATTGTTCGAGCATCCAAATATAACCAGAAGAGCTGCCGCAGTTAGCCAAATTTTGGCATTTAAAATTCCTTCAAACATTGCTAGTGCCCTATGTAACATTTTCTTATTCGTCTAAATAGAGACTAGCCCATAGCATTTTTTTTGCACAAAATTTTTTTCTAAAAAAAACTTGCTATCTGGTTGATTGAACTATCATTACATACTGTCAGGCGATTTTTTCCGGGTAGCGATGTACCTGACTAAGGAATTTTGGTGAACAATAATAAGACAAATTACGCAACTTTAATGCAAAAGTTGCTGGTTAGCCTTGATGTGTTTTTGCTAACCCTAGCGTTACTTATCTCAGATGGTTTACACACCAGTTCACTGCTCGAACCGCGCAACTGGTGGATGATCATCGCCTTTGTCGTGTGTGTTCAAACCTGCTTTTTGGGTCTTGGTTTATACAAATCAAAATTGCGAGAAAAACTACCGGGTATTTTTCGTCGCATCATTCTCGCCGTGTCTATGGCGCTGCTCATTCTGGTCTTATTGGTTAAGTTATTGGGCTTGCAACAGCTCAATGCCGACCAACTGTTTACCGCCTGTTTGTTAAGTGGTTTAGCGACGTTTGCGCTACGTTATTTATTGACAAAATTTAATGTGTTGGGTTTTGCCAAGCGACGCGTCTTGGTTCTAGGTTCAGGCCAACGAGCACAGATTATTGACAAACGCATGCGTCGAGCAGTCGACCGAGAGTGCTTTAATTTGGTCGGTTTTGTGCGGATGGACGGTGATTTGTCATCAGAGATTGACTCTAAACACCTGGTTCAGCTCAATGGCTCTTTATTTGATTATGTGATCAGTAATCGCATTGACGAGGTGGTTGTTGCGACGGATGAGCGCCGCACTATGTTGCCGATTAGGCAGCTATTTGCCTGTAAACTGCGCGGTGTTGTGGTGTCGGAAATTTTAGATTTTATCGAGCAAGAAACGGGACAAATAGCCGTCAATTTGATTTATCCGAGTTGGATCATCTATTCGTCTGGCTTTTCTTCGGGTAACGATTTGCGCAATAGTCTTGATCGGATATTCAACATTTCTCTAGCGCTTGTTGTTTTACTGCTTACTTGGCCCTTTATCTTGCTCACTATGATTGCGATCAAAATTGAAGATGGTTGGTCGGCGCCGTGCTTTTACTGGCAGGAGAGAGTTGGCATTCACGGCAAACCATTTTTGATAGTAAAGCTGCGTTCCATGCGCATTGATGCCGAAGCCAATGGCGCTCAATGGGCTCAATCGGAAGACGATAGAGTGACAAAAGTGGGGCGAGTTATCCGCAAGTACCGGATTGACGAGTTACCGCAGCTTTACAATGTATTAATCGGTGATATGGGCTTTGTTGGACCTCGCCCCGAACGCCCCGAATTTGTCGATAATTTGAAGCAACAAATTCCCTACTACGAAGAGCGACACAATGTGAAGGCTGGCCTAACCGGTTGGGCGCAGTTGAAGTACCCTTATGGTGCAACGGTTGCAGACGCAGAAGAAAAACTCAAATACGACCTTTACTACATTAAACACCGCAGCTTTCTACTGGATTTGAGTATTTTAATCCAGACCGCTGAAATTGTTTTATTTGGCAAAGGTAGATAGGAGCGACCAATGAAAGTATTACATGTTTTTGACTACTCTTTACCGAATATCAGCGGTTATTCACTGCGATCGGATGCGATTTTACGACATCAGCGCAAGTTGGGCGTTGAAACCGTACAAATGACCAGTCAGCGCTATCAACAATTTAAACAATTAAAGGAAACCGTGCGCGGGGTTGAATATGTTCGCACGCCCGCCGATACCCGGTGGTTCGCCAAACTTCCACTGTTAGGTTACTTTTTTTACATTAAACACTTAGCCAAACACATCGAGCAGTTAGTGATTGTTGAACGGCCCGATGTGATTCAATGTCATTCGCCCATGCTCAACGCCTTAGCGGCAGTGCAAGTAGCGCGAAAATACAACATCCCAATTGCCTATGAGGTTCGAGCCTTATGGGAAGATGCAGCCGTTGATACCGGCAAGGTCAAAGCCAACAGTGTGATGTATCGGTTGATCAAGTCGGTAGAACAAAAGGCGTTTGAAACAGTTGATGTCGTCAGTTGTATTTGTGAAGGATTAAAAATCGACATTCAGTCTCGCGGAATCGCCAGTAATAAAATATTTATCACCCCAAATGCGGTTGATTTAAGCAACTTTCAGCCACTGTATGAAAAAGATGCTGAACTGCTGCAACGTTATCAATTGCAAGACAAGAAAGTCATCGCCTTTATCGGTAGCTTCTTTAAATACGAGGGATTGTCGTATCTCGTCGATGCTATGGTGCCGTTATTGCGCAAGCGCAAAGACGTGCATTTGTTGCTCGTTGGTGGCGGTAATGAGCGCGCCAATCTCCTTGAACAGATCGTCAAGCTGCGTCTGGCAGAACACGTCACCTTTGTTGATAGAGTTAGTGCCGATCAGGTTGCTCGTTACTATTCCTTGGCTGATGTGATGATTTATCCGCGTGAGAGCATCCGCTTAACCGAACTGGTGACACCGCTGAAACCACTCGAGGCCATGGCACAAAACAAACCGGTGATCGCATCTGACATTGGTGGTCATCGCGAGCTGATTGATGATGGCAAGACGGGATTTTTGGTCCCCGCTCAAAATGCCAGGGCGTTGGCGGCCAAAATAGTCGAGGTTCTCGATAATCCCGAAGCGTTAGAGACGGTCAAAGCCAACGGTTTAGAATACGTAACCAAGCAACGAACTTGGGATGTAACCGCAGCACAGTATGTCGATGCTTATCGCAAATTGGTTGGTGTTAATGAATAAATCGATTTTGGTGATTACCAATCTTTATCCAGTACCCTGGGCACCAAATCGAGCGAGTTTTAACCGAATACAGTTTGCCAAGCTTGCAGGTTACCACCAGGTGTATGTCGTGGTGTTAGTTGGTTGGATTGAATGGTGGCGCCATCGCCATCAAGCGACAGATACCGACAGTGTTATCTACTGTCCGTACTTCTACCTGCCGAAGGTGGCTCGTGTATTAGTACCTTATTTTCAGTACCTTAGCTTGTTGTGTTTGTTACCGCGTATCAGAAAGTTAAACTGCTCGGTGCTTTTAGCTAGTTGGGGTTATCCCGATGCCGTGGCAGTGGCGATGCTAAATAGCCACCTAAAACGACCATTTTTTGTCAAAGTACATGGCAGTGACGTAAACGAACACATCCAATATGCGGGTCGTCGGCAATTGATGCGCAAATATTTATCCAAAGCCGATGGTATCTTTGTGGTGAGCAAAGATTTATGCAATAAGCTCAAAGGTATAGGCATTTCAGAAGACAAGCTGTTACTCAATTACAACGGCGTTGAGCAGCAACTATTTCAACCGGCAGAGCAGTATCCAGGCCGTTGTATCTTTATCGGCAGCTTGATTGATACAAAAGGCGTGCACGAGTTAATTGACGCGTTTACTCAACTATGCGCTTCAAGCGAACATTATCATCTCGATATCGTGGGCGACGGTCCGCTATTTTTCTATTTAAAGCAACTTGTTAGCGAGAAAAAACTAGGCTCGAGCATAACCCTTCACGGCAGTCTAAGCGCTTCCCAGGTCAGTCACTTGTTGGCAAAGGCGTCACTGTTAGTTTTGCCGAGTCATCGGGAAGGGGTGCCGAATGTGATTCTCGAAGCCTTTGCTTGTGGCGTGCCGGTCGTTGCGACCAAGGTTGGTGGTATACCTGAAGTTGTGACTCAAGACGTGGGTTTATTGGTGGCTAAGGGGGATATTCAACAACTGACTAAGGCGATGTTTGAGGCGCTGCATCGCGCTTGGGATAAGCAGCAAATTGTAGATCACGCCCGCCAATTTGACTGGGGCAAAAATATCACTTTTGTGCGCAAAACAATGAGGTTGATATGAAACAGATTATTGCAGATATTCGCTATAAACAGCGCTTTTATCAAAGCCAAGGCTTTTACACCAGTTTTACCAGAGCCTTGAGTAGTGATGGCACCTTAGCAGTGTTGTTATATCGACTTAGTGCATTTTTTGTCACCTGTAAGCTAAGCCCGTTAGCTTGGTTAACCCACAAAGTAAACGTTTTTTGCACGGGGTGTGTTATCGGCGTCAAAGCCAAGTTCGGTAGCGGTTTTGTGTTACTTCATCCGATTGGGGTTGTCATTAACTCAAAAGTCAAAGGCGGTGATAACGTGGTCCTTGAGAGCGGTGTGGTAATTGGTGATGAGAAGGGCAAAGCACCGACACTTGGCGATAACATTTTTGTTGGCAGTGGCGCGAAAATAATTGGCGATATTAGCATTGGTGATAACGCCAAGGTTGGCGCCAATGCGGTGGTGCTAAAAGATGTGCCAGCGAATACAACCGTGGTTGGAATTCCGGCAAAAGAAGTAGTGAGGAAAGCACCATGATTTGGTTATTTACGATTAGCTTAATCGTGATTGTTTACGGTTACTTTATTTATCCCGCGGTACTTTATTACATATCTCAACGCTACGGTAATGAACCGCAAAGTACCCAGCACTATCCCGATGTAGCTGTTGTTATTGCCGCTTTTAATGAGCAGCAGAGTATCGCCGACAGAGTGAAAAACCTGCAGGCTTTGCAATATCCGGGAAAGTTAACGTTTTATATTGGCTCTGATGGCAGTACTGATGATACCAACGCCATTTTAGCGTCTTTTACCGACCCGCGATTACGGGTGTTTGCATTCGCTGAAAATCGCGGAAAAATAAGCGTGTTAAACGACCTTATCGATCAAGTCGAACAAGAGGTTGTGGTGTTTAGTGATGCCAATACTGAGTTTGCGATTGACGCGGTAACCGAGCTTGTCAGTGGCCTTGTTGACGGCGTCGGAGCCGTATGTGGCAAGTTGCATTTGTATAGTAAACAAGACAATGAAAACCAAGATGGATTGTATTGGCGCTATGAAAACTTTCTCAAGTTTCACGAGTCGAGATTAGGCTCATTACTCGGCGCCAATGGAGCGATTTACGCGCTTAGAAAATCCCTGTATCAACCACTTGCCAAAGACACCGTTGTCGATGATTTCACCATTGTCATGAATGTAAAGAAACAAGGCTATAAGGTCATTTATCGAGCCTTGGCTTCGGCAAGAGAAGAAGTGGCACCAACACTGAACGATGAATTTGGTCGTCGAGTACGCATCGGCCTTGGCAATTACCGAGCCTTGCATCAATGTCGCTGGGCTTTGGCACCCAAGTACGGCATTTTAGCGTGGTGCTTTTGGTCACATAAAGTGGTGCGTTGGTTTATCCCCCATTTGCTAATACTACTCTTGTTGAGCAATCTATTTTTACTTGAGCATGGGGTTTTTAAGCTGTTTTTAACCGCTCAAATCGCCTTTTATCTGATTGCTTGGTTAGGCATGATAAAACTAAAACACAATAAAAAATTGTCTCGTATTCAAGCCATTATCACTTTCTTTGTGTTAATGAATCTGGCCTTGTTAAAGGGGTTTTATCAATTTTGTTTCGTGAAAAAACAAGGCAGTTGGCAACGAACCGCTCGAGGAGATAGCAATTAGATGTTTTGGATTATCGGTTTACTGCTCGTTGTAGCTGTCGCCTTGGTCGGCCTGATGCTGTATCGCAAAAATATTCACATCTGGCTTATCGCGTACTTGCGCGGATTGCAGAACAAGCCAACAGTTGATGGCACCAAGCACGTCCTGTTTTGCTTTGTTGATCACTTTGAACCGATGTGGCGCACCGATGATATCGATGTAGAACGGGCTCGAGTTGATCGTTGGTGTCGCGAATATCGACAAATGGCTAAACAGCATCGAGACAGCGATGGTTGTATGCCCAAGCACACGTTTTTCTATCCGGCAGAGGAGTATCGCGATGAACACTTGCAAAAACTCTCGGCGCTGTGCGCTGAGGGGTATGGCGAAATTGAAGTTCACTTACATCACGATAACGATACCGCGGATAACTTTTGCCAAACGATGAAAGCATTTGTTGAAACATTGCACTATCACCACGGTGCGTTGCCGTTTTGCCAGCAAAGCCAGCAAATAAAATACGCATTTATACATGGCAATTGGGCTCTGGATAATTCTCGATGTGATGGGCAGTGGTGCGGTTTAGACAATGAACTGAAGTTGTTGCAGCAAACCGGTTGTTACGTCGACATGACGTTACCATCAGCACCGAGTGAAACCCAAACGAAAAAAATTAATTCCATTTATTACGCTAGTAGCGTCACCGGACGCTGTAAAAATCACAATGATGGTACTGATGTAGAAGTAAACGTTCCCGCGACGGGCGACTTAATGTTGATTCAGGGACCACTCGGTTTTAACTGGCAAATGCCCGGGCGAAAATTTATCCCTAACATCGAAAATGGCGATGTCCGCAAGTCGCTTCCGCCGCTGCCTTCTCGCGTCGATCTGTGGGTCGATGCGCACATACATGTCAAGGGGCGTCCAGAGTGGATTTTTGTCAAAGTCCATACCCATGGTACCCAGGAGCCGGACATGGATACGCTGTTGGGGAAAGCTAGAGATGATATGCATCGTTATCTAGAGCAAACTTACAACGATGGTACTAACTATCAGCTGCACTACGTTAGCGCCCGAGAAATGTACAACATAGCTAAAGCTGCGGAAGCAGGAAAGCAAGGAAATCCCCATGACTATCGAGATTTCTTGCTGGCCAAACCGAGCTTCCGTCAACGTTCCAATCAGGAGGGAGCATGACGAATGTATTACAACGCTTACAAACGCGCTTGATTCGCACGTTAAAATTAGAAGACGTGCTCTTTAAACGCCTGCCCAATGGGGTTTACGTATTTAACCTACATCGCATTGGCGATCGAAATGCGAGCCCGTTTGATCGCAATATATTTTCTTGTGGCATTGAACAGTTTGAAACGTTTTTACAGTTGCTCAAAGCCAATTTTACCGTCATCGACCTTGCTGCTTTGCATGAAAAACTTGAACGAAAGCAGGTGATTAATAAACGCTTGGCGGTAATAACCTTTGATGATGGTTACAAAGATTGCGTTGAGTTTGCAGCGCCGTTGTTACAGCGCTATGGGCTACCAGCAGCGTTTTTTGTGACCACGGATTTTATCGCCAGTAAGCGCATCCCGTGGTGGGATGAGATGGCATTTTTACTGCGTCAATCCGTAGGTTCAAGCTATGACTGCATTTGCAACAACAAAACTATAAATTTGAATCAATCGGTTATTGAAAAACAAATCACACAGGTACTGTATGCCTGTAAACGCGACAAAACACATACCATAGAGCAAATACTGAATAGTATGCGCACGCAATTTCCACAAGCAAGCAAAGCGCTTGGCAATTATTCAGCAGAGCTTTTTATGAATTGGCAGGATATTAAGCAGCTTATCTCGATGGGCATGGAAATCGGTTCGCACGCAAAAACTCACAATATACTGGCGCGGATGACCGGCGAGCAACAATTGCAAGAGCTAACCCTGTCTAAGCAAATTCTAGAGCGACGGTTAAACCGATCTATTAGCTATTTAGCTTACCCAGTAGGACGCTATCACTGTTTCGACAAACAAACGCTAGAGAATGCGCGAAAAGCGGGCTATCAATTAGCCTTTAATAATGAAAAAGGTAAAAACCAAACTATCACCGAGCCCTACAGTATCAATCGATACTGTTTTGATGAGGGTGATATTTCGACACTCAAACTAAATTGTATTGTATGGTAGAGCAAACGCTAACAACACGAGCCCTTATTTTGGCGGTCGGACCTAACGGCTTAGGTGCTTTGCGCAGTCTGCACAAAGCCGGTGTAAGCTGTGATGCTCTTGTTGCCGACAAAGAAGACGTCAGTGTCTACTCTAGGATCCCTCGCCGAGTTAAGTCATTTACTCAGGGCAACCAAGCAGAATTGTTAAAATTACTGCTCAGCTGGCCAGAGCAAGGGCTAGTTCTAATACCGACATCCGATTGGTATGTTAGTTTTATCGAGCAGTATCAACAGCAGTTATCAACAAAATTTCACTTTGTTTTATCGGGTAATAAACAAAGCCTTGAGTTTATTGATAAACGCGCTGAAATTAATCGTGTATCGAGCTTTGTCAATGTGCCTGTCTCCGTCACCGAGTTGCCCAATACCGCGCAATTATTATTACAGCTGTGTCAGCTACCCATTATCATTAAACCGCGTAGTCATGCTCATAATGCGTTGAAAAAAAAGAATATCATTATTGATACTAAGGCACAGCTACAACGTTTTTATCAGCTGTTTTATCCCCACCTCGACAGCGTTATCGCTCAACAGGTTATTAGCGGAGACGATGACCACCAATGGGTGTGTAACTGTGTTTTTAATGAGCAGCATCAACTGGTTAGTCACTTTACCTTTCAGCGTTTACAGTTATCACCCCCCCATTACGGAGTAACTTGCTATGCGGTGAGTAAAAGCAACGACGCAGTGGTTGAACAGGTGCGATCTCTTGGCCTTGGCTGCCAACTCGTTGGTCCTGTAATGGTTGAATTCAAGCGCGACGCAGATGACGGTCTGTACAAATACATTGAATTAAATCCTCGTCTGGGTATGTGTAACTACTTTGATACTCAGTGTGGGGTAAACAATGTTTTAGCCACCTATTTAATTGCATTAGGACAGCGCGTGCCAACCACAAAACAACAGGATAATTGCTATTTTTTAGGGGTTTATGAAGATTTGTATTCGCGTTATCGCGATCAGCAATCAATAGCTGATGTGGTTAACCACTATCGTCAAATGCTGAGTAAAAAACGCTATTATTTCTATTTTTGTTGGCAAGATCCATGGCCTGCGGTAGTGCTTGGCTACGGTCAATTAAAGCGTTCAATAAGTGCGATAACACACCATGTCGCAAGGAGGTTCAGTGTTCGGTTTTAGCGTGCAACTCGATCTCAGCCAACGTGAAGATAACTGGCCGCTCAGTGCAGGTGTTAGCGCACTAGATACCAGCTGTCGAGATTTGTATCTCGACAACGGCGACCGGCTGATAATGTGCGGTTACTTTTGGGGGCGAAGCCAACAACAACTCAACGACGATTTAATTGCGCGGGATTTTGAGCAACTAAGTCACCTCGATGGACACTTTTGCGCCGCGTTAATAAGTCGAGGCACGGTGTTTTTATTTAACGACCGCTATCGAGGTAAAACTGTGTATTGGCGACGCGATGCCGATACGCTGTGGATGAGCAGTCATTTACAAAATTTTGAGCCTGACTGGTTGCACTTTAGCAATATCGGATGGCAGCAGTGCGTTAATTTTCGCTTTGTTACCAATCAACATGGCTTTTTTAATAATATCAACCAGCTACCTATAAGAAGTGTGGCGATGATAACTGCTGCAAGTGACGAGGTTAACCATTATCAATGGTCTATAGCATCACTCAGTGCTACCTCGTTTGACGAGCAATGTCAGCGCACCAAGCAAGCACTACTCGAGAGTTTACAAAAAGCGCGCAAGCATCACCAAAGCGTTGCGATATTACTCAGTGGTGGCGTTGACAGCTCGCTGTTGGCGGCATTGGCAAAGCAGGTGTTTGACGACTGTCTCTTGGTTTCCGCTCGCTTTGACCGGTTTGACGGCGAGCTTGCTATGGCGAAGCAGTTTGCTAACTCACTGCAGTTGCCTCATCTTGTTGTCGATATTGAAGATACACAGATTTATCCATCGTTAACACGGCTTTTAGAGCACTATCGCAAGCCTCTGCGACACTATAGCTCGTTAGTGGTGGAGCGTTTGCTAAGCGCTATTCCTGCGTCGTACACGGGAGTTATTTACGGAGAAGCTGCCGACTCGATGATGGGCACTTTCGGTGTTAAAAAGACGTTGACGAAGCAGCGAATCAAGGCACTGACACCAGCTTGGTTAAGTCGATTTTTAAACCGTTTACCGTTGCCTTCAAACAACAAAGCAGATTACCTGAAACAAACCGCAAATAAGACAGTTGACCAGCTTTACTGCGAGGCGTTTGCCATTGACTACGGTGTGCATGGGCAACACTTTATCAGCCATCATTGTGCTAAAAATATTGCCGATAGAGGTCAGCTGGAGTGCCTCACCACGCCGGCGAGTCCCTCGCGCATAGCGTTAGTCGATTTTCTCATTGAACACGAAGTGGCACAGCACTTTGAAGAAACAGAGATCATCGCTGAGTTATATCAAAAGCAAATCATCTCACCATTTATGGAGGCAAAAATATATGCCATTTCAAAGTCGCTGAGTGATACCCAATACTTTGGTAAGCAATGGCTAAAACCGGTACTGCGCACGCTCGCCAGCGACTATTACCCGAAAGCGTGGATCTATCAGCATAAAAAGGGCTTTCCAGTTCCGATGCAGGCGTGGTTAACGGGATCACTTGCAAGCGCGGTAGCTGCCGCGGAAGATGAAGTCAAGAGCATCGGGCTTAGTACCCAAGCACTTACCCCACAGCGAGATTATGAAGTGTATTGGTTACTGATTAACTTACATGTATTGGCCGGTATGTCCAAGCAATCAGGCTATCTTGCCTCATTGTTCACCCAGTGCAATGCGCAAACGCAAACTACCTCGTTTACAGCAACAGAGACAATAAGCACCCCCCAATCAAAGAGGCACGTCTTACGATGAGTGTTAAATACGCAATTAAAGCACAGTTGCGCCATGTCGCGAATAACAGTCTAGGTCGTTTGCACTATCGCCGGTCAGCAGGCAAAGGCAACATTATGTTGTTTTCCAACCGACGTGGTGGTTCAACCTGGCTTATTGAATTGTTGTCGGCGGAGCCCAATACCAAACGCAGTGTTGAAATATTTGATGTGACATTAAATCACAACCCGTACAGGAGCCGATTACCGGACGATCAAAATGGTTTTTTTGTCGATCTATCTACGGCGGAACAAGAGCAACTTTTTGACTACTATCAAGCCATCGAGAGCGGACAAATCGTCTACAACACGCAATGGAAATTTTGGCAGCAGCCGTATAATTTTGTTTATGATCGGCATATTTTTAAGTTGTTTTATGTAAAAAACTACATTGCTGAATTTGAGCGGCGATTTCCTGGGCACATTATTTTTCAAATGCGTCACCCTGTCGCCACGGCAATGTCTATTGAACGCCTCGGGTGGCCAAATTGCGCCAAACCTTATGTCAACAGCAAGCAAGTTGGGCAACTGCTAACCCCTGAACAACATCAAGTAGCCAATGCTGTGTTGGAGAAAGGTACGTCACTCGAACAACACGTACTCGGTTGGTTTTTAGAAAATTGGATTCCAATAACGCTTGCCCCAACATCGTCTTGGCTTGTTTTACAGTATGAAACTATGGTGCGCGAGCCGTTACAAACCGCAAGTTTATTGAGTTCGCGCCTACAGTTAACGGGTAGCGAGCAGTTTCTCAATAACTACCGCAAACCGTCTTACAATGCGTTTGATTCTCAGCAAAAGATCGAACGATACGATGTTGAACAATTATGTGAGGGCTGGCGCGATAAATTAGATATCCACAAGCACGCATTAATTGCCGATATCTTTCAGGCATTCAGCAATCCGTACTATTCATGGGATTTGTAGCAATGAACTTGTCGATTCGAATTATTGATAGCCTATCTCAATTACCCTCCTATCGACAGTCGTGGGAGGCAGTGAGGCAGACCGGTAATATTGGTTTTTGTTGCAGTTTTGACTGGATACACTGTTGGGTTAAACACTATCTATCGGCGAAAGACAAGCTAGCTATCGCTATGGTCTATGACGGTCAAACTCCGGTTGCAGTGATGCCGACCTATTTGCGCTCATATCAGCAATCAGCCGAGTTGTTCTTTATTGGTCAAGGGGAAGCAGAACACGAGGAAGTCGCCAGTGAGTTTCAGGACATCATCATCGCCCCAGGGTATCGCCAGAGAGTATTTGAACTTTTACATGACTTTATCACCCAAATCGACAACTTAGCAGCGGTTGAGTTTCGGCAAGTTTTGGACTCCAGTACCTGTGTAGCGTTTATGTCGCACTATCAATCACTCGCTCAAACACGCACGGTAACGCATCGTTCTCAGCGCTATTCGTTACAGGTTAATAATTTTGTCGACTCAATTCCTCATCCCAATACGCGTCGCAAACTGCTCAAGTCCTTAGCGGATTATCAGCTCGAATGTCAATTACCTCAATCGCAGGCAGACGCGCAACGCATGTTAAATCAGTTGATCACCTTGCATCAAAAGGCATGGCAAGCAAAACAAAAACGCGGTGCCTTTAGCAGTCAACGTTTTATCGACTTTCACCAGCAATACATCGCTGATAAATGGCAACAAGGCAAAGTTTTGTTGTTTGCTCTGTCTCATCGCACAGACGTCGTTGGCGTTTTTTATGGCATTATCGACGACACGCTGCTCAGTTACTACCAAAGCGGCTTAGATCTTACTCAGGTTAACAATCTCGGTTATGCAATGCATGCGCAGGCTATTCGCCTCGCTAAACAACGAGGGTTAACACGGTACGATTTGATGGCCGCATCAACCAACAGTTACAAGCGCCGTATAACCAATACCACCGAGCCGATGCTGACAGTTCGATATCAATTTTCACGACGCCACTGGCGCGACTACTTAACTGAGGTAAAGAGCAAGCTTTGGGGCAAAATTAAGGAGCATGCGTTATGACGTTTGTCATACTGTGTTTGTACTTTATTGTCGTTATTATTCGACCTCATGAGTGGTTCGAGGCGACGCGGCAATGGGAAGCTGCGCGTTACTTGATTTTGCTTTGCGCTATTGCGTATGCCCTGTTTGAAGAGAAAAAGTTTTGGCCTAAACAGCTGTCTATGCTGCTTGGTGTTGCACTGGCTATATTGTTGTCTATGGTATTTACCGGATGGCTAAGTGGTGGCATTAATCGCAGTGTAATGTTTGTATTTTCGTCGGTGATTCCGGTGTTACTGATCAGCAACATTGTCAAACAGCCATGGCAAGTCGAGTGGATAATGCGCATTATGGTGTTCGGCACATTGGTGATGGTCGCACACGGTTACGTACAGGTAACATCCCCTGACGGTGTGGGCTGGACGGGTCAAGCGCTGATCATGGAGCGGGCGACTTATATTGGCATTTATGGCGATCCCAATGACTTTGGTATGTATGTGCTTATCACTATTCCGATGATGTTTTATTTACTCAGTGAGAGTAAGGGATTTATCGGCAAAAACTATTATCGGTTGGCAATACTGGCCAGTTTGTACGGCATTTATATCTCGAATTCGCGCGGTACATTAGTGGGCGCACTGGCACTTCTTGGCTTTTATTTTTATCAAAAATTTGGCGTGTTAAAAACCGCAATTATGTCGATTTTTACCTTGCCAATCGTACTCTTGGTCATGGGTAAATTTAGGGCTATAGATCTTGAGGAAAACTCGGCACAAGATCGGGTGTTGGCCTGGTATGACGGTATCCACATGTTTTTTGCAAATACGATATTTGGAGTTGGCAAAGGGTGGTTTACCGATTTTCATTCTTTAACCGCTCACAACTCGTATATTTTAGTACTGGCGGAGTTGGGCATGTTTGGATTTGTGTTTTGGTTTGCCGCGATGAGTTATTCGATGATGCAGATGAGTGGTTTATTTGACGGTAAGGCCAACAAAATTCAAATCACCTTGTTTTATAGTTTGTTAGCGTTTGCGACGACGGGCTTTTTTCTATCTCGCAGTTTCTCAAATATTTTTTATCTATTGATTGGGTTAAGCGCCGCGATTTGGTGGCAAAAGATGCAAAAATCTAAAGCAAAGAACTTTGAGTTGGCGCAGGTACAGGTACAGCAAGCGGTAGCGTCAGTTGTTTTAGCGCCCTTTGCTGTGGTAGCTATCTACATGATTATAAAGATATTACTAATGGTATAAGATGAAGCAAAAAATACAAAAAGCGATATCGATTGTAAAACAAATGGCAGACATGCCAACGGTACCCATTGATTTACAATTAAGTAAAGCGAAAGACAATGACCCATTTTTTCAACAGGTCACTCAGCAGTTTTATCGACAGGCCATGTCTCGACATAACAAGTATCTGCTGATTCGACAATTGCAGTATGGTGTGGCGCTATTTGCCGAGCCTCATGCTAGCAAAGATTACTTTATGAGTATTGAGAGCTCAGCACGGCGCAACTACCGCAAAGCAGTGCGCTTTAATTATCGAACTGAGGCGATCAACTTTAATGATTACCTAGACGATATTTGGGAGATCCGTAAATCGGCGAAAGTACGCCAAGGAGAAATGCCCGAAGAATTTATCCAGCAGCGCCCGCAACAGCGTCCCGTGCACAAAAGTAATCGCGCTGAGCACGATTACTGTTATTACGGTGTTTTGGATGAAGACAATAAATTAGTGGCATACGCGGCGTTTTTAGTTGCTGGAGAGTTGTGCATGCTCGAACATATGTATGGTCACGCAAAAGTGCAACACCTCGGCGTAGTACCACAACTTATCATTGATGCGTATCAAGATATTAAAAAACGCCACCCACAAGTACTCTATTATGCCTATGGCTCCTTCTTTGGTGCCAGTGATAACTTAAAGCGCTTTAAGAAAAAAATGGGCTTTAAACCGTACAAAGTTAACTGGCAGCTGAATTAATGATGAAAGTTGTACACGTTGTCAGTAGCTTGAATATGGGAGGGGCTGAGCGATTCGTCCTCGATTTGGCTAGCTTTCAACAAGCCAATATGGACTTAGATGTAGATATTGTATCGATGGGCAAAGCCACCGATGCGCTCTATCAAAAAGTGGTTGAGCAAAATTATAAAGTGCATTTGGCAACGACAGTAAATCAACTTAGAAGGTTGTTTAACGAAGCGGATATTGTTCATGTACACTCCAGCTATTGCTTAGCAAGAGTGGCTCTGTCGCTACTTGGGCTCAAGGCTAAGTTTATCTACACTCGGCATAATCAACACCCATTACTCGGCCTTAAGTGGCGCAGTATTTATCGTTTGGTGTTTGCACGCCTGCACCAGGCGGTGTTTGTTTCGCGTACCGCCGAGCAGCAGTTTTTACAGCACTATCAGCATTTTAAAGGCAAAACGACGGTGGTCCTCAACGGCATTACTGCCATCGCACAAGCTCCTAACCAGTTTGGTTTTAAAGAGGGGGAGCGGCGGTTAAATATTGCCCATGTCGGGCGTTTTGTGCCATTAAAAGCTCAACACCTATTACTCGAAGCGGTGAGTAAACTCACCGCTCCAATACGAGATAAAATCACTGTCAACTTTTATGGTGACGGACCGTTGAAAGCTAAAAACCAAGCACTCGCCAAGCAATTAAAGATTGAGCATATGGTTAATTTTCACGGCAATGTCAGTGAACAACAGGGTATTTATCAGGGCAATGACGTGTTAGTGGTTACCTCTGAAACCGAGGGCTTGTCGCTGGTGATATTAGAAGCCTTCAGCGCCGCAATACCGTGTATTGCCAGCCGTGTCGGCGGTAACGTTGAACTCGTCAAAGACAATGAAACTGGTTGGCTATACGACTATCAAGATACATCAAAGCTGGCAGAAATTGTTACCAGTATCGTCAAACAGCCCGACTTGATTGCGCGCACGGGTCAAACTAGCCTGCTCTATTTCCAAACGCACTTCACCATGCACAAGTGCGCTGAAAGCTATAAACAGGTCTATACATCGTGAGAGCGGCAATGCAAACAGCCATGGCAGGTGTCAATTTGTACAGCGAATATATCTGTGGCATGCTCGCGTCAATCGTCATTGCGCGCAGTCTAACGACAACGGAGTACGGGCTGTATTCAAGCATCATTTTTCTCGCCAGTATGTTTACCTTGTCAATCAATGCTGGAATGAACATAAACGTTACCAAGTTTGTCGCCGAGTTATCACATCAAGCACCGCACTTTTTATCGTCATTTACCTATCTAATTAATCGTCTATTTGCCTTACGCCTGCTGATAGCTACTTGTTTAGTCGTCGGCGTCATAGCAGTCAATTTTGATTTTGGTGTCCCCGCACTGGTTATTGCTGGGGTATTGGTTGGCGCGACATTCAAGGCTCGCTATACGCTGGATAATGCGGTACTCAAAGGCTTGCGGCGTTTTGATACGGTGGCGAAAGTTAGCTTGATAGTCAATCCGACCAATGTACTCGCGGTCGTTGCCTGCGCCATCTGGCTACCTACCTTAAATTACTTTTTAGCGGTCTACGCTGCCACTTGTTTACTGTTTTGGTTGGTGATTAAGAGTGTCGGTAATGACCTACCCAAGGCCACGCATAGTATTGAGTTTGATCAGCAATACAGGCAACGGTTTATCGAGCAGATGATCAGCGCGACATTCGTGGTCATCTTTGCCGGTTTTACCTTTCGTCAAAGCCAAGTGTTGGTTTTGAAGGGCTACGATTTTGTTGAGGCCGCCGGCTTTTTCAATATCGCTTTTATTCTTGCTAATGCCGCACTTACCTTAGTGCCAGGTATTTACAGCGAAATATTACTGCCTAAAATGGCTATCGCCAGGCACACTAAAACCGCTAAAACCGAGGTGCTGCAAGCTCAGCGCTATTTGACTTTGTTAGCGTGTTTAGTGGTCTTTCCATTAATTGTTTACGCCGAGCAATTGGTTGCTTTACTGTACGGAAGTAGATACTTAGCGGTCGTTGAACCGTTGCGTTGGATGGTCTTGTTTAAGTTTTTAGGACTGTTGAAAGAAGGTGCAAACCTCACCTTGATCAGTCACGACAAACAACAAGTGCTAGCTAAAATTAACCTTTTGATCTTTGCTCTGATGTGCGTACTTAGCGTCGTTTTTGTCAGTCAATACGGGCTGATGGCAGGCGTTTGGGTATACGGGATATTATCGATTATTCAATTGTTGGCATATCAGCATTGGGCTAGACCATATGGCTATGTGATGTTACCTTGGCCAGCATTGTTGCGCATTATTGTTCCTGCACTGATCATGTTTGTGCCCCTGCTGTTACTCGAGATGCAATTTAGTCGTTGGTGGATGATGATTCTCGGAAGTCTTATATTTGTCGCGGGTTACTTGCACTTGTTGATCTGGTTCGGTGCTTTTGATCAAACCGGGCAGCGCTTTATTATCTCATTGCAACGAAAAGCGCCATTTGCCCTTAGAGCCTATTTGGGTTGGCTAACCAAAGGGCTGACGGCCAAATAGGTTAACAGTGGCAGGTGGGCGAGTTGTGTTACACCGCAAAGCGGGCCAGTGGTTGAGGAGAAAGGAAGTGCGGGAGATAGGGGCTATTTATGCCCCTTGCTAATTTACGAGCTCTGTATTACCACAATTACGTTGCTTGAAACTGTTGTAATATCAGCGATGTCGCCTGTGTGAGCTGTATCCGTTGTGTTTGTTGAGCACTGGGCTGTTGCTGTGAAATCCAGAATACCCCATCGGGATGATGCATGCCACTTTTGATGTTGTCGGCCATATAAAAGTAATCGAAGAAACGATGTGGTTGGTGCTCGATCTCGAACGTAACCTCATTATCTAGTAAAACCTTTGCATTGCAGCCGGCAAACACTCTGTCGCCTTCAAGCACCAACTTTAACAGTGGTGTGCCATTGGAAAAATTGGCCTGGGCAAGTATTTGCATCGCCTCACTCGCTTGTTGTTCACTAGCAAACTGAATGTGGAATTGATGTGACATTACCGGCATCACACTAATCAAACCGGGTAATTCGAACAGGGCCACTAGCTTATCGAAGTTAGTGGGGCGGTAAAAGCGGCGGCCACCTTGTGCTTCTTCTGCGGTGAAAGGTTGCTGACTCAACGCCGAAGATAACATAATACAGGTGTCTTCGTCAGCCATCGCCAATACACGGCCTATGAGTTTATCGTGATTTTGGTATGCATATTCTATCGCTTGACCAAACTCGGCGAGCTTGGCCGGGTCTGCCGGCGCTGAAAACTTATCAGGTTCCATATAGCGCCAGTACTTGTGTTGAAAGTGAGCCGTCGAATTAGAAAACAACACCGAGAAATGCGGATTAAATTTTTTCAGGCCGTAGGCAAATACATCGGTTTGCAACCAATCGAGAATGGTGGCTTTGCGCCATCCAGATGAGTCGCTAGTAAAGCGATGCCAAAATACCGAACTAATGTGTTTTAACGTTGCAAGCGAGAGCCCGTGTTTGAGCATAAAGTTAAAAAATTTAGTGTAGTCTTTTGCGCTTAACTGAAAGTTGTCGTTAGAATGCTCTTGCACGTTTGCGCGAACAAATTGGTAAAAGCTATCAAGTTCTGCTGGCGAGGCCTTACCATCGGCGCTCCAAGGGTCGGGCAAAGCCCAAATATTCGGATCGTTGGGGTCGTATTTGATATTCATACCACCACATAACCAACTGCGCAAACCTTGCTTTGACAGCCGATCCCAAATCGAGTCTTGCTGCAAGTTTTGTGCTTCTCCCAAGCGATAGACTCGGTGTTGTTCGCAGGATACGCCAGTGTGTAAAGTAACCCACTGAATCCAAGGTTCGAGGTACTCAACATCGCAGCTTGCATCGGTGATGAATTTTTGACTTTGTGCTGCGAGCTTAGAAAAGTTGGGTAATTTACCTTGTGCGCAAAATTTGTCTATTAGGTTTGGGCACAACTCATTGAACTCTAATAGTATGACCTTTTTCGCTTGCATGAAGACCTCTTGAGGTGGTTATTGTTTTGTCGTTAACTTTTATAGTTTAGACAGCAATGGTAGAAGTTGCTAAACCAAAAAGCGCCGAAATTGAATCAATGCAACGCTCAATTTACTGCTTATTTATCGACCGAGTATTGTATCGCGCCAACGCTTGTTTGTTGGCCTCGCTTGCGTCCTAAAATATCGCTTTGAGGACTGAATTCTGACCTAGTCACCGTTAGCTTGTTGACGTTGCTCGGTTGGCTAATTTGGCTGATAATGCGCCGAAACACTTGTTCAATAGATGTTGAACCGTCGGCAAATTTGCGTTGCTCAGCGATAAATACGGGCGATATCAGCTCTGGTGGCGCTTGGATTTCGGGATTAAAATGTATGAGGTTGGCGTCATCACTGGCATTGATCTCATCAATGATCGAATGCGGAATACTGTTTGGTCCGTTAAACACTGCGTTGTTTTGTAATGAAAATTGATCGACGGTGCCAATTTCAGTATCGCTAAAATCATTGAGCTTTTGGTAGTCGCCAGCGCCCATAGTGCCCGTTGGATCGGAAAATATATTGTGGGTCAGCAAGATTCCCGTAGGCACTTGATTTTGCCCTTCGACACTAATTCGCAGTGCATACGCATTACTCGGCAAGTCACCGATAACGGTATTGTGGCTAAAATTAATATCGCGCGCACCTTTGACCGCAAAAGGCGAACGCATAGAAATGTCACTATTGCCGATGAGCAAATTGTTAACAATATTGATATTGCGAGCCTCAAAGTAGGGCTTGCCATCTTCACCAACCAAAATAAAGCCGTGACCATGAGAGCCTTGCCAGTTAAAGAATATGTTGCCGTCGATATCAATATTGGTACTGCCGTGGTAGCGGTCCTTATCGTCGTTACTGTCTTTTATGACAATATAACTCGATGACTTCTTGGTGATATCGCGATTGCTCGCGTTAAAGTCGTTAAAAAATACATTGTGCCGAACCGAGACATGCGATGTGGAATTGATGTCGATGTGCTCATCGGAATTACCCTGATTATAAAACAGGTTACAGTTTACTAAAATGTGATGAGCGCCATAGTTAATTTTCAACAGGTCATTGTTGAAGCTGTCGTGAATGATGTTGTTGACTAAGCTGATGCCGTAAACATTGGTGGTGCCCCAAGCGTCAATGTGGACAACGACCGGACTGGCTTGGGCATCTTTATGGCGGATTTCAAACCCTTCAATACGGATATTAGACGCGTTTTTCACTAACGCCAACACCCGTTGATTAGCGGTAAGTTTGGCCGCGTAGGGTATCTCAGACTTAATAGTGATGCCTGTTTTAAACGCTTTGCTGATCTTGACACGACCATCATACACACCGGGTTTAACGATGATTAAGCTATCGTCTTCGGCTTTAAATACGGCAAACTCTATGTGTCGCCACGGACTTACTTTGGTACCTTTTCCTTTGTAGTCGTGACCATCTAGAGCAACGTAGTAGATATTTTTATGTTGGGGTGCGGGCTCACAAAGCGGAATGCTATCATCGCCAATAGCTCGCAGGGGCAATAATAGTAAGGATAATAAGATAGTTAAATGACCAACAGAGGGTGTAGTTCTAAACATATTTTTACCTTTTAGCCTCACTAGAAGATATGTAATCACAATCGACTTTCGCCGTATTTGTACCGTCACCAGATTGCAATTGTTTTAATAGGGTTTGGGTCCACTTTTGCGGGGTAAAATGAGTTAATGCGTAGTGGCGCGCATGTGGATTGGGGCGTTGAATCGAACGTAAAACATCAATAATTTGTTCGTTGCTGTCGGCAAAATGAGCGAACAGGCGTGGTTGATTTGAGATCACTTGTAACCCGTATTGCTGAGCCTCAACCACCATTCGCGAATAGCCATCGTGCTCTGTGATGCGGATCAGAAAATGGCTGCGCAGGTACAATTGATGCATCTGATCTTGCTCGACAATGCCCAGCGACTGCACGTTCGCTAAACTGGATAGTTGTTTGTTCAAATGGCCAACTAAGACAAATTGGTAGTCGGGTAAGCTTTTGGCAAGCGCCAACATTTGCTCGGTTCGATAGAGCCATTCACGTTGGTCGTTTGAGTAGATAATAATGACCTTAGTGCGAGCTTGCCAATTTTGTTCGATGTCTTGCTTGCTTAGCTTTTTGCTTAATTGGTATAAAGGGGTCGGTGCTTCCCAGTTGTGAACGTTAGTAAAGGCCAAGCGTTTTAAATCATCGCTGAGCCAGGGCGCAGAGGTGAAGTTGCAATCGATACAGTGTCGTAAAATCGGTAATACCCACAACTTGTTTATTGCTGAAAGCCGTTTTAGTAACAATAGGTCTGTTCCCATCCAGCGACGCATGACTAACGAGTAACCTTTTAATTTAAAACGCAAAGCGAGCTTGAGGCCAAACCATAAATAAGTGTGCGCAAACAAAATCGCAGACCCTTTTACTGGGAGACGAGTTAATTCGGTCAGGTTGGTGCAAAAGTGTATTTGTTGGTAGCCTTCGGTCATTTGTCGCCATTGCTCTATATGCCGGCCTTGACCAAAAATAATGACCCGCTCGCAACGATTCGGCACTGGCCTACTGCCGGCGCTTTTAGCGAATATTGCCATCAAAACCACCTTTGCTATTAGCGCAAGAACCTATATCACAGTCCACCATTCGCCAAGCGATACTGGTTTGTTGATCGGTTCTAAACACACCGCTCAGTCTCGACAGTTTAAGCGCCATTAAGTTGTCGACGGTGGTGTCGCCGTATTGATAGGTATAGGTAATTTGGGCGCGTTGGCGACCTTTTGCTACGAGCAAATAATTCGCTTCTCCAGTGCGGTCATGGCGAAGCACCTGCCATCCTTCAGGTACCATGTTATTCAAGTAAAAGTCAGGTTTACAATCGAGCTCTTTGCAATCAAACCAAATACGATATTCGCTAATATCACTGGGTCTGTCAGTCGAGGAGGTGTGATTAATCGATGAATAAAACTTTATCGTCGGCGCCGGTAACGTCTCAATATTGGTATACACCTGATTTGATTTATGTGCGGTTGCTAACCAAGATGACGATAAACTCAAGCCAAGCACACACACCACGATCGCTCTTGCTTTGATGGCAATTGATGACCCGCAATTTTCTTCTTTAGCATCTGCTACCGGTAATTTGCGCTCTAGATAATTGCCGTATGCAAACAACAAAAACAAGAAGGGAATATATAAATACCAGCCAAAGTTATTGTGGTCTTTCATTAGAGGCGATGTCATTTGCGTGTATTCACCAATTAAAATGAGGGCGGTAATTCGTATCCAGTTGGTGACTAAGGCGCCGGCAATGGCAACGCTAATAAATTTAATGGCACTTGACCAATGTCGCAAATACAGCAACACATATAAATGGGTTATCGCGAGAGAAACCAGTAAATAGCGCAGGCCACTGCAGCCGTTGGCGATGTGAAATACCCCGGCGGGGATGGTGACATATTGCTCTTCAACATAAAACGCGATGCCTGAAAAACTCATCATCACCTCAACTGCGCTGACCGAAATAAATTGCAATAAATTGGTCAAGCTACCCCACACAGGTAATAAATATATCGGGTATAAGGTCGCTGCAACCAATGCCAAATTAGCCCTTAGAAACAGCAAAATGGCGCTGCTACATAGCAGCAGTAAGGCGATCCAATAAGCCAAACTAAGCTGCGCTCTGACAGAGACAAATAGCAATAAGCTCGCTAACACAAAATAGCCAATCACGGTCACAGAGAGCTTTGTTCGGCCAATGAGTTCGCCCCGTTGGTAGAGCCTCCAAAATAGAAACGCACAGATAAATGGAATCAGGTAGGCGTGCGAGTAACTGCCGTCATCAAAGCTATGACGCCAGATGGTGGTAATAATTTGCACGTTTAACAGCGCAGCAATGACATACACCGTTGCGATGACAATTAATGGTGTTACCCGGAAAGTTTTCATTTGTTTGTTATTGTGTTCACAAGTTGTTTTTTTCAGCTTTACATTAGGTCTAGCTCATAACTTGAAAAATTTCATCTATACTTTTTACTGATCAAATAATAAACGAATTACATATCAAGGAACTGGGATGCTAAAACTAATCACACCCGCACTGTTGATTGCGGCTTTGGTGGCTTGCTCTGGGCAAAAATCATCTGAACAATCGATTCAAGACGCGTTGGAGCTGATTAAGCAGAGTGATGTGTCTGCGGCTGTTGTTGAGTTAAAAAATGCAATCAGGGTTGACCCAAATGCAAATCAAGCTCGCTTTTTGTTGGCTCAGCTTTACATGCAAACCAGCAATTTTGGCGGTGCGCAAAAAGAGTTGCAGCGCGCATTTGACAATGGCTACGATGCCAATGAAATCATTCCCTTACAAGTGCGATTGGCTCTGCTCATCGGCGATGCCGAAAAAGTGCAAGAATGGGTCAACCATTCAAGTGTTGACACATTACATCCAAACAAACAGACAGAGATTCAAGCAATTGCCGGTATTGGATTGACTTACTTGGGCTACTTTAAAGAAGGCTATACAACGCTGGCCAAGGTACTTAACGACGGAAGTCAGGACAGCCGCTATTACACCATGGCCAAAGCTTGGCTTGCTGCCAACGAGGGCCAAGCGGAACAAGCCATCGCCTTGGTTGTGCCTCTGGTCGAGCAGGATAAGGTTTATGATGACGCTCGGGTTTTACTGGCCAATTTATACGGTCTAGACAACGATCCTGAGCAAGCGGTTAAAACCCTTGAACCGGTACTGGCTCGTCATGGTAATGACGTGTTCTTTCGCTTGTTGTACGTCAATATGTTGATGCGCAGTGGCGAGTTGGAAAAGGCACACGCTGAAACCGATACACTGCTTCGCAGTTCACCTAACGCTCCGGCTATCAATGAGGTCAAGGCAGAGTTGAGTTTGCGCAATGGCAATTACCAAGAAGCGGTTGAATACGCGACTATCGCCCTAACCAATATTCCCAATCTTCACAAAGCAAATCTCATCGCCGGTATCGGTCACTATAAAACCGGCAATATGGAAATGGCATACAATCATCTGAAGAAAATAGAGCCTCGGTTACCAAAAAACCATCTAGCCCAGCAGGTACTCACTCAGGTCAAGCTAAAACTTGGCTATATTGATGAAGCGGTTGGTAGTATAGACACCTTAAATGCGCTGACACCAAACGATTTTGCCGCTCTGGCTAATGCCACCGTTGAAATGTTGCGCAGTGGTGATACGAAGCGCGCGGCAGAGTATTTAAATAAGCTAGAAAACATTGATGAGTCCAACGCAGACATGATGTTAAAGCGCGGTGCGCTTAAGCTTTCAGTCAAAGACGAATCTGGATTACAAGACCTTTACGACGCCCTGATTATTGATCCTGAACTGCGCGAAGCGCGCCTTGCACTAATCCACCATTACCTACAAAGCGATCAGCTTGACATGGCAATGATTGAAGCCGAAAGATGGATTGAAGAGATTCCCGAACGAGAGGGCGGTCAGCTTGCCAAGGGGTTGGTATGGCGCCAAAAAGGCGATCTTGATCAGGCTAGATCGGCTTTTCAAGCCGCATTGAAGGTTAATGAAAACTCCATTGGCGCACATTACAACCTCGCGCAAATCGCTAACCGTCAACAGCGCTATGACGATTCATTGCGTCATTTAGAACAGTTGTTTGCGCACAGTGCCGATCATCAAGGCGCATTGCGGTTGGCGGTTAACTTAGCGCCGAATGTTGGCGATCAGGCGATCACCGGATTACTGGAAAAGTTGAGCGCCCAAGAGCCAGATAACTTGGCCTTGGCCATTGCCACGGCGCAAACCTATGACAACTTGGGGCAAGCCGAGATAGCTATGCAACAGCTCAGCAACTTGCGCCGTGAGTTTGGTGAGCAGCCGAAATTATTATCGGCCATAGCCAAAGTCGCCATTCGCAATGGTGACTATGCCATGGCTGAACAAACATTTAAGCAAATTTTAGATGTTGCACCGAGAAACTTCACCGCTCAGTTAGGTTTGCTCATGGCCCTAGAAAATCAAGGCAAAGACCAACAGGCATACACTGAAGTTAAAAAGGCGCAGCAGACGTTTATTAATGTGCCGATGTTACATTTCTTTGAAGCTAACTTCTTGTATAAAACCAAAGCTTACAAAGCGGCTCAGAATAAACTCGCCTCGATTAACCCATTGAGTTTAGAGGCTAAAGCGTATTGGAATTTAGCTACCAAGGTGGATATTCAGTTACAGCAATGGCAACGGGCAGTGAAAAGTGCAGCTAATTGGTACCAAGCCGAAGACTCGGTTGCCAGTTCTACCAGTTACGCCCGTACACTCGCCAAAGCAGGCCAACATGAACAGGCGATGAAGATTGCCCAACAGGCTTATCAAAAGCACGGCAGTCACCCCGGTCTCGATAGTCTGATGGCGGAGTTGAATTTAGAGCAGGACCCTGAGGCATCGTTTAAATATTATCAAAAACTCGCAACACAGCATCCGAAAAACTTTGGTATTCAAAACAATTTAGCCTGGGCCGCGTTGCAAATTGACAAGCTAGATGTCGCCTACCAAGCCGCTGAAAAAGCGGCAGAGTTAGCACCTGATAACCCGCATGTTATGGACACCTTAGCAATAACCTATATGCGCAAAGGCGAGTTTGAAAAAGCCGATAAATTAATGCAACAAGTGCAAAAGCAATTACCTAACAGCGACGAAGTAAAAATTCATTACGCCGAGTTATTGGTGCGTATGAAAGAATTTGAAAAAGCAAAAACGCTGCTAGATAGCATTGTTGATAGTGAACAGAAGCAAAAGGTAATGAGCTTATATGATGAGCTTAATGGTTAGAGCGTTACAGCTTGGCATATGCCTAATTTGGTTGACCTCATCGTTTGCTTTGGCTAGCCAAAGCTTGGTCAAACAAATTAAACGGATCAAACCCAGTATCGTCGGTGTGGGTATTTACGAGCCGACAGGAGCACCGCAAAGTCGCTTGTATGGTACAGGGTTTGTTATTGGCAATGGCAGCTATGTGGTGACTAACTACCACGTATTGCGGGCCGAGCTAACCGATACCCAACAGCGCGTCGTATTTTCAGGGACGGGCCCTAGGTCACAAGTGCACAAAGTCGATATAGTCGCCTACTCGAGTGAGACAGACCTAGCCATACTCAAGTTACAACAGGGTCAGTTGCCCGCCTTGACTTTATCGCAAGATTTGGCTGTTAACGAAGGTCAGGATATCGCTTTTACCGGCTTTCCTATTGGTGCCGTTTTGGGCTTATACCCAGTAACGCATCAAGGTATTGTCGCCAGTATAACACCCGATGCGATTCCCCTAGTGGGCGACAAACAGTTGTCTGCGGCGATGATAAAGCGACTAAAGAACCCTAAGCTGATCTATCAGTTAGATGCGACAGCATACCCGGGTAATAGCGGTAGCCCGGTGTACTTTCCTGAATCAGGCGTGGTGGTTGCAGTGATAAATAAAGTGCTCGTTCAGTCGGGCAAAGAATCCGTTATATCGGCACCGAGTGGCATTACTTATGCGATACCAATCAAACACGTTTTCAGTTTATTGGCATCACAGGGCATTGATATCAATGCCCCTTAACTGACTATTGCGGTGATAACTTATCTGCGGGCTCGCTCTGGTCATCTAACGTTGCCTCTGATGACTGATTGAGGCTTGCCAGTTGTGTCTCTGACAGCAAGTTTGATAAATCAACCAATTCGATATTGTGTTGTTTCAAGGTTGGTATTAAGCGCTTTAACACGCGCATTGTCGTTGGATGCGGATGACCAATTGCAATCGCTTGCCCGTTTCGTTGACTTAGGTTGATCATCTTATAAAACTGTTGCTCGATATAGCTTTCATCGATGCGGTTATCGAGAAATATATGGCGATGTAATGTCGGCACACCGCGGGTCTTAGCGACGGTTTCAGCTTGTGAGTAGCGACTGGTCCGAGAATCTAAAAAAAACAAGTTGTTCGCTTTGAGTACTTCCATCGTCCAAGACATTGGCTCGGACTTCTGGGTCAGTAAACTACCCATGTGGTTATTGACGCCAATGATATGTGGAATATCGGCAATGGATGCCTGTAGGGTGCGAATGACGTTATTTCTATCCATGTTGGTGGTAATCGCACCAGGACCAAGCAGTAAGTTATTAATAGACTCCATTGGCACGTGTAACAGAATTTCACGTTTTTGCTTATTGCCCAGCTCGGCTAGGGTGCGGCCATATGGCGTATGAGGTAATACCGAAAACGTCACTTGCTTAGGTAACTCAAGAGCTGATTTATCGGTAGCGCGATAGCCAAGGTCGTCAATGACGATAGCCAATTTAGGCTGACTGGCTGGTTGCGCAGTCGCAACTGTTGAAACAAAAGCAACAAGTAATGAGAAAAATATACGCACGAGTAATTCTTATTTTTATATTTAGTCTATTTTTCAGCTGACAAAAAACAGCAGTAATACTGATTTTTTAGCAGGTATGTGACTACTTTACCCTATAGTTGGCACACAAATCTAGCCCCTTTTTTTAATTGACTTAAAAGCGTTTAGCGATAAGGCGTTAAAGGGCTATTTGGGTGTACACACAACGACCGAAATTTGGTTTTTTATACTTCGTTTTGTTGAATATGTCGTCGTATTAGTCGGATTTAATGAGGCGTTTAACCGGCGACGCAAATTGACTACAACAAGCCGTTAGCAATGCCATGTAACGACTTGTTCGCAGTTGTTTAGCAGATAACTAGCGGCACCAGTAACTCGGGTTTACGGGCTTGCCTTGATGGCGTATCTCAAAATAAACACCTGATTGATTGAGCCCGCCACTTTGTCCGACCAGGGCTATGGGTTCACCCACTTCTACGCGCTCACCGACGTTTTTCAACAGGGTTTGATTGTGGCCATACAGGCTCATATAACCATCACCGTGGTCGATTACAATCACTAAACCATAACCTTTGAGCCAGTCGGCAAATAACACTGTGCCATTGTATACCGCGTTAACATCTCGCCCGACTGGGGCGCGCATCATCACCCCTTTCCAACGCAAATAACCTTGCTTTTTAGTACCAAAACTATGTGCAATTCGGCCTTTAACAGGCCATTTTAATTTTCGTTTGAGTTTGCTCAAACCATTCAGTTCTGTTTGCTTTTGCAACTGTGCTTGTAGTTTGGCTAAGGTTTTAATTAGCGATCTTTCTTCGTTTTCAAGCTTGTTTAAGCGCTGCTTTGAACCGCGAATTTTGGCATTTAACGAAGCTATCGTTTGCTCACGGCCTGCTTGCTGTGCAACTAATTCTTGTTGTTGCTGCTGTTGTTGTTCAACCAGCTTAGTTAGCTTGTTCGCTTGCTCTTGCTGTTGTTGCTCAACATCAGCGAGCTGTTCGATAGTTTTAGTAAAGGCACCAATACTGTCGATACGCGCATCATTGACATAGGTGTAGTAGGTCAAGGTGCGTTGTACTTGCTCCGGTTTTTGCTGATTGAGCAGCAGTTTTAGGTAGTCGTGATGACCTGATGAGTAAGCGCTGCGAAGTTGCTCTCCCAACAGTTGTTCTTGTTGCGCTTTATTGGCGTTAAGCTGCTTTTGTTGTTGTTTTAAATCACCGATTTTTTGTTGCGTAAGCTGTAGCTGCTGCTTTGTTTTATTCAGTTTTTGCGCCGATTTAGCAATCGCTATATCATCTTTTTTGAGTTGTTCTTGCAAGTCGGCTATCTGTGAATTGCTTTGTTTAAGCTCTTGCTTTTGCGATTCGATTTGTTGTTTTACTACGTTTAAGTCTTTGCGAGTTTCACGTTTTTCTTGCTCGGTTGCAAAAGCCAAGCACGGCAACAAACAGCAAAGCATTAACGCTCTGCTGTATTTGTGACGTCGAATCGTTGGCAGGGCGCTACTCACTTAGCGTCATCAATGGAGTACCTGTCATTTCAGCTGGCTGCTCCATTGCCATAAGGTGAAGAATGGTCGGCGCAATATCACTTAACGCACCCGACGAGGCCACATTGGCGTGTCGGCCCACGTAGATCAGTGGTACTGGCTCTGTGGTGTGTGCGGTGTGAGCTTGACCTGTTTCACTGTTGACCATCATTTCAGCGTTACCGTGATCGGCGGTAATCAAACACTCGCCACCGACGCGCTTTAATGTGTCAACAACTCTGCCGATAGATTTATCTACCGCTTCGCATGCTTTAACCGCTGCGTCAAACTTGCCTGTATGACCGACCATATCACCATTTGGGTAATTGCAAACGATAACGTCGTATTTACCCGACTCAATAGCATCAACGAGTTTGTCGGTTAACAAGTTCGAGTTCATTTCCGGTTGTAGATCATAGGTGGCCACTTGTGGCGATGGCACTAAGATGCGATCTTCACCGATAAAGGTATCTTCGCGACCACCGCTGAAGAAAAACGTAACATGCGCATATTTTTCTGTCTCAGAAATGCGCAATTGTGTCTTGTTGTGCTTTTCTAACCAAGCGCCCAGCACATTAACCAAGTCTTCGGGTGGGAAGGCGATGCTGGTTTTTATATCTGCCGCGTATTCAGTGAGCATGACAAAATCACTGAGTTGTGGAATTTTTTTGCGCTCAAAACCATCAAAGTTTGGTTCGCTAAAACAGCGTGTAAACTGACGTGCGCGATCGGCTCTAAAATTCATAAAGATCATTGCATCGCCATCGCGTACTTCAATGGCATGACCATCGCTGTCAAGGATGCGCGTGGCGCTGACGAACTCATCATTTTCATCGCGTGCATAGGCGGCTTCTAATCCCGCCACGGCGTCTTGAGCTGTGTACTTTGCGTCACCGCTGACAATGAGATTATACGCTTGCTCAACTCGCTCCCAACGCTGGTCTCTGTCCATCGCGTAGTAGCGACCGATCAAGGAAGCGACTTGTCCGTTACCGAGTTCTGCAAATTTTTTCTCGGCTTTTTGCAATGATGCCTCGGCACTGCGCGGCGGCGTATCGCGACCATCGAGAAACGCGTGTAAATAAACCTTTTCGGCGCCGCGTTGTTTGGCCATCTCCAGAAGCGCAAAAATGTGATCTTCATGGCTGTGTACGCCACCTGGCGACAACAAACCAAATACGTGAATGGCGTTGCCTTTGCTTTGAGCACCGTCAATGGCGTTTACTAACGCTTGATTATTGACTAATTCATTATCTTCAATTGCTTTGGTGATACGGGTAAAGTCTTGATAAACAATGCGACCCGCTCCAAGATTGACGTGACCGACTTCTGAGTTGCCCATTTGCCCTTCAGGAAGGCCTACGGCCATGCCAGAGGTGTTGATAAGCATGCTTGGGTATTGTTTAAACAACGAGTCCATCACCGGCGTGTTGGCGTGGAATATTGCATTCGATTGTTCGTTTTCGCGGTAACCCCATCCATCAAGGATTAGCAGCACCATAGGCTTTTTGTTACTCATTAAGAGGCCTCAGATTCAAAGTTTGACGGTTAGCTCAATTGATATACCGATAAATTTTGCCAAATAACTTAGCAAAGAGCTATAGGCATAGCCAATTCTAGGCTATATTTTTCCATTATACTGGATTCTTTAAATGCAGACGGTATACTTGGCCTTCAATTTATTTATTACCAGTGCAACAGAGATACGAACCAAATGGATCAGTTTTTAACATTTATCGCAAACAATCAATTATTGGCCATGTTGTGGTTGGCGATAGCAACGTTACTTGTAGTGTCAATTATCAAAAGTAAGTTGTCAAAAATTAACGAGATAAACCCCCATGAGTTAACCTTATTAGTTAACCGAGAAAATGGTGTAATCGTTGATATTCGCAATGATGGCGAGTTTAAGAAGGGTCATATTATTGGTTCAAAATCACTGGCTCTTGACAAAATTAACGAGAATAATTTTCAGGGCCTTGAAAACAGCAAAGACAAACCCATTATAGTGGTATGTACAGCTGGAATTTCTGCGGTAAAAGCGGCCAATGCGTTGGCCAAGGCCGGTTTTGAAAAAGTCAGTGTACTCAAAGGTGGGTTTAACGCTTGGCAGAGTGCCAACTTACCCATTGCCAAGTAACAAATTAACGTCACGTCTAGGAAAGTAGAAAAATGACACAAGTGGTAATTTATACGCGTCATACTTGTGGTTTTTGCGTTCGAGCAAAAATGCTCTTACAGCAAAAGCAGATTGATTTTACCGAAATAAGCATTGATGACTTTCCTGATAAGCGGACAGAAATGATTGAACGCAGTCACGGGCGCACGACTGTGCCGCAAATATTCATTAACGAGCAACCCATTGGTGGCTGTGATGACTTGTTTGCACTGCATTACAACGGCCGTCTTGATGCACTATTAAATGAATAATTAAATCCGTATTGAGACAATACATTATTTTTATATTTAGGAAGTAAACATGTCAGAAGTAAACCAAAACCCTGAAGCAAACGGTGCCGATCAACAAGCTCAACCGCAATTTGCTATTCAGCGCATCTACACCAAGGATATCTCATTTGAAACTCCAGCAAGCCCAGCTGTTTTCCAAAAAGAGTGGCAGCCTGAAGTGAAACTTGACCTTGATACGCGTTCAAACCAAATTGCGGAAAACACCTATGAAGTGATTTTAGCACTAACGGTTACGGCTAAGCTTGGTGAAGAAGTTGCTTTCCTATGTGAAGTACAACAAGCAGGTATCTTCAGCGTTGCTAACATGCCTGAGCCACAATTAGCACACACATTGGGTTCATTCTGTCCAAACACTTTATTCCCGTATGCACGTGAAGCGGTAGCAAGCTTAGTATCGCGCGGTACGTTCCCACAATTAAACTTAGCACCAGTAAACTTTGACGCGTTATTTGCATCATATGTACAAAAACGCGCAGCCGAAGCTCAAGCTGCTGGTGAGCAACCAAAAGTAGACGCTTAATGGTCGCAACACGAGCGGATATTAGCGTTATAGGCGCAGGGTCATATGGCACTGCGCTAGCGTTCTGCTTGGCCCGCAATGGTCATAAAACCCTATTGTGGGGGCGCGATAAGCAGCATGCAGAGCAAATGCAAGCATCGCGCAGTAATGATAAATACCTACCGGGGTTTACCTTCCCTGAGTCACTGCAAATCGAGTCGGATTTAGAGACTGTTATCGCGGCCTCTGATAACTTGCTGTTAGTGGTTCCCAGTCACGCGTTCACCGATATGCTGCATCAAATTAAGCCGCTGCTTAATACTCAGCATCGCCTTGCATGGGCAACCAAGGGGTTAGACCCTGAGCACGGCCGTTTACTCAGCGAGGTGACTGAAGAGTTATTGGGAGAGCAGATACCATTAGCGGTGTTGTCTGGCCCAACGTTTGCCAAAGAAATGGCAGCGGGCTTGCCAACGGCAATTACAGTAGCTGCAACTAACGCCAATTTTGCTCACGACCTTTCAGAGTTATTGCATTGTGAACGCAGTTTTCGAGTTTACGAAAATCACGATATGCTCGGTGTTCAGCTCGGAGGCGCGGTGAAAAACGTGATCGCTATCGGTGCCGGTATGGCCGATGGAATGGGCTTTGGCGCCAATGCTCGAACAGCCTTAATTACCCGAGGCTTAGCTGAAATGTCGCGCCTTGGTCTCGCCATTGGCGCTCAGCCACAAACGTTTATGGGTATGGCGGGTCTTGGTGACTTAGTGTTAACCTGTACCGATAACCAGTCGCGCAATCGGCGTTTTGGTTTAGCCTTAGGGCAAGATCAGTCGGTAGAAAAAGCTATGGCTGATATTGGTCAGGTGGTAGAAGGTTACCGCAATACCAAAGAAGTCTACATGTTAGCGCAACGAGAATCGGTTGAAATGCCTATAGTAGAGCAAATATATCAAGTGCTCTATCAAGCAAAACCGGTCAAAGAGGCGGCGCTTGATTTGCTCGGACGGGATCGCAAAAGCGAGGCTAACTAAAGCACAAGCACATAGCTACTCGCGGTGCAGTTAACGCTTAACTTAAACGCCTAGAGCACACAGTTCTAGGCGTTTTTATTTGGCAAATTGTTATTTTTTTAAGCTGAGTTTACCGGTAATTCGCGACTTTTTATCACTGCTATTGGCATTGCTGCGGTGTTTTTGGTTGGCCGGACGAGTGGGTTTTGAATTGCGGTGCGACTGGCCTTTAGTTGATTGGTCGCTATGCTCGGCTTTGACTCGTGCTTTATTGGTCGACTTTGGCTTCTGGTTGTTACCTGCAACGTCAGGGTTGTGCTTTGGTTGATACTTTACTTCTTTACCGAGCTTTTGTTCCGCACGCTCAGATGTTTTGCGCGAGCCAGCAACTGCTTGGTTGATTTGTTGCATCTCCTTGGCGGTTAAATAGCGCCATTGGCCAGCTTTTAAGGTATCCAAAGAGATCGACATAATGCGCGTGCGCTTAAGACTGGTAACCTGATAACCTAAGTATTCACACATGCGTCGAATTTGCCGATTTAGCCCTTGTGTGAGCACAATTTTAAAACTGTTTCGTCCTGTCGCCTCTACCTGACACGGTTTGGTTACCGTCCCCAAAATAGGTACACCTTGCGCCATGCGTTTAACAAAGCGCTCACTGATCGGTTTGTCAACGCGCACTACGTACTCTTTGTCATGGGCGTTTTCAGCGCGCAAAATTTTATTGACGATATCGCCATCGTTGGTTAAAAAGATCAGTCCTTCTGAGGGCTTATCTAGGCGGCCAATAGGAAAGATACGCTCGCGATGAGCTATGGCATCAACAATATTACCGCGCACTTGTCGTTCGGTAGTACAGGTAATACCTATCGGCTTGTTGTAAGCGATGTAAATGCGATCGGATTTATTGTCGGCGACGGCACCGATGGGTTGACCATTCACTTTAACTACATCGCCTGGCATCACTTTACTGCCGAGCTCGGGTGGCTTGCCGTTAATGGTTACTTGCTGTTGTTCAATTAACTTATCGGCTTCGCGACGCGAGCAAAAGCCGCTATCACTGATGTATTTATTTAATCGTTTACCGCTCGCTGTGTTCACTTTGGCACTCTTGCTGACATGGATTGGCGTAATTATCGCTTAAATTGGTAAAAAAAGCATAAAAAAACCGGTCGATTGACCGGTTTAATAACGCGCTTGAGGCGATTTATTTACGCTTCATCGCGTCAAAAAATTCATCGTTAGTTTTCGTCATCGCTAACTTATCAATGAGAAACTCCATCGCATCAATTTCACCCATTTCATGGACGATTTTACGCAGAATCCACAGTTTTTGTAGTTCATCTGCTTTGGTCAGCATTTCTTCGCGACGGGTACCAGAACGGTTGAAGTGGATGGCTGGGAATACGCGCTTTTCAGCGATTTTACGAGATAAGTGTAGTTCCATGTTACCGGTACCTTTAAATTCCTCGTAAATAACTTCGTCCATCTTAGAGCCAGTATCTACAAGCGCGGTTGCGATAATCGTTAAGCTACCACCTTCTTCGATGTTTCGCGCAGCACCAAAAAAGCGCTTAGGGCGATGTAGGGCATTGGCGTCAACACCACCGGTAAGGATTTTACCCGATGATGGAATCACGGTGTTGTAAGCTCGTGCTAAACGGGTAATTGAATCAAGTAGAATCACCACGTCTTTTTTGTGCTCGGTTAAACGCTTGGCTTTTTCAATGACCATTTCCGCTACTTGTACGTGACGGCTGGCTGGCTCGTCAAACGTTGAAGCGACAACCTCGCCTTTGACAAGGCGTTGCATTTCGGTCACTTCTTCAGGACGCTCGTCAATTAACAACACCATTAACTCACATTCGGGGTGATTGTGCGCAATACTTTGGGCGATGTTTTGTAGTAGTAGTGTTTTACCCGCTTTTGGTGGTGCAACGATAAGACCGCGTTGTCCCTTGCCAATCGGCGCTGCAAGATCGAGTACACGCGCGGTGATATCTTCTGTACTGCCGTTACCGCGTTCCATGGTTAAACGCTCGTCCGGATGCACAGGTGTTAAGTTTTCAAATAAAATTTTGGTGCGCGAGTTTTCCGGTTTGTCAAAGTTAACTTCATTGACTTTTAATAAGGCAAAATAACGCTCGCCATCTTTCGGTGGACGGATTTTACCGAAAATCGTGTCGCCGGTGCGCAGGCTGAAACGGCGAATTTGGCTTGGCGAGACATAAATGTCATCAGGACCGGCTAAAAACGATGAATCGGCACTGCGCAAAAAGCCAAAACCGTCTTGTAAAATTTCAAGAACCCCGCCACCAAAAATATCTTCGCCGCTTTTCGCATGCGCTTTCAAAATAGCAAAAATCACGTCTTGCTTGCGATTGCGAGCTAAGTGCTCAAGATTCATACTCTCTGCCAGCTTTAAAAGCTCGCCAATAGGTTTATCTTTTAATTCGATTAGATTCATAGTGAAGGGTCTTTTGATTGTAATTTGTTTTTGCTTACGTTATTTCGGGTCTAGAACAGGAGTAACTGCCGAAACGAAAAGGGTTAATAATAAAGAGTTTAGGTATGTTTAAGTTAAAACTAGCACTAAAGTCGCCTTAGGTAAAGGCTGCTTCACAGCTAATTGATGAACATGATTATGGTAGGGATTTTACGTAATGTAAAGAAAAAAGGCCAACACTCGTTGACCTTTTTACTCGAGCTTAACGCCAAATTAGACGTTGGCGTCCAAAAACTCTTTTAACTGATTTTTCGATAACGCACCAACTTTTGTGTCAGCTACTTCACCGTTTTTGAACAGTAGCAGCGTTGGGATACCGCGAATACCAAATTTTTGTGGTGATGCTGAGTGCTGATCGATGTTGAGTTTAGCAACAGTTACCTTGCCGTCGTACTCGTCAGCGATTTCGTTTAGGATTGGAGCGATCATTTTACATGGACCACACCACTCAGCCCAGAAATCAACAAGAACTGGGGTAGATGAATTAACAACGTCATCAAAGCTGTCATCAGTTAACTGTACAATTTTATCGCTCATTATATTCTCCAATGTGTATGCGTTACGCGCATTAATTCGCAATTCTCATAGATCTTGGGTCTCAAGACAACAATTACAAGGGGCAAATCTGTAATTGCGTTAATTTTTTACCTATCAACCGACAATAACCCATTTTACAGAAGAAAAAACTGTTTATCATCTGCACAAAGGCAGATATAAATATATCATTCTGTTACTATATATCTAATCTATTGTAAAAATTGAGTGTTATCGCAAAAAGCATGAATAAGACACATTTAACCCACGTTAAGTTCAGCGAGTTAGGTTTGAACGAAAAAGTGGTTGCCGGTCTTGAAAAGATGGGTTTTCACAACTGCACCATGATTCAAGCACAGTCGTTACCCATTGTTCTCACAGGTAAGGACATTGCTGGTCAGGCGCAAACGGGTGAGGGTAAAACCATTGCCTTTTTAGCGGCAACATTTCATCACTTGTTGCAAGTTCCTGCGCCATCGCACAATCAGCCTCGTGCTATTATTATGGCACCAACTCGAGAGCTAGCGATTCAAATAGCCAATGACGCTAAACACATGGCTCAACAAACGGGGATGCGTCTTGGTGTGATATACGGTGGCGAAGGTTACGAAAGCCAACGCCACACCCTAGAGCAAGGGGTTGATATCCTGATCGGTACTTGCGGTCGCTTAATCGATTATTACAAGCAAGGTATTTATCGCCTAGACAATATTGAAGTGGTGGTGCTTGACGAAGCTGATCGCATGTTTGATCTCGGCTTTATCAAGGATATTCGCTTTATGTTTCGCCGCATGCCTGCGCCGGATAAACGCTTGAATATGCTGTTTTCAGCAACGCTATCATACCGCGTAAAAGAGCTGGCTTTCGAGCACATGAATGAGCCGGTGAGCGTAGAAGTTGAACCTGAACAAAAAACCAATGTGCGCATCAGCGAAGAGCTATTTTACCCGTCAAACGAAGATAAAATGGCCTTGTTGCAAACGCTTATCGAAGAAGAGTGGCCCGATAAAGCCATTGTGTTTGCCAATACCAAGCACAGCTGTGAGCGTGTATATGCCCACTTGCAAGCCGATAATCACCGCGTCGGTTTGTTAACTGGTGATGTTGCCCAAAATAAGCGTCTGAAAATTTTAGAGCAGTTTAGTAAAGGTCAATTAGATATTTTGGTGGCCACCGACGTAGCCGCCCGCGGTCTGCATATCCCCGCTGTAACTCATGTGTTTAATTATGATTTACCGGATGATTGCGAAGACTATGTACACCGCATTGGTCGTACGGGACGCGCTGGTGCAACCGGTCATGCAATCAGTCTGGCCTGTGAAGAGTACGTATTTAATTTACCTGCGATTGAAGAATATATCGACCATAACCTGCCGGTGAGTAAATACGATCCGGATGCGTTGTTAACTGACTTACCCAAGCCTAAACCCAAACAACGCCGTCATCGCCCAGCGCCAAAGCGCGGGGGCAAAGGCAATAGCAAGCCGCGCGGTCAAACTTCGAGGTAGTTTGCTGGTGACAGATAAATCGCTTCCATCGTGCTCGCAGCCTTTATATGCGGTGATCGATTTAGGGTCAAACTCATTCCATATGTTAATTGCACGCTTAGTCGCCGACAGTGTGCAAATTGTCGATAAAGTAAAACGCAAAGTGCGTTTAGCTTCAGGGCTTGATAGCGAATACAACCTAGATGCCAAGGCCATGGCTCGAGGCTGGGAGTGTTTGAGTTTTTTTGCTGAACGGCTACAAGATATTCCACCGCAAAACATTCGCGTTGTCGGGACCGCAACGTTGCGGTTAGCGCAAAACCGCCAACAATTTCTCGACCGAGCCGAGCGCATTTTAGGGCATCCGATTGAGGTTATCTCCGGCCAACAAGAGGCTCAAAATATATACTTAGGCGTCGCTCATACTACCTGTAGTGCCAACAAACGCTTAGTTATAGACATCGGCGGCGCAAGTACCGAGCTCGTTGTTGGCGAAGGCTTTGACTGTGCCTTAGCATGCTCGGTTAATATCGGTTGTGTAACGTTTAATAAGACTTTTTTTAAGGGCGATCAATATACTCACAGCTCGTTTGAACAAGCCGTTACTGCGGCGCGAACGGCACTTGCCCCGCACAAACAGGCGTATCAGCAACAAGGTTGGGATATTGCTTTAGGCGTCTCAGGCACATTGCAAGCAGTCGCTGAAATTCTCACCGAACAAGGTAAAGTACAACAGATCACCCGAGATAATCTGCAACAAATCAGCGAGCTCGCGATTCATTGTGGTCACTTAGCAGCACTTGAGATAGAAGGCTTGACCGCTGAGCGCAAGCCGGTTTTTGTTGCCGGATTAGCGATTTTGATCGCCATCGTCGATGAGTTTGAGCTAACGCGTGTGATCCTTGCGCAAGGGGCAATTCGAGAAGGTATTCTATACGAATTACTGCCCAATATGCGCAATGTAAATATTCGTCAGCGCACTATTAGCGGCTTAATTCAGCGCTTTAGTATTGATGAACGACATGCGTATCGCGTCGCCAACATTGCCGATTCTGCGTTTACTCAGCTGGCTAAAGCCTGGTCTTTAACTTTGCCTATGTCGAGTATTTTACAGTCGGCGTGCGCGTTGCACGAGATTGGCTTGTTACTCGAATACAAAAACAATAAACAGCACGGTCAATACATTTTGGCGAACGCCGACTTAGCTGGTTTTTCACAAGCAGAGCGCTTGTTATTGATTGCACTGGTCGGCAATTACAAGGGAGACTTTGACCACCGGGCAATTGACCAACAAAATTTTATCGACTCGCAATCGACCTTGTATCTCATTGTTATTCTGCGCTTGGCCGTTATTCTCGCCAAGCGACGCAAAGATGATGTGATGCCATCATTTCGAATTAACGGCAAACCTCAGGCGGCACAGTTGGTCTTAGACCGCTCATTTTTACACAGCCACCCACTGATATCAGCCGAGCTAAAGCAAGAGGTTACCGATTTGGCTGCACAAGGCTTTAACTTGACCATAAGCGCGAAAGAATAACGTTCGCAGTACTCAAGGTGTCTTGGCTCAGACAATACCGCTAGCGCAGCCGGTGACAGCTGTGTTATCTACCCACGGTGTTTAGACATTACGCTTTTACCGATCTCGGCATCGAGCTGATGCTGGCCCACGCGCAGGTAACTACAATTAACACTGAGCCGATGACGGTTGGGGTGCTGATACTCTCGCCGAGCAAAAAGTAAGCGGCCACAATGCCGTAAACGGGTTCTAAGCTAAAACTCACGCTGACAGTGAAGGCGGGAAGAAAGCGCAAACAGTAAATGATCAATGCATGAGTAAGGGCGGTGAAAAACACGCCGAGCACGGCAAAGGCAAGCCAGTCCGTTGTGCTTGGCAGTTGTGGCCATACAAACAGCCACGGTGTTAGCCAGATTAATGCGGCGCCCTGTTGGAATACGCTAATCACCACCGGGTTGTGTTGTTGTACGTAGTGGTGATTAAACACTGTTAATAGGGCAAAACTGAGGGCTGAAAATACCCCTAATACCACCCCTAGCCAAGTGGCATCGCTTACTGGCTGATGAGCGACTAACAAGTACACGCCCAATATACAGAGTAGGCCTTGTACCAGCAGTATCGGCTGAATCGTCTGTTGCAATAAAACGCGGTTTATCAGCGGCACAAACAATGGAAACGTGGCAAAGGTAAGCAGACCGACAGCAACATTGGTCAGTTGAATCGATTGAAAAAAGCTCCACCAGTGCAAGGCGAGTAAGACGCCGCTGATCAACAATCGCCGGCGCAAGCGCGCATTGATGTTTAAGTTGAGTTGCTTGCCGTAACTGACGATATAAAGCGCGATAAACGCGAATAAACAGCGACCCCAAACAATGTACAGTGCGGGTAGTTCAATCCATTTAGCAAATAGCGCACACACAGCTAACATGGCGATAGCTGTGTGCAGAACAACAAAGGCTTGCTTGGGCGACGTTATCTGTTAGCCCTCTTGTAACCAACGGGCGACGTCTTTGGCAAAGTAGGTGAGGATGCCGTCAGCACCGGCGCGCTTAAATGCTAATAAGCCTTCCATTACGCAGGGCCTTTCGGCTAACCAACCGTTTTGAATGGCCGCCATGTGCATTGCGTACTCACCACTGACTTGATAGGCGTAGGTTGGCACTTGAAAGTTATCTTTAACGCGGCGAACGATATCTAAATACGGCATACCAGGTTTTACCATAACCATATCGGCACCCTCGTAGATATCTTGGGCTATTTCGTGTAACGCTTCATCGGAATTAGCCGGATCCATTTGATAAGAATACTTGTTACCGCCTTTAATGTTGCCAGCTGAGCCGACAGCATCGCGAAATGGTCCATAGTAATTTGACGCGTATTTGGCTGAGTAAGCGAGAATACGGGTGTTGACAAAGCCGTCTTGCTCAAGCGCTTGACGAATGGCGCCAACACGGCCATCCATCATATCCGAGGGCGCAACCACATCGGCACCGGCACGAGCATGAGATAATGCTTGCTTGACTAAAATGTCTTTGGTTACGTCATTTAGTACATAACCTTGTTCGTCGATAATGCCATCCTGGCCATGTGTGGTGAACGGATCTAAAGCGACATCAGTAATCACCCCAAGTTGCGGAAACTTGTGCTTAAGCGCACGCACAGCTCGTTGTGCAAGGCCATCGTCATTGTATGCTTCTTCAGCCATCAATGACTTATTCGCTTGTGGTGTGACTGGAAATAACGCAATCGCAGGGACGCCCAAATCAACCAGTTCCGCCGCTTCTTCAAGTAATAAATCAATACTCTTGCGCTCGACGCCAGGCATTGACGGCACGGCTTCTCGCTGTTGTTCACCCTCGAGAACAAAAACAGGGTAAATAAGGTCGTTAACGGTAAGTTGGTGTTCCGCCATTAAACGACGAGAAAAGTCATCGCGACGCATGCGGCGCATTCGACGTGCGGGAAATTGGCCAAATTGATTGACGTTGTTCATGTGCAGATAGCTCCTAGTCAGCCAGAGCAAATAATCGATTGCTATTTGCCGTGGCGTGTTCAATAAGTAAGTCTCTGTCAACCTGCATAGCGGTTGCCAATGTATCGACAACGCTGTGTAAATACTTGGGCTCGTTGCGACTTGATTTTGGTTTTGGACGAATATTTTTAGGGGTTAAATACGGTGCATCGGTTTCAACCATAACCCGGTCTAAGGGAATGTAGCGGGCAATATCATATAACTCAGTACCGCGTTTGGGATCGGTAATCCAGCCAGTAATGCCAATGTACAGGCCCATGTCTAAGCACTGTTTTAATTGCGGCTTATCACCGGTAAAGCAATGGCTTACGCCACCGGCTAATTGAGGCGTGTATGCGCTGAGTATTTGCTGCCACGTGGTAAATGCATCGCGTTGGTGTAGAAACACCGGCAAGTTAAATTCAACCGCCAATTGCAATTGTTGGGCAAACACCCGCTGCTGATTTTCAGGGCTAGAAAAGTTGCGGTTAAAGTCTAATCCACACTCACCTACCGCTTTTACTTTTGGGTGTTTCAATAACGCTTTGAGTCGGTCGACGTAGTCGTCTGGGACGTTATCGGCGTCGTGAGGGTGTACTCCAGCGGTGCTATACAGCCCTGAAAATTGGCTGCACAGCTGCGCTGCTTGCTCACTTGCGTCAACGTTGGTGCCGGTGATCAGCATCTTGGTGATCCCCGCTTGTTGGGCACTAGCAACAACCTCGGCTCGGTCGTTATCGAATCGCGAGCTAGTGAGATTTACCCCAATATCAATAAGCATAGCGGTATCTAGTTAAGCCGTTTGATTTTGGTGGTGCGGTTAGAGTCAACGGCGCTAATGGTAAACGAATTAAAAATACCGCGCGAGATAACCACCTCTTGACCGGCTTTAAATTTAATTCGTTTATTGGATAAGGTGCGCCATTGCTGGCCGTTTTCGAACCACAGGGTCCACTCGCCGTGCAAGCTTTGTTTCGCCTTGCTGATCGTCATCGTTAACGCGTCGACGGCCTGCTCTTGTTCGGTCATTTTGTGCTCTAGACCAAAGCCGGCTTGGACGGAACCTTGCGCAGTGTCGCTTGCCGCGTTAGTCGCAGCCGCCGTCGCCGCCGTCGCCGTGGTCACAGTAGGTGCAGGGGCTACAGCCTCAGGTACCGGGTCAGTTGCTGACGGGGCACTCGTTGGCTCGCTTTTCAACGAGTTGGCGACGCGGTCGTAACAGGCGAGTCGGTCATCGTTATTGTTAATGTTGCTACAATCAAGCCAACGCTGGGAGTCAAATGCGAAAGCAGAACTGCACGTCAACAGTGCTACGGTAAGTAATATAGGTCTCATTTTATCTTATTCACCTTGTTGTGCGGTATCGTCTGCGTCTTGACGAGGACGATAAAAAGAAGCCAAAACTAGCCCCAATTCAAATAACAACCACATAGGTAGTGCTAACAGGGTTTGCGAAATTACATCAGGAGGAGTTAACAACATACCTACCACGAATACCCCGACAATAACGTAAGGGCGTTTGGCGCGCAAGCTTGCCACCGTAGTGAAACCGGTCCAACACATCAGTATGATGGCAATCGGAATTTCAAACGCTGCGCCAAAGGCAAAAAATAGCTTTAATACAAAATCGAGGTAACTGGATATATCGGTGGCAATAGTGACGCCTTCTGGGGCAACGCTATTAAAAAAAGCAAACGCCAAAGGGAACACAATGAAATACGCAAACGCAACGCCGCCGTAAAACAATATACTTGAACCAAACAGCAAGGGGGCGATTAACCTTTTTTCGTTGGCATAAAGGCCCGGCGCAATAAACGCCCAAATTTGATAAAGAATGTATGGCATCGCGGCGAAAATAGACACCACCATGGTGAGTTTAAAGGGCGCAAAGAAAGGCGAGGCAACGTCTGTGGCGATCATGTTGCTGCCTTCTGGCATCACCGCCAATAACGGCTCGGCTAGATATTGGTATATATCTTGGGCAAAATAGGCCAAACACAAAAACACCACCAATACACTAACGACCATAGCTAATAGTCGCGAGCGCAGTTCTAAAAGGTGTTCAAACAAAGAAGAGCCTGAAGATGCATTTGTCATCGCTTATATCACTTGTTATTGCTGTTTTCGGGGTGTGAGCTTGAGTTGTTGTCTGGTGCAGAGCGCTCGCTATCAACGGCTGACGGGTCCTGATTGAGCGGATTGTGTTGTTTGGCGTAAGGGCGATTGGCATCTGCGGCTGCCGACTTGAGTTGATCAACCGAATCCTGTAGCTCAGGCGACAAATCTTTCATGCCCTGTTGTTCGGCCTTGCGCAAGTTTTCGTGTAACTCATGAATGCGCAACTCTTCTTTCAACTCGGTTTGTACCGAAGAGCTAAATTGTTTGATATTGCGAACCCAACCTCTGACCGTGCGAATGGCCACCGGCATGCGTTCCGGTCCAAGCACCACCAACGCCATGACGGCGATAACTGTCAGCTCCCAAAAACCAATATCAAACATCGACTACGCCTGATCTTTTTCTTTTGATTTGGTTTTATCTTGTTGTTGATCGGCTTGCTTTAATTGTTCAACTTTTGGTTCTGCAGAGTCTGATTTGCTGTCTTGCTCGTCATTTACCGCTTTTTTGAAGCCTTTTACCGCTGAACCTAAATCGCTACCAATGTTGCGTAACTTCTTGGTTCCGAATAATAAAATAATAATTGCAAAAATAATTAACAGTTGCCAAATACTGATACCGGCCATACCCACTCCAGAAAATCTTTATATCTAGTACAAGTTTGTGCCATATCATACCAATTTACAAACGGATATGCCTAGTGATTTCCTCGTTATACGATAATTATTTATTTGATATCTCTTAGTTTTTTAACTATTTGTTAAACTAAGGTGGCGTTGTTCTAACGGCTATTTTTACCGACTAAGTTTATGAGAATAAAGGGTAAATGAAAATCATCTGCATTGGCATGGCCATGCTGTTTGGGTGCTATACAAGCTTCGCAGTGTCAGCTGAAGAGGAGGAGCAGGAGTACGCCGAATATATGATTGTTCACCCCAAGCCAGAGGATGATTGGTTATTCGGTTTTCACTCAACCATTAGTGATTCTTTTTACGGCACCGCCAAGTGGTTTGACAGTTTTTTTGCCACCGATGAAGACGATGACATCACGCCTACCTCATTAGCTCGTATTCGCCTTGGTTATGAACCTAGAGCACGAGATTTTGCTGTGTTTACCCAAAAATTTAAGTTGCGGGTGAAGCTTCCCAATTTAGAAGATCGCGTTGATTTATTGCTGTCAGATGAAGATGACGATAGTCGCACCTCAACTAAAGACGAAGCAGATCGCCTGTCACGAGTAAACCGAGAAGAGGCGTTTACGGCATCGCTGAGGGTGGTAAATGTAGACAATCTAGGCGAATTTATCGACTCTCGCGTAGGTATATCGGGGGGCGATATTTTTGTTAAAGGGCGGATGAAGTTACAGTACGAGCTCGCCGAAAAACACCGTTTTGAACTAGAGCCATCGATATATTACTACCTCGACGACGGCCTTGGCGCGCGCCTGTTTATGGAATACGAATTTAACTATTCTGAAAAGCAACAATTTCGAGTCAATTACAGTATGCGTGGCTCAGAATCTTTTCACGGTTACCGCTGGCGTCATGGCTATTTTTATTTGCATCAAATCGATCGCTTTAGAGCGACCAGCTTGGGAGTCGAAATATATGGCGAGGACAACGGTGACGACGATTTTTTTATCGACAACACAGTGCTAAATTATCGGTTTCGGGTTAATGCCTATCGGCGCTGGCTGTATTTTGAAATTGAACCCTTTATTGAGTGGCCGTATGACAACGATCACAAACCAACGCCAGGCATTGCTTTGCGCGTTGAAGGCTATTTTGAAAAATCACAACGTTAACCGCTTATCCCGCGCCGCGCAGTGAGCCAACGAGTAATAAGGCGCTTAATACGCCAGTGATGGTGGCCGCAACGGGCGCATTAAATACTGCCAAAATACCACTAGTGATCAATAGCGAGCTACCCGTTATGGTTAACCTCAAACGCTTAAATTGCTGCTCTTGGCGGCGTTGCATATCAGCCAACAGCTGCTGTTGCTGTTCCGCATTTTTGTGGCCGGACTGTAGGTATTGATAGACTAAGTTGGGCAGTTCAGGCATTTTCTCAGCCCAATAAGGCAAGTTGTCTTTGATCGCGTCAAATAACGCTTTGGGGCCCATTTGTTGCTTAACCCAATCTTCTAAAAACGGTTTGGCGGTTTTCCACAGATCCAGCTGTGGATACAACTGTCGGCCGAGACCCTCAATATACAGTAAGGTCTTTTGCAGCAACACTAATTGCGGTTGTACTTCCATATTGAAACGGCGGGCAGTGTTAAACAAATTGACCAGCACTTGACCAAATGAAATCTCGGCCAGCGGTTTTTCGAAAATGGGCTCGCATACGGTGCGAATAGCAAATTCAAATTCATCAACACTGGTGTCTCTGGGCACCCATCCAGAGTCGACATGTAGTTGCGCTACTTTGTGATAATCGCGATTAAAAAAGGCGACGAAATTTTCTGCTAAATAGCGCTTGTCTTCTTTGTTCAAGGTACCAACAATGCCGCAATCTATAGCAATCCAAGTGGGGTCGTTAACATCGGTAACGTCAACAAACACGTTACCTGGATGCATGTCCGCATGAAAAAAGCTATCGCGAAACACTTGCGTAAAAAATACTTCCACGCCGCGTTCAGCGAGTAGTGGCATGTTGACATTGAGTTGCTTTAATCGCTCAACTTCGCCAACGCCGACGCCGTAAATACGCTCCATAACCATGACGTTTTTATGGCAAAATTCACTGTAAACCTCAGGTACATAGAGAATTTTGTCACCGTCAAAATTGCGTTTTAACTGAATGGCGTTGGCCGCTTCTCGCAGTAAATCCAATTCGTCCAATATCGTCCGTTTGTATTCGTTTACTACTTCGACGGGGCGAAGGCGCTTACCTTCAGTGTAAAACCGGCTCAGCAGGCGCGCAAAGGTGTGCATCACTTGGATGTCGGCGTGAATGGTTTTTTCGATATTCGGTCGGATAACTTTGATCACCACGTCGTGCTCTTTGCCATCAATCGACAGCGTCGCAGCGTGAACTTGAGCAATCGATGCCGACGCAAGCGGGTTTGCTTCAAAATGGCTAAAGTGCTGGTTAAATTTTTGTTCACCAATGGCATCGACAATAATACCTTTTGCGGTATCGCGGTCAAACGCGTTGACATTGTCCTGCAACAAGGCCAATTCAGCGGCAAATGCTTGCGACAGCAAATCGCGCCGTGTTGACAGCATTTGTCCAAACTTAATAAATACCGGTCCTAAGCTTTCAACAGCCAAGCGAAAGCGTTGTTCAATTGGTTTGTCTTTGTGTTTATTGCGCAACCAAAACAAGCTCGTTCGAGCGATTTTTGCTGCCAGTGGTAGGCGCTCTCGCGGGATGAGTTCATCAAGACCGTAGTTGAGAAAGGTTTTGACGATTTGATAAAGGCGTTTGCTGCGCACGAAATATCCTACCTTATTGTTTTATTAGCCGGTTGGCAGCGTTTTGCACGCGTTGCGCTAATTGCGCTGTTTGCTGTTGCAGTTGCGTTACTTGTTGGTTGAAATAGGCAACGTCACTGGTACTGACCACCAGTTTTGCTTCGTGCAATAAAAACTCACTGGCGTCTTCACTGATTTGCTGTTTGGCAAAGTGTAATTTGCTCGCCAACCAGTTGACTAATTTCACCGTTTGATGGGTTGGCACGTCACCAATATAAACGGCCAGTTTTGATTGCCAATCGAGCGATAGCGAATCCTTTATGCTGGCAAATTGTTGCGCCACTTTAACGTCGCCAATAATATCGAGCTCTCCCGATTTTATTAGCGAGGTTAACAACTCTAAATTTTTTAGCTTAGCCAAGGTTTGCATATTGGTGGCAATGAGACAGTCATCGTTGAGTTTGTTGGCGATAACACTAATATGGCCTTGGCTGACGTGAAACGTCAATGGAAAGCCAATTTCATTGACTAACAGCGTCAGTGAGCGATTGTCTAAGGCCGATAACTGGTTAACGACCAATGGCTCATCAGCGAGAACCGCATTGACAAGGCGCTCTAATAAAGCAGTTGCCGCTTGCTTGGGCATCAGTTGGTCTAATCGGCTGTTAGTCGCAGGGGACGCCATTAGAACTTGTAACCCTTGTGCAATGCGACGATACCACCGGTTAAATTGTGGTAACTAGTCTGTTCAAAGCCGGCATCACCCATCATTTGTTTTAGTGTTTCTTGATCGGGGTGCATGCGAATCGATTCAGCGAGGTATTGGTAGCTATCACCGTCTTTAGCGACGAGTTCACCCATTTTGGGTAAGATATTGAACGAGTAAAAATCATAGGCTTTACTCAGCAGTTCTTGCTCGGGCTTAGAGAACTCAAGTACCAACAAGCGACCACCGGGTTTTAATACGCGATAAATTGACGCCAGCGCCTTGTCTTTGTTGGTGACATTGCGCAAGCCAAACGCAATGGTGACAATATCAAACGTATTATCGTCAAACGGCAGAGCCTCGGCATTTGCTTGAACGTAATCAACGTTGCCAACCACGCCGCGGTCGCGCAGCTTATCACGGCCTACCTGCAACATCGATGAATTGATATCCGCTAAAATAACCTTACCCGTTGGTCCGGTCAGTTTGGAAAACTTGGCGGTTAAGTCGCCTGTGCCACCGGCTAAATCTAAAATTTGATTACCGGGGCGCACACCGCTGGCATCAATAGTAAAGCGTTTCCACAGACGGTGAATGCCCAACGACATTAAATCGTTCATCACATCATACTGTTTTGCTACCGAATGAAATACTCCGGCAACCAAGGATTCTTTGTCGTCGGTATTAACGGTCTTGTAACCAAAATGGGTGGTGTCTTTATTGTCGTTGCTCATGAAAAACGCTTAGCTCTGGCAAATTACAGGTATAGTGTTAGTGTAAAGGATAATTGTGGGCAGGGAAAATGGTTTTAACAATTAATCACCGGGCAATAACATCGACACGTTCTAGGCATTAGAATACTTTTCTTTTTGTGCTAGCCAGCGATTTATCAGGCGTTGGGCTAATTCTGGGTATTGACGCCACAACAGATACGCTTGCTGTTGTATTTCTGGAATTAAGTCGCCGTCGCGAACTAAATCGGCAATTTTCAACTCGGCTAACCCGGTTTGGCGCGTACCCAGTAGCTCGCCGGGTCCGCGAATTTCTAAGTCTTGCTGTGCCAAGTAAAAGCCATCGTTGGATTCGCGCAAGACACTGAGGCGCTTGGTTGCGGTTTTCGACAGCGGACTTTTATACATCAACACACAATGAGAAGCGACACTGCCTCGGCCGACGCGACCGCGCAGCTGGTGCAGTTGCGCGAGTCCCAGTCGCTCCGGATTTTCGATGATCATCAAGCTGGCATTGGGTACGTCAACGCCAACTTCGATCACTGTGGTGGCCACCAATAAGTGAATGTTGCCGGCTTTGAACTCATCCATGACCGCTTGTTTTTCATCGGCTTTCATTCGACCGTGCACGAGTCCGACTCGCAAGCCTTGCAACTGTTGCTGTAAATACTCTGCGGTATCCTCTGCCGCTTGGCATTCAAGCACTTCCGACTCTTCGATTAAGGTACACACCCAGTAGGCCTGACGATTGTCATTCAAGCAGTTGAGGCGCACTCGCTCAATTACCTCATCGCGACGTAAATCCGAAATGGCAACCGTTTTAATCGGCGTTCGCCCAGGTGGTAGTTCATCAATAATCGAGGTATCTAAGTCGGCGTAGGCGGTCATTGCCAAAGTACGCGGGATCGGTGTTGCGGTCATGATCAACTGATGTGGATAACAGCCATCAAACTTGCCTTTTTCACGCAATTCCAAACGTTGCTGCACGCCAAAGCGGTGTTGCTCGTCGATTATCAGCAAGGTCATATTGTGAAACTCCACTTGCTGTTGAAACAGTGCGTGGGTGCCGACAATCATTTGTAACTCACCGCTTTTTATCGCTGCCAGCGTTTCTCGTTTTTGTTTGGCTTTGCCTTTACTGGCTAACCACGCCACCTTGATCCCCAGAGGTTCAAACCACTTGCTAAAGTTTATTGCATGTTGTTCGGCCAAGATTTCAGTCGGTGCCATCAGTGATACTTGATAGCCTTGACCTATGGCGGTAAGCGCCGCCAATGCCGCAACCAAGGTTTTACCAGACCCCACATCGCCTTGTACCAAACGCATCATTGGTACGGTTTGTTTTAAATCTTGACGAATATCGCTGACCACCCGTTGTTGAGCGCCGGTAGGTGAAAACGGCAAACTGGCGAGAAACTGTTGCTCGAGGGTGGTGTCTATGGTCATTGCCTTAGCCGGGTGCTTATCACTTGATTGGCGCAGTTTAAGCATGCTCAGGTTATGAGCGAGCAATTCTTCGCGGATCAACCTGATTTGAGCAGGGTGACGCCCTTGTTCGAGTAACTGAGTTGACATCTCAGGTGTTGGCTTGTGAATTTGCTTTATCGCCTCGGCTAAGGTGAGACCGTCGTTGCGAAATTGTTGTGGTAACAGCTCTTCTACTTGGCCCCGTTCAAGGCGTTGTAGCGCTTGTTCACAAATGTTGCGAATGCTGATTTGGCGCAAGCCATCAGTTGTTGGGTAAACCGCCGTCAGCGTTTGCTCTACGGGTATCGCATCTTGGTTTGCATCGGCGATCTTGTATTCGGGGTGAATCATTTCAAAGCCCCGACCACCGCGCTGAATCTCACCGAAGCAACGAACTGTGGCACCCGTTGATAAGTTGTTTTTTTGGGCAGCAGAAAAGTGGAAGAAGCGCAAGGTCAACTCTGCGCTGCCGTCATTAATGCGCACCAATAGCATGCGCCGTTTGCCGAACTGCACGTGATTGTCAACAACGGTGCCAACGACCGCGACATGAATGCCTGGCATCAAGTCGCGAATTCGGTAAACTCGTGTGCGATCTTCGTATCGCAACGGTAAATGGAACAGCAAATCCTGCACACTGCACAGACCGAGTTTTTCAAGTTTACTGGCAATACTCGGCCCCACGCCTTTAAGCACAGAAACGGGCACTTGCGCTAAGTTTGCGAGCCCTTGATGTTGTGAGAGCTGTTCGAGTTCCATGTTGTTTGCTATCGTCACTGTTTTCCGTTGGACGTTTCACCTATTTGCTGACGTTGATCACGCGCTAACACTGAGGGTTAATCGTCGAGATCTTGCCACGCTTCTTTGTTCATTTGCATTTTTTGCCACCACTGCTCGCTGGCGACGATTTGGCCGTCGGCATCAATCTGCGGATAAGGCAAGCCCTTGCGTTGGCACGCTTGGGCAAAAATCGGGTGACCGCCTTCAAATAACACTTTATTGCGTTGCTCTTGGCTAAGCTGCGAAGGGGTATCGTACATTCCCGCAGCTTGGCGCTGGCGTTGTGCCTCATACAAGGTTACCGCGCACGCTACGCTCACGTTTAACGATTGCACCATGCCGACCATCGGAATAATAATATCTTGGTCGGCCATTGCCAACGCCTCGTCAGACGCACCAAACTTTTCTTGACCTAAAATGATCGCCGTCGGCTTGGTGTAATCAATATCGCGAAAATCGACGGCAGTATCAGACAAATTGGTAACCAATATTTGCATACCCTGCTCTTTGAGACGACTAAGTGCCTCTTTGGTACTGGTATAATTGTGTAAATTGACCCAGTTTTGCGAGCCCAGAGCGGTGCCACCACCGACGCGCATACGCTCATTTTTCCACACGGCGTGAACGTCGTTGACGCCAATTGCATCACAGGTGCGCACCACAGCGGCTAGGTTGTGTGGTTTGTGCACGCCTTCCATGCATACGGTTAAGTCTACTTGGCGTTTGTTGAGCATATCGAGTATGCGTTTGTGTCTTTCAGGAGTCATAAATATTAGTTTAGGTTAGGAAGTTCCAAAATGCCGTCTATTTCGATATCCACGCCCTTGGGAAGTTGGCTGACGCCTATCGCTGCGCGCGCTGGATACGGTTGGACAAAGTACTGCGCCATGATTTCATTGACCACGGCAAATTGATTTAAATCGGTCATATAAATATTGACCTTGACCATATCATCGAGTCCACCACCGGCAGCTTTACACACCGCTGACAAATTTTTAAATACCTGATGGGTTTGCGCGGCAAAGTCACCATCGACAATAGTCATCGATTCAGCAACGAGCGGGATTTGACCAGAAAGATACACCGTGTTGTTGACTTTAACGGCTTGACTATAAGTGCCAATAGCACTGGGTGCGAGGTCTGTATTGATGATTGTTTTCATTGTAATCTCTTTTATTTTCTTGGTCTAAACACGCGCTGAACATCCGGCATTCTTTTTATTTTACGAATAATATCAGCAATATGGATGCGGTTTTGACAGGTTATTTCCATCGAAATAAGGTATAAGTTCGAATCTTTTTCTTCTGTTGATAAGGTGCGAATATGGGAATCCGCCTTGGTAATAATAGCGGTTAGCTTGGACAAAGCACCTTGGTGGTTGATGATTTCTACTTTTATCGCCGCCACAAACTCGTTGTCGATATCCTCATCCCAACGCACGGGGAAAAATTTACCCAGTTCTTTTTCTCGGCCTTTAATATTGCGACAACCGTCTTGGTGGACCATTAAACCTTTACCCGAACTCATGTAGGCAACGATATCGTCACCAGGTATCGGGTGACAACACTTGCCATAAGTAACTAACATGCCCTCAGAGCCTTTTATCGGCATTTTTGCTTTGCCGTATATCGGCGCTTTCGCGTCACTGGTAAATTCACCGGTTAAACGCCGCGCAATACCAATACTCAGTGCATTGCCGAGGCCGATGTTAACCATTAATTCGTCGAGATCCTTATAACCGGCTTCTCTCACCACTTCGTTAATGACCTGCTCACTAATACTTTCAAGCTTGGTACTGCCCAGTGCGTGGGTTAGTAATCGGTGACCTAAATTGAGCGACTGGTTGTGTTCCATCGAACGCAGGTAGTTGCGGATTTGCAATCGGGCTTTGGCAGTGACCACAAAATTGAGCCACGTCGCGTTGGGGCGTGCCCCGCTCGAGGTAATAATTTCTACCGTCTGTCCCGATACCAGAGGCTTTCTCAATGGATATGGCTTGCGTTCTGCTTTGGCACCAACACAGCTATTACCTACATCAGTGTGCACCGCATAGGCAAAGTCGACAGCGGTGGCTCCCATAGGTAACTCAATAATTTTGCCGTCTGGGGTAAACACGTAAATCTCTTCTGGGAAGAGTTCGGTCTTTACGTTTTCAATAAACTCAAAACTACTACCAGCGCTGTGTTGTAGTTCCATTAAGCTCTGCATCCATTTGCGTGCGCGCACTTGCGCGGTGGTGCCGTCGTTAGTATCGCTTTGTTGTTTGTACAGCCAGTGAGCGGCAACCCCTCTATCCGCCATGTGGTCCATATCTTGGGTGCGTATTTGAATTTCCACCGGTATACCGTGCGGTCCGACGAGAGAGGTATGCAACGATTGGTAGCCGTTGGTTTTGGGAATGGCGATGTAGTCTTTAAAGCGGGTTTCAATTGGCTTGTACAAATTGTGCACCGCCCCTAAAGCGCGATAACAGGTATCAAACTTGTTATCGACAATAATGCGAAATGCATAAATGTCCATCACCTCGTTAAACATTAATTCTTTGCTCAACATCTTTCGATAAATCGAGTAAAGGTGTTTTTCACGTCCGACGACTTGTGCGTCAATACCCGATTCTTCCAAACGAGCGGCGATCTCTTGGCGAATATTTTCAATGATTTCTTTGCGATTGCCCCGCGCCTGTGAAACCGCTTCTTTCAGAGCTCGATGACGCATTGGGTACAAGGCTTGAAAACCCAACAGCTCCAATTCGTTTTTAATGCCGTGGATACCTAGCCTGTTGGCTATCGGGGCGTAGATCTCCAGTGTTTCGCGAGCAATGCGTCGGCGTTTATCGGGGCGCAAAGCTCCTAAAGTACGCATGTTGTGGGTGCGGTCGGCAAGCTTTATTAGAATAACCCGAATGTCCTGCACCATAGCCATGATCATTTTGCGAAAGTTTTCGGCTTGCATCTCTTGCTTGTTGCTGAAGCTGAGCTTATCGAGCTTACTCACCCCTTCGACGAGCTCGGCGACGGTATTGCCAAATTGTTCGGCTAACTCATCACCAGTAACCTCGGTATCTTCAATGACATCGTGTAATAACGCAGCCATTAAGGTTTCGTGATCTAAGTGCATTTCTGCCAAGTTACGCGCCACCGCCACAGGATGAGTGATGTATGGATCGCCACTTGAGCGCATTTGTCCATCGTGAGCGTTTTGGGCAACGATATATGCTTGTTTTAATTGTTCAACTTGGTCATCAGGCAAATAGGTTGCCGCCAGTTTTTTTAATGGTTCAAAAAGGTACACTTAATGCTCCAACACCATATGTTGCGAAGAATGTTATAGGTTACTACAGGATATGATTGGCTCTTCTAAAGATACCCTTTAATTGCAAGAAAGCCAATGACAGAGTCATTGGCTTTTCTTTATACGTCGACATAAGAGAGTGCTCTCTTATACTTGATTTCCAACAATAGCAGCAACGGCAGCAAGCTCAGCTGATTCGTGCTGAACAGCTTCTTGGCGATCTGCGTTGTCCATAACTTCGTTGTTAATTAGGTTAGCTTCAATTTCACGAAGCGCCAACACCGTTGGTTTGTCGTTTTCTTCTTCAACCATTGGGTCTTTACCACCGGTTGCGATTTGACGTGCACGACGAGCGGCAACAAGTACTAGGTCAAAACGGTTGCCTACTTTTTCAACTGCATCTTCAACAGTAACGCGAGCCATCTATTTACTCCACAAAGCTAATTTTAAATCGGTAAGTACGATAGTTTACTAAATGCTTAATCTTTATGCTAGATCTTTGTCGATCTAAATATTGATCATCGGTATTTATTTTACCTGCCTTACTGTTACTGGCTCACTAGCTGTTCGAATAACGACGCGTATTTTTGCGTTTGTTGAGAGCGCTTCAGGCGCTGGTTGTTGATGATAATATTGAGATCGTTCAACGCTTGCTCAAAATCGTCATTCACCACAATGTAATCGAACTCTTGATAGTGCGAACACTCGGCTTTAGCCGCGGTCATTCGATCGCGTATCACCTCATCGCTGTCTTGGCCGCGGTTGCGCAAGCGTTGTTCGAGCGCACTGATTGACGGTGGACAGATAAAAATACTGGTTACCTGTGGTTTTTTTAGCCGAACTTGTTGTGCACCTTGCCAATCAATATCGAGAAATACATCAATACCTTGCTCTAGCTGTGCATCAATGGCGGCTTCGCTGGTACCGTAATAGTTACCAAATACCTCTGCCCACTCGTAAAATTCGCCATCGGCAATGCGTTGTTCAAATTGCTCTTTGCTGACAAAGTGGTAGTGTACACCGTCTTGCTCACCGGGGCGCGGTGCTCGGGTGGTGTGTGATACTGAGACCTGCATTGGTCGACTGTTGTGTTGCTCTAACAGAGCTTTGATTAGGCTTGATTTGCCGGCGCCGCTCGGTGCCGAAAGAATAAACAGGTTGCCAGAAACCATCACTTTGATTCCTCAAAATGTAAGATACGCTAATTTGCATGCTATTGTAGCCTAAAAGGCTTGAATCGACTATATCAATTAGACCGATAATTTTAGCGTTCAACCACCGAATCGTTGAGCGTTAGGCGCTGTTGATATAAGTCCAAATACAGTGACATCGAACTTTGTACTAGCTGTTGCTGCGCCTCGGTAAGGGGCTGATTGTGTTGTTTAAATGGGCTAAAACTCGTCGAATTCTGCACGTTTTGGTACCAATGACTAGCCCAAACACCATCACTAGCTCGCGATCCTTTTGGCCAACAAAGCATGGCTGGATCAAAGTCAATGTCGAGTTGGCGACAAAGCGCTTCTAACATGCCCTTGGGGTTGTTGACCACGTCATCACTGTCAATAATCGGAATGTGCTTACCGGTTATGGTACACAGCTGTTGATACAGTTGATGCTGGCGCACAATGCCGATGTCGTCGGCGTTCACATCGGTCATTTTTTTCACATAGGATTGCACCACATCGCGCGGGTTGCGAATTAAAAAACAATGGTCTATCGATTTACACCAGCTCAGATCGATCTCGTTTAACATGTGATGAGTCATCATTTTTTGATAGCAGATCGGCGTGTTGAAAGTACCGGTAAGTTGGTTGACTACCTGTTGCCAAGTACTCGGTTGACTGGCAATAACAGATTCGGCCATGGGGTGTGGCAACCCCGTTTGCTGCAAATAATAGCCGTAAAACGGTTCGTCAATAACTTGGCAGTCACCTCGATTTTCAAACGAGCGCATCATTGCCGTTGAAATATTGCGCGGTCCCGACCACATGGCGATTATCTTGCTCATTATGTCACTCCTAGCGGCATTGTTCGCAAATCATTTGTTGATAAAGGTCTTGCAAGCGTCTAACCATCGGCCCTTTGCCATCATTGGCAAAGCTGCCAATAGTTCGCCCATCGACTTGCGCCACTGGGGTTACCCCAGCAAAGGTTCCGGTAACAAATGCCTCATCGGCGGCATAAACGTCAGACAAGGTGAAGTTACCTTGTACCACGCTTATTCGATGTTTTTTGCACAGCTCAATGACATTGCTGCGGGTGATACCGGCGAGACAGTAATTACCAGTTGAGGTGAATACGGTGTTATCGCGAACGAAAAAAAAGTGGGTCGAATTACAGGTGGAGACAAACCCGTGAGGGTCGAGCATCAGCGCCTCATCTGCACCGGCTTTAGTAGATTGTATGCAGGCAAAGATGCAGTTGAGTTTGGAGTGGGTATTGAGCTTTTGATCCTGTACATCAGGCGCACCGCGCCGCACGTAGACGGTATAGAGATTAAGACCGAATGTATCACTGGTGGGGGAAGGTTGTTTGTATTCGGCAATAATCACAATGGTTGCTTTGCCAACATTGACTCTGGGATCCTGATACGGCGTTGATTTTTCACCGCGGGTCACCATTAAGCGAATGTGCACATTATCGTCCATATTATTGGCTTGGCAGGTGTAGAGGATGCGCTCGATAAGCTGTTGTTGACTGATGCCGATATCTAAATCTAATGCTTTGGCACCATCGTAGAGTCGACGCATATGACGGTCGATAAAAGGCAGTTTACCCCGATGTAGGCGCAATCCCTCCCAGACGCCATCACCTAAAATAAAGCCAGAATCAAAAACCGATATTTTCGCCTCATTCCGGGCGAATAGCTCACCATTGATGTTTACTTTTATATCTTGGTTACGCGGATCGGCGCCGCTGTGATGACTACCTTTATGCATGCAAAGCTCTGTATAATATAAAGAAAATACTTAGGCTAAGTTAACGCTAATTATGGTGTTGGTCAAATAGTATACGAAGTGAAAAAATGCGAGAAAGAAAGCGTAGCAAGGTGTAAAACACGAGCAGCTAACCGGGCTTGGCTAAGTCCGGTTAGCTGTGATGACGTAACGCAGGATGCCTTAAAGAACTTTGGCTATGCTCTTGGCTAAGTAATCCACGTTTGAATTGGCAATGCCGGCAATGCTCATGCGACTTGAGCCAACCATGTAAATGCTAAACTCATCTTGTAGGCGTTGCACTTGCTCAGGGGTAATGCCTAAAAATGAAAACATACCTTTTTGTTGGGTGATAAAGTTAAAGTCGCGGGTTACGCCTTGTTCTTTTAGTTTATCTACCAGCAGTTGGCGATTACCATTGATGCGGTTGCGCATTTGAGCCAGTTCTTGATGCCATTGCTGAGTCAATTCTGTTGAGTCTAAAATGGTTTCAACAATGGCGGCGCCGTGCGCAGGTGGCATTGAGTAAATACAACGAACAACACTCAACAACACCGAGTATGCGACGTCGGTAACGGTGCTGTCTTTACCAATGATCGAACAGGCGCCAATGCGCTCGCGGTATAAGCCGAAGTTCTTTGAACACGAGCTGGCTAAGATCATTTCATCGACGCTATCAGCCATTAAACGCACGCCATAGGCATCTTCGTCTAAGCCATCGCCAAACCCTTGATAGGCCATATCAATAAGTGGAGTGAAACCCTTTTGTTTGGCTATCTCAGCCATGACTTGCCATTGTTGTTGATTTAAATCCATACCACTTGGGTTGTGACAACAAGCGTGGAACAGAACAACATCATCACTGGCCACGTTTTCAATGACGGCTTTCATGTCGTCAAATTTTAGATTTTTATTGTCGAAATCGTAGTAAGGGTAAGTTTTGACGTTGAGACCTGCGGCTTGAAATAGACCTGTGTGGTTCGCCCAAGTCGGGTCGCTTACCCAAATGGTCGCGCCTGGTTTACAAGCGCGGATAAATTCAGCAGCAACTCGCAATGCACCGGTGCCACCCGGGGTAGATACTGTGCGCACCCGATTTTGTTCTATTACTTGGTGCTGACCAAACGCGAGTTCGGTCATTTTTTCATTAAACAGCGGTGTACCAGCAGGACCAATGTAAACTTTGCTATCTTCGTTATCAAAGCGCATTTTCTCAGCGATTTTTACACAATCGAGAATCGCCGTATGGCCGGATTCATCTTTGTAAACACCAACGCCTAAATCAATTTTATTTGGATTTTCATCTAGTCTGTATTTTGCCAGAAGGCCCAAAATTGGGTCGGCTGGTAAAGCTGATAAATTGCCGAACATGGTCGTAATTTCCTGAATGTTAAGTGTGCCCTTACCAATGTGGTTGCGGCCGTTGCAATGAAACGTAAAGAATATATCAGAACGCGTTACAAATTAAGACAAAACTGTGAATTTTTAGCGTTGCGATGGCTTGCATCTGTGCGCTTTTTTGTACGCTTATACGCTATAACCATAGTGCACTAGATCAGTAGTGCACTAATCAAACCGATTAAGCCGCCAAATACACCACCCCAAACGACCAACCAACCAAGGTGTTTTTTGATCATGTCTTGAATAATTTGTTTAACCAATTGTGGGGTTAGCTCATCTAAACGCTTATTTACGATGGCTTCTACTTTGTCCCGTACCGAGGCGATGACATCCGGTTGCTCAAGCTCAGCGCGCACCATCTCGTGAAAACTATCACTGCTCGATATCTCAACCAATGAAGTTTTCATTTTATCAATAAACTTTTGCTTTAGTGGTTGCAATGCTTGGCTACCGCCAAACATAGCCAACATACTGGCAAACTGAGACTCTTCAATGGTCTTCACTAATGAGTCAAACGCCGGTTCTAAATCAACCTTGGCGATGATGTTCGCCAGATCAAAGTCGCTCGCTCGGCCATCTTTTTCAGACAGAAAACGATCGATATTTTGTTCGGTAAAAAATTGTGTCATCATCAAATCGCGAATGCCGGCTTTAAATTCTTCAAAGCGCGCTGGAATCACTCCTGAGCCATACAACAACGGCACTTTTTCAAATAGCATGTGAATAGCCAGACTGTTGGTTACAGCCCCCGATAAAGCAAATAAGCCAACATAAAATACAATGTCATTTGCTAGCACATAGCCAGCAACTGTTGCTGTTAACGCTAAGGTGTTGGTTATCAATGATTTATTCATAAGCAGATCATCGTTTATGGTTAACGAGTTAAGACAAAAAAGCCCATGTTACAAGGCGCTATGAAGGCTTGCAAGAGAGCTTGCGTTAGAGTCTTAGCAATGTAGCTACGATCGCCTGTTACCACGTTGTCTGAAGATATTTTAAAGTTTGGTTGTTGACGCATTGAGTAAAGCTCTTTTGTCTTTCTGCCCGTGGCAAACTGGTTAATACCGCACTTACTTGTTTGAGGTTTTGTTGGCGCTCAGATGATTCAAGATCGGCCATTTGATCGTAAAAACAAGCAAAAATACCGTAGTTTAACGCTTGATCTGAGGCGAGTGAATGTTCACCAAGACAGTCGGTTAATTGCTCCGCCAACTGCGCTTTGTCGGTGTCCTCAATCAGTGCCTTTAAATCGACCCACGATTGCTCTTTGGCGTGTAGGCAACCCGCATACATATCGGCGACAGCAACTTTTGGCATCAGCTCCTGATGCTGTTTGGCAAACGCCTTAACGATAGGGCTTTGCTCGTTGTCCTGTTCTGTTGAGTCGGTATCAAAGGCATGCGCAGTGTGGCTGAACACAGCCAGCAATATGACACTGAAAAATGTTTTCATAAGTGAGGTTCCTTGCAGGGTGTGTGCACAGGGTAATGAAAGTTGGCGTAAAAAAAAAGCCCCACACGCTGTAGGGCTCAAAAAAAGGGATATCTCAGGGAGAGAAAAGAGTGAAATAAGTCACTCACTGCCAATTATAACTAGCTTGGTTTGAAAAGCTGTTATGCAAGTGTAATCGTTGCACTAAAATTGTATCACTGCTCAGTTTGGCAACCCGCACGTGGCAAAGCCCTTACTGAGTGGCTTTCTCAACCGGATACAAATGCACATCGCGCTGTGGAAATGGAATGGTGATACCTTCCTCATCAAACGCCAATTTCAGTTGTTCGTGAATGGCAAAATAAACATCCCAGTAATGCTCTGTTTTACTCCACGGGCGAACAAACAGGATAATGGAATCACTGCCGTGCTCGGCGACAAATATATCCGGTTTAGGTTCTTTTAAAATGCGTTCATCTGCCGATAAAACACGTTCAATAACCTGTTTTACATGGGGGATGGAGTCGCTGTAACTGACGCCAAATTTCATATCGATACGGCGGGTTTTAAAGGAAAAACTGTTGATTAAACAACCGTTAGACAACAGCCCGTTGGGGATGAATACTTTGCGATTGTCGAGGGTAATCAAAATGGTATTAAAAATTTGTATTTCGTCGACTCGACCAATATAACCTTGTGCCTCAATCACATCGCCGGCTTTAAACGGACGGAAAAATAAAATGATTATGCCACCGGCAAAGTTGGCCAGGCTGCCTTGCAGTGCTAAACCGACGGCAAGACCGGCGGCACCGAGTAGGGCAATTAACGATGCTGTTTCAACCCCCAGCATTGATGCGAAAATGATAATCGCGATAGCTTTCAACGCTAAGTTGATGATGTTAAGTAGAAATTTTTGTAGGGTGATTTCAACCTTGCGCTTCGTCATCGCCGCGTCAATAAAGTTAATAAAGCGCTTTAAGATCCAAAGTGAAATCCACAGAACAATGACCGCAATGACAATTTTGGTGGCTAAAACCATCGTCATTTCGGCAAACGTATTAAGGTGATCTTGCAGTGATAAAGGACCTGCACGGTTGACAATTTCGACGTCTTCAAGGGTGTCCATACAAATTTCTCTCTCATTTTTATTGGTATCTTTGACTATAGACGATTCTCAATAAAATTTGCGTAACCAAGACATTTTTTGCGACGCTGACCACTGCAGCGCGACGAGACTTGCCCGCATCGGGTTAATAGAGTGAGTAAATCAAGGTTAAGCAACTCCTCTGTAGCCTCATTTTTGAGGCGCCTTGTTGATTAAATATGTTTAATAGCTGGCATACTTGGTATATTAGCGCGGTTGTTTACGGGGCTTAACTGGCGCTTTTTCGGCTTGAGCTGATCAGGCTGGCGCAGGTGAAGCTCAATGTGATGGTATCCATTTTTTACAGATGAATGTTGTGAGATGAAATTTATTTTAGGCTTCGCCATGTTGTTGGCGTATCAATTACTGGGTGAAGTCCTAGTGATTTTATTTGAATTACCGGTGTCGGGGCCGGTTATCGGTTTATTGCTGTTATTGGCGACGCTGATTATTCGCGGTCGCGTTGGTGAATCACTGACCACATCGTCAACTCACCTACTTAGCCATTTATCGCTGATGTTTATCCCAGCAGGAGTGGGTTTAATGACTCACTATCAACTGCTGACGAGTGAATGGTTAGCGATAAGCGTTGCACTTGTGGTTGGCACCTTGTTGATGTTGGCAAGCTGCGCACTGATTATGCAATTTTTGCTCAAGCGCTTTCAGGCGGAGGCTTTCGATGATCAGTGATGCAAAACTAGCTGCTTTAGCGACATTGTTGCAAAGCTCAGAGCTCACCGGCTTAATTATTACCTTACTGGCTTACACTCTGGCCGTGGCGCTGTTTAAGCGCAGTGGCGCAAATCCGATCGTTAATCCGGTTATCGTCTCGGTGATCATCATTATCAGTGTGTTATTGGTGACGGGCATCAGTTATGAGCAATACTTTGTCGGCGGCAAACTCGTTCACTTCTTACTCGGTCCTGCGGTGGTCGCGCTGGCCATTCCGCTATATCAACAAATACACCGCATTAAATCCTTGCTGCTACCAATTACCATCACCCTAATGTGTTCAATTTTTATCGGCGCGTTTAGTGCGATTTATTTAGTTCAGTGGTTAGGTGGCAGTGAGTTAACCCAATTGTCGATTGCGCCTAAGTCAACAACCACCCCTGTGGCGATGGGTATTGCCGATAACTTAGGTGGCATTGTGTCACTGGCAGCGGGATTAGCCGCCATGACCGGCGTAATCGGGGCGATATTTGGCACTAAGGTGTTCTCGTTGGTCGGGGTAAAAGACGACAGTGTCAAAGGCGTTGCAATGGGACTAACATCTCACGGTATCGGTACCGCGCGAGCGTTTCAGGTAAGCCCTACGATGGGGGCTTTTTCCGGTTTAGCGATGGCTCTGACCGCTTGCGTAACTGCGATACTGCTACCACTGATTTTGGCGTTTTTTAATTTCATTTAAGCTATCGCCACGTTGTCGAGTTGAGATAGCCCTTTAATGTGCTATCTCATCTTCGGCCATCACTAACCGCCTAATAATTCAGTTAAAATTGGTAAGTCCCAATGGCGCTTGGCAGTAATCGCATAAAAACTTTCGGTTACCGACTCTAAGCTGCCGTAATTTTTTAACACACCCGTTTGGATCTCGTCTTGTACGACGACTTCGGGCACCACGGCAACGCCTCCCGCATCGCGCGCTAACAGGCGCAACATTGCCATATCATCTACTTCGGCATACGGGGTAACACTGATCCCGTGTAATTCACAAAACATATCAAACTGACTGCGAATTTCGTTATTCGCACCGGGTAGGAGTATTTTGACCTCAGCCAGGGCTTGTGGAAATGACAAGGCGTTAAATTGGTCGGTATTCGGACCGACCAAACACACGCGTTGTTGCGCTAACAGTTTACAGCGCCACGGGGTACTTGAGTCAGACGCCACCGCGCGGTTTGATAAGATTAAATCCAGTTTGTGCACTTGCAGTTGGTTGAGTAAGTCATCTAGATTAGACGATTTGATCACCAACTTAATGTTGTTTTTGCCGATCACCGGCTGGAGAAAATTTTCTTGGAAGTTTCGCGATAAAGTGGCACTGGCACCAATGCGTAATTGCTGCACTTTTTGATACTCGCCCGTTTGCATTGATGCCATTAACTCGCTCGACAAATTAAAGATACTCTCGGCGTACTCCAATACCAAATGACCCGCCTCACTAAGCAGTAGCGAGCGACCTTGACGGTAAAACAAATCGTGTCCTAATTGACTCTCTAGTTGACGTATCTGCGACGACAGCGCTGACTGCGACACATTCAGTTTTTGTGCTGAGCGCGTTAGGTGACCCTCTTTTGCCACCGTCCAAAAATAATATAAGTGATGAAAATTTAAATGGCGCATAACAAGAGACCCTCAATTGTTCTGTTTACGAGAACGATTTGTGATTAACTATCTATTTTACATTGGTATCGCCTTACTGCAACATAAGTGCGAATAAAATAATGCATTAAGGGAGATCACAGTGATTGCATGGTTACTTAACGGTGGGCTTGTCGCTGTTATATATATGCTCGGGTTGATATTGAGCTTGGCTCAAGGCCAGCGGGTTTGGTCAATTGCCCGCGTAAGCGCATTGCTGAGCTTGTTAGTGAGTGTGTTGACACCACTCGTGTCATTGGTTTATCAACCGCAGACCTTATCACCCATTATTGCGTTGGTTACCGCACTCGTCGCCTTTTTGGGTTGGGTTATTATTAGTTATTCGGCCACTTATTTGCAGGGGGATTCAAGACAGCCGCGATTTGTGCGCGCGATGTTATTTACTATCGCTAGTGTATTGGTCTTGGTCAGTAGTCAACACCTGCTACTTATGGTCCTAGGCTGGAGTGCCAGCAGTGTTGGTCTGCATTATTTACTCACCCATTATCAACACAGAAAAGCCGCGCAAATTGTTGCCCATAAAAAATTTATCGTCAGCCGCTTAGCTGATGTCAGCTTGATCGTTGCACTGGCACTTATCTACCAAGCCGTTGGCTCGCTGTCGCTTGACGCACTGCAGACCAGCCTACAAAATTTATCCGCAGGCCAAACACTGCCCAACTCTCTGCATGTGGCGGCAGTGTTATTTGTTATTGCCGGCGCTTTAAAATCGGCGCAATTACCATTACACGGTTGGTTAATTCAAGTCATGGAAGCGCCCACCCCGGTATCCGCTATCTTACACGCAGGGGTGGTTAATATGAGTGGCTTTGTGCTTATCTCGCTTGCCGCCTTGCTAAACCAGGCGCCTGTAGCACAAGCATTACTGGTGATTATGGGTAGCATCACCGCGGTACTGGCGAGCTGGGTGATGATGACTCGGATCAGTATTAAGGTGCGCTTAGCGTGGTCGACATGTGCACAAATGGGGTTTATGTTGATTGAAATTGGCCTCGGGCTATACGAGCTCGCCTTACTGCATTTGGTTGCCCACTCGCTCTACAAAGCACACGCATTTTTATCGGCTGGTGACGTGGTTAAATACAATCGTCAACAGGATTTAATCGGCAAAGAAAAAGCCATATCAGGGGCAGTGATTTCAGTATTTGCCAGTGCCAGTTTAATTTGGTTGATGACCCTAGCGTGGCAGTTTTTATTCCCTAGCTTGCGCTTGCCGACCGCGGCAGTGGTGGTTCTAACCCTAGGCTTTGCGCCGCTGTTCTGGCAGGGGAAGCACGTTTCTTGGTCAAGGTTGATGGTAGGGGCTGGTTTGATAGCGGTGCTGTTTCACGTGTACTTGTTATGGCACTGGCTATTTGCCGGAATTGCTCCCACGGCCAACCCCGTCGATGGCACCTTACTGAGTATTGTGATAGTCAGTTTTACTCTGTTATACGCAGGACAAGTGGTCATTCACTTATACGCTAAACAGGCATTAGTAAAACGCATTTTTCCTTGGGTTTATAACGGTTTCTATCTCGATGAAACCTTTACCCGGTTGACCTTTAAACTTTGGCCAGCAAAACTCGATTTGGCCGGTTCAAAACCGTCCATTAGCACATCGACGCACAGTCAATATACCGACAAACCAATGAGAGATATGTGATGAGCAACGCAAGTGTAAGCAAAACTGTAACTGCGGCTGAGGATATCGGCGCAACCATAGATGATGTAGGGCTTGAACAGGCAATAACCAGCGTTTGCAACAGTATTGCGCCAACGTGGCCACTGGATCAAATGATAGCAGTGAATCCGTATTGGTCTTTGGTCGATAAGCCATTTAGTCAGGTCGCTCATCACTTGGCGCTGTTTGCTGGTTCAAATTTAACTATGTCGTTGGCTTACTATGGTAATTTGTGGCGACAAGGTGAGATAACTGAACCCGACGTACGCCAAGCGCTAGCGCAATTAACCGACGATGACAGCCGAGAACGACTAACGGCTCAGTACAATCTTGACGCCATTATTGACGCGGTGTCGTTACCAGAGCAGTCACTGCCTACTGTACCGCTGTTATGTGATGCATTAGACGCACATCGAGATTTGCAACACCAACCGGCGTGGTGTGACACCATTACTCATCAAATCGCCCAGTTTTGTGCCGCTTACTTTGATCAGGATCAGGCAGACTGGCATCCAAATGACACGCTTGGTTTGTATCAGAGCTGGCGCGAGACGCTAGCACATGATCACAGCGTGGCACTGTTAATGAAAGCACCGGATATTGCCAGTAAAGCACGCAAATTAGCCGCAACGCCTCGCTTGCAAATTGCCCAAGCGTTACAACAATTAAATGTACCCACAGAGCAGTGGCGCGACTACTTGCAAGCGATAATCTATCGCATTGGCGGTTGGGCGGCGTGGTGTGCCTATCGACAGTTTCAGGCCGATTTACAGCAACAAGACAGCGATGAGTTAGTCCACTTGTTGGCTATTCGCCTCAGTTGGGAATGCTTAATTGACGATAATATTCGCCATGCACGTTCGCTGTGGCAGTACTGGCAAAACCAGTGGCAACAGCACTTTGCCACTTATCAGCCGAATAACACTGACATTAAACTGATTTGGCAACGCGCGCACGAGTTGAGCTATCAGCGACACCTAGCTCATGTGTTGAGCTCGTCGCCGGTTAATAAACGACAACCGCAACAACCTGCGCAGGCATTGCCGCACAGACCACGAGTGCAAGCGGCGTTTTGTATCGATGTCCGCTCTGAGGTCTATCGTCGCCATTTTGAAGCACAAGGCAATGACATTCAAACCTTGGGATTTGCCGGCTTTTTTGGCTTGCCAATTCGGTATAATCCGATTGGCAGTGACGCCAAAATTGAGCATTTACCTGGGCTTTTCGCGTCATCAATGGCGGTTTGCGACTCAACCGGCTGTGATCAACAAGATAAAAAAATCGCCGCTAAACGCCAACAGGCATTAGCTAAAAAGCAGGGCTGGAAAGCCTTTGTCTCGGCGCCAACATCGGCATTTACGTTAGTCGAAACCCTAGGATTGAGTTACGTCGCCAAGTTGGTCAAGCACAGTTTGCCAAGGCGCTTCAAGCCGCAACCGACGCAGCTAGGCTTGTCAAAAGCTCAAATGCTAAAACTCAGTCCAATGCTTAACGTCGATGTCGGACAACAGTTGGAGTTGGCAAAAAATATCTTATCGGCAATGGGGTTATCAGACAATATCGCCCCCATTGTGTTATTGGTTGGACATGGCAGCGAGAACATTAACAACCCGCAAAAAGCCGGTTTGGATTGCGGCGCGTGCTGTGGTCAAACGGGTGATGTCAATGCCCGTGCCCTCGCCCATTTGCTCAACAGTGAAGCGGTGCGCCAAGGGCTAAAAGCAGAGCATATTGATATTCCAAGTGATACCAAGTTTATTGCCGCATTACACAACACCACCACTGACGAAGTGACGTTATACGACACGCACTTTGGTGACGTAGCCGATACCGAGATCTATAACCAGCACCTGTCTTGGTTAACAAAATCACTGGCTAAAGCCAGTAAACTGACTCGTCAAGAGCGCGCTCAGCAACTTGGTTTACAGGGCTTAGTCAGCGATCCTGAAAAACTCGCGCAAGCGTTTAGCAAGCGAGCGACCGACTGGTCGCAAACGCAACCTGAGTGGGGGCTTGCCAATAACGCGGCGTTTATCGTTGCCCCGCGCCATCGCACTCAAGGCCTTAATTTAAACGGGCGGACGTTTTTACACGACTATCAAAGTGAACGCGATGAAGATGCCAGTTTACTGACTCAAATAATGACCGCACCTATGGTGGTAACCAATTGGATTAACATGCAATATTATGCATCGACCGTTGATAACTCGCGTTACGGCAGTGGCAATAAAACCCTGCACAATGTGGTTGGTGGACGCCTCGGCGTGTTTGAGGGTAATGGTGGTGACTTGCGCATCGGCTTAGCAAAACAGTCATTACACGATGGTGATAATTGGTTGCATCAACCGCTTAGGCTCACGGTGGTGATTGACGCCCCGAGTGAAAAAATTGAATCGGTGATAAACCAGCATCACCTGGTGGCTAATTTAGTCAATAATAACTGGTTATACATCGCTCGCTTTGCTGATGATGGCATCCACTTTTATCAACAGGGACAGTGGCAAGCGCTAACCGATTGTCAATAAACGCGCTTAAACCAATGTGCGCTATTATCAGCCAAACAAATAACAGAATAGCAAGATGAACAAAAAAAATCCGCAGTCTACCCCGACAGCGTTATGTAACCAAACCCATGTGACCGACGCTCAGAGCGAGCGACAAACAGTGGTGTTACTCACTAAGCACGGGAAACAGCAACAAGTGGCACCCGAGTTAGCAAAATTAGGCTTTCGCGTTGAGGTAACACAACAATGTGATACCGACCAACTAGGCACCTTTTGCGGTGAAGTAGAGCGAAGCTTGTCGCCAATTGAGTGCGCGATCAAAAAAGCGCGTTTGGCGACTGAAGTATCCGGCGAGCGCTGGGGGCTGGGTAGTGAAGGCAGTTTTGGTCAGGGTCCAATACCTGGGTTGTTCAATTGGGACAGCGAACTTTTGGCGCTGTACGATGCTACAACTCAACAAACCATCGTCGCCTCAGCCGCTGGACCGGTGATGCTTACGCGTTATCAAGGTAATGATCTCAATGCGATGCGTGCGGCTTTAGCTGAGGTAACACCTGGCCAGGCGTTGATTTTAAAAACCGAGTCAACGATAAGCAAAGGCTTGGCCACGGTTGACGACGTCGTTGAACGACTGAGGTCTTCGCAGCTTATTGAAAATGAGACTAAACTTGTGGAATCTATCGTGGTAGAGCCTGATTTACGAGCGATGCACTGTCCACAGCGCCAAGCCTATATTGTAAAGGCGGCACAACAATTGGTTGAACGCATGCAATCATTGTGTCCACAGTGCAACGCACCTAATTTTTACTATGTTAAAGCCATTACGGGCTTACCCTGTGGTGATTGCGGTACGCCGACAGAGCGGGCCAAGGCGTATTTGAAGCAATGCTCACAGTGTCAGCATCAGTACCAACAGCCTTGCGCTGAAGCCGTCGCCGATCCTTATGTATGTCAGTGGTGTAACCCATGAAAACGCTCATTTTAGACTCGAGAAAAGCCAAAGATATTGAACGTGCAGCAACCTTGCTAAAGGCTGGCGAGCTGGTCGCCTTGCCTACCGAAACGGTATACGGTTTAGCAGCAGATGCCAGTAACCCCGAGGCAGTGGCAAAAATTTTTGCGGCTAAGCAGCGACCCACGGATCATCCACTGATCACCCACATTGGCGATCTAGCAAAGCTTAAAAACTGGGTTAAGCAGGTACCTGATTGGGTTTATCCACTCGCCGAAAAGTTTTGGCCAGGTCCGCTTACGTTAATTTTTGAGCGGGGAGAGCATGTATCGGATGTGATAACCGGTGGTTTACCGACCATTGGTATTAGGATACCTGATCACCCGTTGCTGTTGTCTTTGCTCAAACAATACAACTTGGCCGTTGCAGCACCGTCGGCCAATCCGTATCAAAAGCTAAGCCCGACGACAGCCGAGCATGTGTTGGCTGGACTTGATGGTAAAATTGCTGCCGTAGTTGATGGCGGTCCGTGCCAAGTGGGCACCGAGTCGACCATCCTGCGCATTAGTGAACACCGTGCTGAAATCCTGCGCAGTGGTCCGTTGGCAGCCGCTGATTTACAGCCCTTTGTCAAAGTGCCAATCAGCACGCCGTTGGCACACCAGCAGGCGGTATCTGGTAATAAAAAAATCCACTACCAACCCAATGCGAAGGTGGTTATTTGCTCGAGTGATGAAATTACCCACCGAGTTGCCCAGAGTGATACTAATACCGCGGTATTGCTGTATGGCCAAGGTGTTAGTGATGAGGGCAGAGATAAGCTCTCGTGTCGAGTGGTAAAAAACATGCCGGTAGATCATCACGGTTATCGCAAGGCGCTTTATGCGGCGTTATACGAGCTGGATATCATCGGCGTGCAGGAAATCTTGATTGAGACGCCACCTAAAGAGGAGAGTTGGAATGATATTTGGGATCGCTTGAGTCGTGCGGCCGCAAGTTAACATTGAGACTGAGTGACTAATATAATAAAGCGTTGCTGCTTGCGTAATAACGACAGACAGCAACGCATTATATACATCATCGGGCGGTGCGCTAAGCAGTGCGCTAAGTAGTGGCTAAGTTTATTTTGGCAACAGCACCACAGCTTCACCATCAACACACACTTTACCGTGTTGATCGACAACTTGAGTTTTAACCGTGGCAATGGGCTTGTCGTCGCGGATATGTGCTATGGTCACTATGGCCGTCACTTGATCACCTACGTAAACAGGGCGCTTAAAGGAGAGGTTCTGACCTAAGTAAATCGTACCTTGTCCTGGCATTTTATAACCGAGCAAACCTGATATTAGGCTGGATACCAACATACCATGTACAATGGTGCCACCAAACTGAGTATTTTTCGCGTACTCTTCATCCAGATGGACAGGATTAAAATCTTCCGATAACTCGGCAAATTGACCAACGGCTTGTTGATCAAATCGCTTAGTAACCTGTGCTGATTGTCCTACTTCAAACGTCATGCAGTGTGCTCCTTTACTGTGTCAATTTCGATATCGCCGCTAAGTGGGGCAATGCGTTGGCGAACATAATCACCTGGCGCATTGGCAAGAGACTGGTCGAGTGTGCGCGCTGCAACTTGCTGGTCATCGCTGATCGAGGCCATCCATTGCATCCAACTCGGCCAAAAGCTGCCTTCGTTAAGCGTGGCATTTTCAAACCAGGTATCGGCATTGTCGCACAGCTCACCGGTAAAGTGGCCGTATTTGCCGCCTGGTGGGTTAATGATACCGGCGATGTGCCCAGATTGGCCCAACACAAAGGTTTTATCGCCACCGAGCTTAAGCATCCCCTGATACGTACCTTGCCACAAGGCAATATGATCTTCGATGGTTGAGACGAAATAGGTTGGAGCGTTCACTTTCGCTAAATCGATCGGGGTACCTCGAACGCTAAACTCACCTGTTTGCACTAACTCATTTTGCAGGTAAAAATGGCGTAGCATGGTTGAATGTGCTTTGCCCGCAACATGAGTATTATCGCAGTTCCAATACAGTAATTCGTGCGCCACAGGGCGCTTACCTTTTAGGTAACCATCGATGTAATAGTTCCAGTAAAGGTTATTTTCACGCAATAAACTAAATGAAACAGCAAGTTGTCGTCCATCCATAATACCGTTAGCCGCATTTTGCTGTTCGATGGCTGAGACCATAGGCTCATTGATAAAGTGCCCCAACTCGCCTGGGTGACTAAAGTCTAAGATGGTGGTAAACAAGGTTGCCGATTGCACCCTTTTTTTCATGCGCCGAGCAGCCATATAAGCCATGGCGGTGACGAGTGCTGTACCGCCGATGCAGTAACCAATAGCGTTTACCTCTCGTTCTCCACATGCGGTTTCAACGGCATTGAGGGCTTCGACGACACCATCAACAATGTAGTCTTCAAAGTCAATTTTGCCACCAAGTTGCTTGTCGGGGTTGACCCACGACACCATAAATACCGTTTGGCCTTGGTCGACAAGATATTTAACCATCGACTTTTTCGCACTCAGGTCCATGATGTAATACTTGTTGACAAACGGTGGCACAATTAAGCTTGGTCGTTTGGCGACTTTTTTGGTGGTTGGCTGATATTGAAGTAATTCAAATAGGTGATTTTTAAATACCACTTTACCCGGCGTTGCCGCTAAGTCTTTACCCAGTTCAAATGCGCTTTGATCGGTCATACTGATGTTGAGCATACTGGCACTGCGCTTAAAATCTTCACTAATAAGCTGCAAACCATCAATCAGGTTCTGACCATTAGTTTGTTGGGTAAGTTTTAAAATTTCAGGGTTCAACGACAAAAAATTACTCGGAGCTAAGGCGCTGGTGTATTGGCGGGCGAAGAATTTCATCCGATTTTTTTGCGCGTCATCGGTGTCAGGTAGATTATCAATCCACTCAAAAATATTATTGCTCATCGCCAGGTAAGATTGCTTGATAAAATCGAACCAAGGGTGCGAGTGCCACTCATCACTGTTAAAGCGGCGATCGCCTTTTTCTGGCGAGACCAAAGGCTGGTGATTACTGTCAGTGGCACGCAACATGGTATTTTGAAAAATGGATACTTGATCTTGCCACCACTTCATTTGTTGATTTAACAAGTGAAATGGATTTTGCGCGTTTTGATTGACGGCGCTTGAGAAATCGTTGGTTTGTAAATTTAACAGTGAACTAAATGTTTCTTGCTGTGATTTTGTAATTGATTCAAGCATTTGTTGGTTTACTTGGCACATTGAATCAAAAAGTTGAGAGAATCCAGGGATGTTCATAAGAAGTCCTTTGCGTTAATGCAGCACAGAAAAGAGAGCTCGGGCGTGTTTACCTTTGTTTAATCATGCTCATGTAGCTAGTGCAAAAAATAGCCCATTGTAAACAATGCCAGCAAAGGTCAACGCCCGAGGTGATAGCTCTCCCTGTGTGATCTGTAAAGCAGAGTGCGGTCGTTGCTGGCTATACCGCCGCTTTCGCCGCAGACTCATAAGCCGCTTTTAGATCTTTGTTAATTTCGACTAATTTTTGGGTATCGGCTTGAACGCGCGCTTGAATTTCTTTGGCTAGCTCAACTTGCTTAGCACCCAGTTGGCTGATGTCTGCCGGTGACTGAATTTCGCTTAATTGCTTAAGTTGAGTTAAGCCAATCTCACTGTAAAACTTTGCAGAGTCTAATTGCGCTGCCGTTAGCGTTTCTACTTGTTTTACCACTGCGCTGTTAAGTTCAACCCACGGTTTCATTCCCGCTTGGACTTGTTCGCTAAATCCTTTAAACATGTCGTTGTACATAATTTTCCCCTTAGCTTGTTGTGAATACTTTTTGTACTAGTTGAAAAATATACAAACATTCGTTTAAAGTAAAGACTCTACTCCTCTGATCAGTTACAATGTTTAGGTTTTATACCTATATTTGATGAATAATTATTCTTATTGTTTTGGTGTTGGTTTTTTTGAGTATTAGCTCTATCAAGGGGTGCAGGCCAATGGCAAATATAAAAAATGCCAGTTGTTTAATTTTTATTCAATCGAAATTTTTTTTATAAATTTGTATTTATTTTAGGGTTTTGTTGGTTTTTTAGATGCTGTTCACTAAGTGGTTGCGCTTGTTATTGGTTTTTTTATTTTGTCGTATAAAGTAAATTCATTGACGTGAATAAGCTATATAACGTAATTTTTAGTCCATTTGGAGTATGCATAAATATTCTTTTGTCTAGGCTGGGGTAAGGCGCAATGCGTTGTGTTTCTCGCGTTGTTTTGATTTGCAATGTTGAATATATCGGTGCTGATTTACAGCTTTTAGGCTGGTAACACTAAGCAGTACTTATTGTTGATTACTGTGGTGTTACGGTAAGTGTAAACAAATTGTATTAACGCTTGTTTTTTAAAGTAATCTTTAGCATATTGGCGCAGAAAGTTGGTCACTACTATTGGCTAATAAGTACTTATGAGTACCCAAAAAGCTTGAGACGACTATAATCAAATTATTATTTGCCTGTACCGTGTAAGTCGCGTGTGTATATCGCGTTACCTTGGCTATCTTCGATCTGGGTCGTTGCGGTAAATGTGGTGACTGGCAAAGCTTAATATCCAACAGGTACGGCATCAATGCGCGCATTTTTATCTCTATATCTCTCCAATTTGTTTTTAGTCGGTGGCTCGGGCCTGCTCACCACGTACTTGGCGGTCTTACTAACCCGCGATGCGGTATCAACCGGTTTAATTGGCTTAATGACATCCTTGTATTATTTAGGTTTGTTACTCGGGGCGAGAATTGGCTACATGTTGATCGCAAACGTCGGTCATATTCGCACGTTCGGGGCCAGTACGGCCATTGTTACCGCCTGTGTTGCCTGCCACGGTATGGTTGATAACACCTACTTTTGGTTGTTATTGCGCTTGGTCGTGGGCATCGCGATGATGTGTAATTATATGGTGTTAGAAAGCTGGCTGAACGAACAGGCCAGTGCTGAACAACGCGGGCGGATATTTTCGGTGTATATGATCACTTCTTATTTGGGCACGATGTTGGGGCAGTGGTCTTTGTCGTACTACCCAGAGCTTGGTCTGGAGCCGCTGCTACTTATTTGTTTGGCACTGGCAATTGGTGTTGTGCCACTGACCATCACCAGACGTATTCACCCCAAGCCACTAAAGCCAGTATCGGTAAGCTTTTTTTACTTTTTCAAGAAGGCGCCACAGGCCCTTATGGCGGTATTCTTTGCCGGTATGATCAGCGGTAGTTTTTACGGCTTGGCACCGGTGTTTGGGCAAAAGGCGGGGTTTGACGCCGAACAAGTCGCGCTTTACATGTTTGTTACCGTGTTAGCGGGCTTTTTAGCACAGTGGCCAATGGGGGTGTTATCCGACAGGGTCGCGCGCAGTGCATTAATGCGCGGTAATGCACTATTTATCGCGATTATATCGGCTTTTATTTTTGTTTTACCTGTGCACCAAATATACTCATTTGTACTTACCTTTGCATTTGGTTTGGGTATTTTTACCTTGTATCCACTGAGCTCGGCGTTGGCTAATTCACGTGTTGACGATGAAGATAGAGTGGGTATTGCATCGGCCTTGTTGATTTCGTTTGGTTTAGGTGCGGCACTCGGTTCGGGGGTACTTGCCAAGGTGATGGATATGTTTGGTTATGCATCATTGTACGGGGCGACAGCCATACTGGCATTCATCATGCTTATCGCACTCACCTTAATAAATACCCAGCAAGACGACGAAGAGCCGGGCGAGAACGATTACATGGTGTCAGCGTCCGATGTTAATGCCTCGCCCATGGTTTCCTCACTTGATCCGCGTATTGAAGAAGAGGTCGCCCAGGAACAACTTATGGTGACCGATGAAGACGAGATGTTACAAGAACTCAATGAAGAAGAGCAGCAACTAGAAGGTGAGTGGGAGCAGCTCGTCACTTCGGTGAATAAACAACGCGACAGCGATGGATAAACCGACGATATTGACATGAACAACGCGAGTATCAATAGCGTTAGTTACACTCGTCGGCAAGACATGTTTTAAAGTCATTGATAAACGCTGGGTTTTGATTGTCTTTGCGATAGGCTAAATATATCGGACGCAATACCTGTAGCTGTGTGTCAATTAGATGCAACGATTGATCATTGAGCTGCTCAGCCACCAGTTCGCTTGGTAGGTAGGCAAAGCCGCCATTACTGCTGATGTATTGCTGGGCAATTTTAGCGGTAGTGGTTTTTAAACACGGCGTTAGTTTGTGGTGCATGGCGTGTTCTTTGGCAAAGGTTAACCCCCAATCGACCATCACATAGTTCGCCACATCATCGCTAAATTGCGCCGAGCTACCCACCAGCGACAAACTAAAATGGGCGAGCTTTTCACAGTGAATTTCATGGTCGCTAATTGGATCGGTGAGGAGTGCAACATCTAATGAGCGATCTAATAATTTTCGTTGAATGGCTTCTCTTACCGATATTTCGGCACTCAGCACAAACTGTTCAAAACGCGATATAAGCAATGGCATGCGCGAGTTTAAAAATGCATCCCAGACATTGGACGTGGTCGCTAAATAGACGGCGGGTTTTTGATTGGTTATCCGCTTGAGCGCCATCTTTGATTCGTCTAACTGCTTCACCATTTGATAGGCGTAAGCAAGCAGAGCCTCTCCCTGCTCCGTTAAACGCAAGTTGTTTTTATCGCGAATCAGTAAGCTTGTATTGTAAAAGCTTTCCAGTTGCTTAATGCGCGCGCTAACGGCCGCGGGCGTTATAAATAACGTATTGGCTGCATGGCCAAAATGCCGGTGGTTAGCCACCTCAATAAAGGTTTTAAAGACGCGAATATCCATGCCAAAACATACAACAAAGATCAACATACCCAAGGTAGAATCTAACTAAAACTTGTCGTCACGACAAATTTTTTTTGATGTTTTTAACGACATTTTTTGCATACATTTACAAAAAATAACGTTTTTGACAATCACCTATGAGAGGGTTAATCGTGGAAACAGATATTCGCAAAGGTATAAACAGCTTTTATGGTGACCCCATTTTTAAAACGGGCCTTTCGCGTAGCGGTCATTTCACTATAAAAGAAGCGCAGTTGTTAAAAGACTACGGTTGGACGTTACAAAGCTTAAGTAACGGCACGTTATTTGCCGATAACAATGAAGAGCGCACTTTCATTGAGCAAATAAACAGTGACGAACCGCCGACGCTGTATTTGGCCTCGCTTTGGAAAAAGTACTTGGCCGCTATACAGCGCAGTAAGGTTGGTTATGGGTTTTCGGTGTGTAATCGCGCGCCGGCGACATTTGAACCAGCCCCGGATTATCGCAGCAGTGATGATTTGGAATTTATGGACTAACCATTGTCACGTTTGCAGTAAATCAATACGCTAAGGCGCGGTATTTCGCGCCTTGATAATCCAACAACTAACGATACGCACGTCGGCTTGGTGTTGTTCGCCACATAGACACTGCTCAACGGTATTAATACTCCCACCTTTTTTGCATATATTGGCTGATGTGTAACAATAAATTACACCGTAGCCAATTACATATACCGTTGATGAAAACATTAACTACCCTGCTAACGCTGCTTGTTGCCAGCGCCTCAATTGCTCAAAATGCGGTGGCAAAAAACAGCGAACCATATCAACACTTCCCAGCGCTTGAATCGCCAAATACGCAAGTTGCGCTGTGTCATTTAACGCGCTTTAATCAGCAGCTAAAGGCAATTACTGACAAGCCCGAGCTGTCTGCGCAAGACATGGTAAAAGTGCATCAACTCACCTATACCCTCGAAAATGCGTTGATGCGCTTACAAACCGATTTAAAAGACATCGCGGCTGATTTAGAAACGGTGCACATTGCCTCGGAGCAGCTTGATGCCGCTGCGATTAAAAGCGCCGGTGACGACTACTTACAAGCGCTAGACCTACTGCTCAACCCCAAATCGTGTCCTTAGCGATAGTTAAAGCTCTTGAGCTGATAAACTCGGTTAGCGACTCGCGAGCGATACATTGCTTGGCTATGGTTAATTAATACGCCCAGTTCGGGTACGGTTAGCAGGTGTGGTTTTGAGCCATTGGCAACGTGTGATAAGCCGCTAGCCGAACTGACTTGTAGACAGTCGACCTGCACAGAGGTAAACAAAATAGGAGCAGTGATGATGCGATGTATGTATCTTGCCGGCTTGCTGATGATAGGCCAATTACAGGCCGAACCGTTAAGCCAACAGCAGCTTGAGGCCGAAGCAACAAAACGAATGCAAAGCTTTGCCGGTGAATTGCAGAGTACCCTGATGAATGCGATACAGGCGGGCGGACTTGAAGCCGGCGTTGAAGTGTGCAGTGCACAAGCGCCAGAAATAGCTAAAAAATATTCCAAAGACGGTTGGCAACTAAGCCGAACCAGCCTGAAAACCCGCAATCCAAGTAATCGAGCTGATGCCATGGAAAAAGACGCTTTAATGGGCTTTGTTGATAAAATGGCACAGGGGCATCAGTTGACCAGTTTGAGCTTTACGTCATACAACGTTGAAACACAGCAATTTGTATTGATCAAACCCATAGGGACGCAAGCGGTGTGTTTAAGCTGCCACGGCAATGCAATTGACCCTAAACTGCACGATAAAATTAAATTGCTTTACCCCGAAGATACCGCAACCGGTTTTAGTCTTGGCGATTTACGCGGGGCTTTTGTGGTGCGCTATCAAGGCGTTGCAGAACAATAGATTTTGCCGCGGGTCATGACATACGCGATTTATTAAAGCGTTGGTGTAAGCGGTATTGCATCATAGCCGGCTTTTCACGCGCACAACGCTTTGACACATCGCTTATTATTGATTAAATTCACTGCTTAATTTCAGCGACACCATTATTAATACAGACATTATGAATACAAAACGCAGCGCGAATAGCGATTTAGTTAAGCAGGGTGACCTCGAGGTCATCTATATTGCAGGCGGTTGTCTGTGGGGTGTTCAAGAATTTGCCAAACACATCCCTGGGGTAGAGCATACGCAAGCGGGTAGAGCCAATGGCAGTAGTCACACAACTGATGCTCCTTATGATGGCTACGCAGAATGTGTAAAAATCACATTTAATCCCAACGCGGTCTCTGTTGATTCACTGATGGACTACTTCTTTGAAATTATTGACCCCTACAGCCTAAATAAACAGGGCGATGACGTAGGTGAAAAGTATCGCACTGGTGTTTACAGTGAACACGCACATCACCTTGATACCGTGCGCAAGTATATTGCTGCCCGTGACGATAGCGACGATATTGTGGTTGAGGTACTGCCTTTGTTGAACTATGTGAAAAGTGACGACGAGCATCAAGACCGACTGACTCGTTTTCCACAAGACTATTGTCATATTCCTCAAGCGCTGTTGCACAAGTACAAGCCCCAATAAAAAAAGCCCCAATTTTTTGCTGGGGCTTTTTTTGTCACACGGTGTGAAACACCAATCTCGGTTTACAACTCGCTTTACCTGTTGGCTGTTACCCGCGTACCAATAACTAGTGCCACAGCAATGGTTATAGCACCTGCTGCTAAGCGCATTAGGTCTTCGGTTGAGCGCTCATCTGCTTCACCAAACACAAACAAAGAGGCAAACATAGCTAACGGCACCACCGCATTGTTAAATGCCGAGAGCGCACCAACGGTGGTTTTCGTTGCACCTTTATTCCAACAGAAGAAACCGATGCCAGAGGCGATAACGCCGAGGTACACTATCACTGCCCATTGTTTAGGGCTGGCTGATAACGGCACGGGTATTTGATTAAAAATAACCACGGTTACCAAGGTTGTGAACAGCAACGCGCCGAGGTACAAAAAGCCAAATATCGCGCTGTTATCTACCTCAGGTCTGGCGTGCTTCCAGTTGCGGTAATAAACCTGACCAAAAGCGAATGACAAATTGGCAATTTGCATCAGAGCAAAGCCCAACCAGATGTCGTCAGTGGCAAATGTGTCGGCTTTTATTATGGCCGCACCTAATACCGACAATAAAGCAGCCACTAAGTACCACGGGGTAAATTTGCGTTTGCTCAAGTCGTAAATAAGCACCACGTACAATGGCGTTAACACACTAAATAACGCCACTAAATGCGACGGTAAAAAGCGAAACGCCAACATGTAACAGGTATACATCACCCCATACTGTATTGCGCCCAATCCAAGCAGTTGTAGCTTTTCTTGGTGGTTGGTTTGTCCCAATTTTAGAAACGGCAAAAACGCCAGTGATGCCAATAGCAATCGCATATCGGCGATTTGCATTGGCTCAATACCTTGTAACGTGTTGCCAATGAGGCCAAAAGAAAAGGCCCAAATTAGCGTAGTGATGGTCAAATACAGCATGGTTATATCTAGTTTTGTCAGTTAGCTTATTGTGGCACGTTAAGTGCCACATGACTCAAACTTTTACCAGTGGTAATTGGCGGTGATCGAAAACTGGTCGCCGCGTCCTGGTGTGCCCGGAATTTCTTCAAATGATTCATCCCATGCATTATCCACGGCAAAGACAATGTCGAGCGCGTCAAATTGTACTGGTGAATAGGTGAGGGTGATATGCGTAAACAGGGCACTGTCATCACCATTTCTCAAGGCGTTGTCTTGTTGTTTTCGCCACTCGTTGTCAATGCGCATTTCAAGGCTTTCACCAAGCTCCCAAATGGCACCAAGCGTTAGCCGATGAGGTGGATAATTTAACGCGTAAAAGCTGGCGTCGATGCTGTCGTCAAAGTAATTTTCAGATTTGTCTAAGAAGGTATAACTGACAACAATGTTGGCACTGTCGAACGATTTAATGGCAATAAACTCAACCCCAATGGTTTCGATATCCACTTGGTTTGCCGAACGCGCCGAGGTTGAATCAAAACTGTAGGTCCAGTCGGTGAGTTGATTATCCCAGCGGTAGAACACGGCAGAGTCAATGCGCCAATCAAGATTTTCTACTGATAAGCCCAGCTCTAAATTTTTACTGGTTTCGCGTTGAAGGTCGTAATTACTGCGAAATAGCCCGCCGGTGTCGCTACCACCAATGGCCGAATAACCTGCCACTTGTGTAGCTTCAGCATAAGACAAATACAGGTGACGAGTCGAGTTATCAGCATTTACTGTATGCCAAGACAAATCACTGATAAATGAAAAATCGGCGTCGTCGCGATTGGTATCGTCAAACGCGCCACCTAAGCGAAAGGTCAGACGTTGATTATCCGCTAGGTTTGTTTGGTACTCTGGTACCACACTGACTTTGTAGTAGTCACGCGAGGTGAAGTTATTTTCCAAGGTGGTTGATTCAATGGAGTCGGCCATCACTTGACTCGAGTAGTTAATCGATAACCCATCATTGACATGGTGCTCACCGGAAAACGCTAGCGATTTAACGTCGGTTTGGTGAAATGCTTGAAACGCTCGCGGATTTTCTCGTGAGAAAACGTAGTGATCATTGTGTTTGCGATAGTACGCCGACAGTTCAAAACTACTGTCAGAGCCGTATTGTTGGCCGTGATTGAGCATCAGTAATCGGGTGCGCAACTGTTCGGTTTCATTGACATTGTACGGCGTATACATGTTAGGCCAGCCAAAGAATTTTTCTTGGTAGCCAAAAAACAGGTCGGTTTGAGAGTCGCTGTCGCTGTATTGCAGGCGAGCAGAAGCGCGTTCAAACTGATGATCGCCGTTGTCTATGCTACCGTCACTTTCAGAGCGAGAGTACTCGCCCTCAACACCCCAGCTGCCTTGGGCTGAATTGCTTGGCCACGTGTACGCGCTATACAGGCGCTGTATGTTAAAGCCATTATTGCCGAAGCCTGCCGATAAGCCGCCACCGGTATTAATCTGTTTCCATTGATACGACACACTACCCACCGAACTGTTAACGCCGTATAAAGCGTTATCGACACCGGTTAAAATTGCCGCAGCGGTTAACATTTCTGGGGCAATCGGGATTTCAGCAAAATAGTGTCCGGTTTGCGGATCGTACAGTGTTGCGCTGCCTACGCGAAATCCGGTGTTTTCAAAAATACCACCGCGAATGGTCACGTCAGCCTGAGCTTCTGCCATATTGCGCGACTGTAAATCAACACGAGGGTCATACTCTAAGTTAGAGATCGGAGAGGCAAATGTTCCCACGGGAAGCGTATTGGCGGTTACCTTGCCTTCAACCGTGATATTTTCAATATTATCAGTGTTTGTTTCGGCATTGGTATCAGCCAAAGAGACCATGGAGATGGCACTTAATACCAAGGTGTTGACAGCTCGGAGCATTATATTTCCTTTTACACTATTTTTATTTTCAAATTTGCAGTTAGCCGCAGTGGCCGTCTGTATACCATTGCAACAATCGATATACTGAGACTTGGCGTGCGACAAAGCGTGGCTGCATTATAGTGATTTGCTATGTCGCGTTAAGGCTTGAGTCGGCAAATGGTTTACCAATGGTTGATTTTTAAGCGGTGGGGGCGTTATACTAGGTACAGTGTCTTGGTCTAGTATACTGAGAGCCTTGGCGATGACTTGAATCTACACCGAGTATTGCTTGATGGTTTTTCTCACTGATGGCAGCATTCGTCGACTAACCGGCACGACTTGCTCGTTGCTCAGGTGCAAATTGTTTCCCCCGTCCGCTGTATTGCTACTCAAACAAGATACCTGTTCGAGATTAACAATAAACGAGCGGTGCACTTTTAAGAAGGTCGACGGTAGTGCAGTTTCTAATTGCTTAAGCGTACCCGAATACAACACTTGTTTTTGATTTGACATGTGTACCTGTACGTAGTCGCCAGAGGCTTGGCAATAGGCGATATCTGATGTGCTAATAAAGTGGGTTTTACCACCAACCGAGGCTTCTATTTTGGTTGGCGTTTGCTGTTCTGCTTGTTGTGCTAAACGATACTCTAACTTAGCAATTAATTGTTGATCTTTGTTGCGTTCCAATTGCAGTAGCGTCAGCTCTTGGGCGTGTCGGTTAAAGATAAACATCAGTAATACACCAATGATCACAAAGTGGATGATTTCGTGAAAACCCGATGCGCTGTAAACTATGGTCATGGCGATAATACTTTGTACAATCAACCATTTGAGTAAATTTTTATCTTTTGACCGGCGCCAGCAAAGCCAAATTTGCACTATGCCCACCAACAGCGGCACAAATATCGCCAACGTGGTTTTGGTATCGAATCCCGGTATAAATAAAATCGCTAATATTGACGCAAAAGCACCCGTATAAATCCAGTGTAAGGCGTTTTTGGGGTGCGTTTTAATGGAGCTGTAAGTGAGTAATAACACACCCAGCACAAACGAACACAAGGTGACGACCACTAACCGCACATCGTGATATGGGTAGCGATAATCCAAAATTCCCCGGGATAACTCGGTAAACAATTGAATAGCGGCGATAAAACACAGTGCAGTAAACAGTTTAAAGTTTACAATACTCGGTTGTTTAAGGCTCAGCATGAGAAAATACACACCACCTAACACAAAGGCCCCAACCAGTACTAATCCCCATGCTGAATAGCGTTGCACAAAGGACTTGGGATCCGCATATCCGCCAAAACCGATAAGGTGGATTGGGTGATCGAGCGACACCAGACTTCGATGACCCGACAAATGCATCACCAGTTGATTGTTTTTGGCTTTAATTAGATGTTCAGGAATAAAGAAAACGGTGTCCATATGCCCTGATAGTTCATCTTGTTCGCTGTTGGCCGGAGTGCCATTTGTCCCTAACAGCGTATCATTTAGGTAGACGACACTGGATGCTTTACCAAACAGGTAAAGTCCGTATGGGGCGGCAAACATTGCGGTTGCTTCGGGCTCGTCAAAGCTAAATTTAATCCAGAGTTCGCGTTGTTGAGGATCAATGCTGGCAAGTACAGTTTCACCACATTGCGGTTCATTAAACTCGGGTAACTGTTGTTTTGGCTGGTCAAATTCACATACGGTTACGGCTGTAGAATGAGAAAACGGCACCACCCATTCACTCGCTTTAGCCTCAGTAATGCTTGCGGCAAGAATAAGGGTAAAAAATAAAAATGTGATATATTTCAACTTTATGAGTGACATATTTTGGCCAACCGTTTACCGAAAATACCATACCGTTTGTCCATTCACCACGATTTTATTGGCCTTTGACCGAATAAAACTCGCATTGCTCAGAGCTTAGCCTTTTAATGAACACAAATTGAAAGGAGACGCATATGAAACTTAAATTATTACCACTTACTGCCTTAACCTTAACGTTATCGTTACTGCCACAGGTACACGCAACGCCGTATAAAAATGAAACACCGATAACATTTAAAGCTCATAGTGGTGAGACCACAGACGCTTATGAAGGCCATTTTTTTGTACCTGAAAATCGCGCAAAGCCAAATTCGCGTTTGATTCGGGTTGACTATGTTCGCTTTCCTGCACTGAATGAAGCGAAGGGTTATCCCACCGTGTATTTGTCTGGTGGTCCTGGCGGTTCAGGTATTGGTACCGCACAAGCACGCCGCTACCCAATGTTTCAGGCAATGCGCGAGTTTGGTGACGTAATCGCTCTCGATCAAAGAGGCACTGGCCGCTCACAACGAGCGCCTAGATGTGAATCGAATTATCGCGTGCCATTGGACAAGGTGGTTAGCCAACAACAGATTGTCGAAAGTTACCGCAATGCGGCCGAGCAATGTTTTGCAAACTGGCAGGAGCAAGGTTGGGATATTCATGGTTACACCACCGAGCAAAACGCATTAGATCTTGAATCGCTGCGTCAACATCTCAACGCCAAAAAAGTGAATTTGTGGGGCATTTCATATGGCTCTCATTTAGCCATGGCGGCGATGCGAAATATTCCTGATGCACTCAATAAAGTGATAATAGCCAGTGCCGAGGGATTGGATCAAACGGTTAAACTACCGGCGCAAACAAATCAATATTTTCAGTCTGTACAGTCGATCATTGACCAACAGCCGCTGGGTAAAGACGTTACCGATTTACCCCAACTTATGCGTTCGGTACACGAGAAACTGTTAAAGCAGCCGATTGCCCTGTCTGTTACAACGCAACAGGGCGGCGAGTTGTCGATATTATTTCAACCTCACCACATACAAATGCTTGCCAGCATGATGATCGCTGATCCGAATCAGTACGTGGCGATGCTCGTGCAAATGTATCGCGAGCTTGATCAAGGTAAAACGACCGTGATCGAGTACATTCTGCAACAAGGTGTGTTTAACAACCAACCCATTGGTTTTGATTTAATGCCTCTGGCGATGGATGTGGCATCGGGTATGTCACCGGCGCGTGCAACACAAGTTGATGAACAGCTAAAAAGCGCATTATTGGGGCAATGGTTAAACTTCCCAATGCCAGCGCTTAATCGCATCGATACGGATTTAGATTTAGGTGACGATTTTAGAGCGCCGTTGACGTCAAACGTGCCCACCTTGTTGTTTACTGGCACGCTTGATGGTCGCACCTACCCACAAGAACAAACCGAGGCGGTAGCTGGGTTGAGTCAATTAACCCAAATCACGGTAAAGCACGCAGGACATAACTTGTATATGTCATCTCCTGAGGTGTTTGAGCGAATGCGCGCATTTATGCTAGACAAACCCGTTGACCAAACGGCTATTGAACTGCCGTTACCGGATTTGGCGTTCAAACCTCAGTAAGCGCAATGAGTTTATAAAAGTAGCCTTTTATCCTGCTGGGTAAAAGGCTACTTATTTGCGTTGATTGATGTAGCCATTGCAGTGGTGCTTACTCCAGTGTACCGAGGAGAAAGAGCCAAAATTTTTTAATAATGTATTATCTAATATTGTGCATTATTGCTCTGGTACGTGTGTTGCTATTTCTGTATCACCAACAAAAATTCACTTCGTTAATTCCTTTTCCCATGTGGCCCCTAAAATGCCACTGAACAGCGGCGCAAAGAGTAACCACAGCCAAGGCATTGGCGATGGGTTAAACCTGATTAAGCGAGTTGCTGAACTTTGTGGTTGGTCAGTTAATGTGGCTACTACAAATGATGAATTTCATTTGTCGATTCAGATAACCGCAGATGAGATTTGAACTAACGAAATAGGCCACATACCAGCAAGCCTGTAACGATTCTAATTACTAGCGGTAGTTATTTTCACTGTGTATGGTTAAGCGCACGCAGTGCTTTTTTGCCTTTTTGAACCTTCCAATAGCCGTAGTAAAACATCAAACTTATCCAAGTGACGCTCCAACACACTACGTACAGCCACTGTTTACTTGACGTGATCAACGGCTCAGCGGAGAACCACTGTTCAATGACAAATACCAAAAGCATCGATGCTGTGACAATGAGATTGGCTAAATTAAACAGTTTGCCGACTTTTATGTCGCTGTTGGCACGAGCGATGAGATAATGGTGATACGCGTTGGTGTCGGCGGTTAACGCCTGTTCACTGCGTTTGCGAATATTAAAAAATTGCCAGCCTAACCAAACGCCAAATACACACGCGATAGCTAACCACGCTAACACTACCGCAGAGGCACCGCGTTGCCACATAATAATAAACATGCCAACTAAGACTAAATTACCTAACAAATCGGCAGCAAAAATAAGCGCATTGTTGCGTTTGGCTTTTTTGCCAATGCGTTCTAATTGGTTAGCAGTTGGGCCATTATCAGGCTCTATTGAACGCCAAATATCTGCTAAATTTAGTTGCGATTTATCGTCATTGTTCATTTAAACTCACCTGTAATTTTTGCTTACCGCGATTGATAAGGGCGCCGACATTACTCGCACTTAAACCGGTAATTTCTGCGATTTGCTGATAACTAAACCCTTCGAATAATAGGCTTATTACTTGTTTTTGATTTAACGATAGCGAGCGCATGGCATTGATCAGTGCTTGTTGTTGTCGGCTCTCACTCCCAGTTACTTGAGAAACTGAAATGCCATCGGTGTCCATATCTATCGTGGGCACTTTTTTCACCTGATAGCTCACGTGATTAACCGCTTGGTTATGAGCAATGCGATAGACAAAGGCTTTTACTGCCGATTCATCGCGACAATGAGGCAGGGCTCGCCAAATTGCCAAGCCAATTTCTTGCATTAACTCTTGCTGTTCTTCAGGATTCGCCTCATAACTGCGTACCAGCCGGCTAATACCTGTTTGGTGCTCCTGCCAAAGCGATTTGAAATCCAAGGTAATGTCCTATCCCGCTAACTTACTTGCAAACAACAATGCAACCACCACTAAGATAACTTCTAACGCAATATAAGCGCCCCCTAATTGCACCAGACGTTTGGTCCAAGGGCTTGATTTTAATTTCAATTTTATTTGTTCTAGGCTCATGGTGACTCTCCAAGTTAACGTATCACCTATTAAGTCTTCAATAATTTTTATTTATTACACTGTAATAAAATTTTTATTTTCAAGACTAGATAATTAACACCATTAGTGAGCACCGCTACCGAGTGTACTCAGCAACACATTACTTAGGAGTTAGTTATGTTAGAAAAAATTATCTTAATAACAGTATTAACCGCGTTTATTCTGGTTTTAGCCTACGTCGATAAAAAGTATCAGTTAGGCTTAACTGACGACACTGCATCAACCGACCACAAAAAGCCATCAACACACGACACTAAGCAACTGCAAAAACGCATTGAAGTACTAGAAAAAATTGTTACCGAGCCCAGCTATGAATTAAACCAAGAGCTTGAAAAGATGGCGAAGCGTTAGGGGATTTTTTACCTACGCTTTGCGTGATTGAAGAGAGTTTTTTAATAGGAAGTAAATTAACAAGCGATATAAGCTAACGAAGTGTTACAACGTCAGCCTAATGAATTTTTTATGATCCTAAGCTAGTTACTTTACGATTGCAGAGTAACCGCTTGAATATAAATCAATACCCTGTAACTATAGCTATCTAAGAAGGAACTAGGCAAGAGCGCATGAATCAAACAGGAATTTACGAGCAACTCATTACTAACTTAATATCTGGTCAATTAAACCGTGATAAATTTTATGTTGGCGATAAGGTACTCGAGCAAGCCGATGCAGCTGTTTGGTTATCTCGCTTTTTGTCGAGAGTGATTGAGTATGCAGTTAACTGCCTACCTTCCGGTGATGATCAGCTTCAGCGCCAGATTGAGTTATCTAACGAGCTTATTCTGTGGCTTAAAGACAAACTTCAGGGCGACGACTTTTTTGATGAGAACTTGCTTGAAGGGCAGGGAAAAATACTCACTGCACTTTACGAATTGGAAAATCCAGTAGCTTCAGACTTAAAAAAGTACGTTGAAGGTATATTTCCGCTAACTGGCCTCACGCAAAGTGAACTGTTCTGTGGTAGCAATGCTGGTTTGTCGCTAGAGAGTGAGTTAAAACGAGAGATCTTATCGTCCGACACAATTTATTGGCTGGTGTCATTTATTAAGTGGGCGGGTATTCGAATTTTTCGTAACGAACTTGAAGAGTTTACACGAAGTGGGCGGAAATTAAAGGTAATCACGACTTCCTATATGGGAGCAACAGATGCCAAAGCGGTGGAGTTTTTAGCATCATTACCTAATACAGAAGTTAAGCTTAGTTACAATACTCAGCGCGAGCGTTTGCATGCTAAAAGCTATTTGTTTTTGCGTAATACCGGCTTTAATACGGGTTACATTGGTTCATCAAACTTATCTCATTCTGCTTTAACTAGTGGCCTAGAGTGGAATCTAAAAATAACGTCCCAGGAAATTCCACATATTATTGACCGTTCTATCAATACATTTGAGGCATATTGGAACTCAACTGAATTCGAAGTATTTGACGGCAAATTAGCAGCGAAAGAAAAGTTAACAACAGCACTAAAGCAAGCGCGGATTGGTGACGGCGGAAATGAATCATCGGTGCATTATTTTGAAATTAAGCCATTTACTCATCAAAAAGAGATCCTCGAGCAGCTTGAAGTCGAGCGGTCGTTACATAAGCGATATAAGAATCTCGTGGTCGCGGCTACGGGAACAGGTAAAACGTTAATATCGGCTTTCGATTTTGCTCGTTTCTTAAAGTTGAAGCCGAACGCTAAATTTTTATTTGTGGCCCATCGCTTAGAGATCTTAAAGCAAGCTCGATTAGCATATCGCGGCGTGTTAAAAAATGCAGATTTTGGTGACTTGTGGGTAGGCAAGTACAAACCTGAGCGTTATGAACAATTGTTTGCGTCTGTACAAACGCTAAATAACCAATTATCCGATCTAAACTTATCTGCGGATTATTATGACTATATAGTCATAGATGAAGTGCATCATGTAGCCGCCAGTTCTTACCGCAGTATTTTAGCTCGATTTGAACCGCAAATTTTACTTGGTTTAACGGCCACACCAGAAAGGCATGATGGATCTAACATTCTTGATGACTTTTGCGGTGTTATTGCGGCAGAGATAAGATTACCTGAAGCAATCAATCGTCGTCATTTATGCCCGTTTCAGTATTTTGGTATCGATGATGATACAGATCTTCGCAATATCAGTTGGAGTCGAGGTCGCTACGACATAGCGCAGCTTACCAATCTTTACACGCATAACCAGCAGCGAGTTAACAAAATATACCAAACCCTACAGGAACTCATAACCTCAATAAGTAACATGCGAGCGCTGGCGTTTTGTGTCAGCAAAGAACATGCTGAATATATGCGTAAACAATTCATGCTCAAAGGTGTTAAATGTGATTCTTTAACGAGTGACAATAGCCAAGACAGAGGGCAAAAGCAGCAGGCTCTTAGAAGTGGCGAAATAAACATCTTGTTTGTTGTCGATATTTTTAATGAGGGTGTGGACATTCCTGAGGTAGATACACTGCTGTTTTTGCGCCCAACAGAAAGCCTTACCATATTTTTGCAGCAACTGGGACGAGGCTTGCGCTTAGCTGATGATAAAGAAATTTGCACGGTATTTGATTTTGTTGGCAATGCTAATGCCGATTATGACTTTGCACATAAGTTTCGAGCGCTGGTGGGTAAAACCGATGGCGCTATCAGTGATGAAATCAAAAATGGATTTCCTCATGCACCGCTAGGCTGTCGAATTGAGTTGTCAAAACAAACTCAAGACGTTGTGCTGCGAAACATCAGAAATGCAACCTTGAGTAGGCAACGTTTAGTTGGGTTAGCACGATCATTTTCACGAGATTCAACACTGGATTTTAACTTGGCTAATTTCATTAAAGTATATCCACAGGTTGAAATAGAAGCTTTGTATAAAAGGCTAAGCTGGACTGAGCTTTGTTTAGAAGCTGGTTTGCTAAATGAGGCAGAGCCTGAAATTATTCGTCACTTCGCTCGAATGGTAAAGACACGGTTATTAGTGTGCGATGATCATGAGTACCTAATAAGTCTGCATAGTTTTGCTACTGTAGGTACGATAGCTTCTGAGTTGCATCAATTAATGTTGCATTATGACTTCTGGCAACAGTCGGGTAAAAAACTCGGTTTTGAGGATGTGAACGACAGTTTGAATAAACTAGAACATTCGTGGCTAAAAGCTGAGTTAGCGAGCTTAGCGTCAGTATTAATAGATCGCATTCATCATAAACAAGAAAGCATGCCTTTAATGAAGGAACATTCCATCAAGCTTCATGCTCGTTACGCTCGTGAGCAAATTTTAGTTGGATTTGGTGCTACTACTTTTGACACACAACCTAGTTCAAGGGAAGGGGTATATAACATCAAAGATCAGAATATTGAGTTGATGTTTGTTACCTTAAATAAAAACGATAAGCAGTTTTCACCAACAACCATGTATCACGACTACGCTATTAACGAGCGTCTGTTTCATTGGCAAAGTCAAAACTCGACCAGACCTGATCGCGGCAAAGGTTTAGAGTACATTACACATAAAGAAAATGGGAAAAGGCTTTTTCTTTTTGTTCGAGAGCAAACTAATGATGAGTATGGTAGGACAGTGGGTTTTGTTAATTTTGGTGAAGTTGAATATGTTTCCCATACAGGGAGCCAGCCAATGAGCATTACTTGGAAACTCAGAAATCCCATGCCGGCGTTTATGTGGAAACAAGCCGCTAAACTGGCAATGGCTTAAATTGAACGGTACTCGATACATGAACAACACCCTTCGCTTTTATCAGCAAAATACAAACAGTTTGATTGAGCAATACGATAGTGTTGAGTTTGAGGCCGTTCATAAAGACTGGCTCGACTGTGTTCCTTTGCAGGGCACTGTTCTTGATATTGGCGCAGGTTCAGGGCGCGATGCTCGATACTTGGCAAAAAATGGCTTAACGGTGTTTGCGGTTGAGCCGGTGTTTGAGTTGATAAGTGCAGCTAAAGACAATTCGACAGATTTAGATATCACTTGGGTTGAAGACAGCTTGCCTAACTTAGATACAAGCAAACAACTCAATACGCACTTTGACTTGATTTTGTTAAGTGCAGTGTGGATGCATTTATCGCCGACAGAACGCAAATTATCAATGCAGAACATGTCGTCGTTGCTAAATCATAGTGGTAGGTTGGTGATTACCTTGCGCTATGGTGAATTTGCCGATGGCCGTGTTGCGTATCCAGTCAGCGCAGCTGAAGTTACCGAGCTTGCACATGGTCATGGCTTAAAGGTATTGCGAGAAACTGATGTTAGGCGAGATCAACTGGGCCGCGGTGACGTGATTTGGCAAACCCTGGTGTTAGGAAAGTAAATGGAAGCATTGTATAAACATCAGATCGATTTTATTTCTTATCTGCAACGTCTGCTGCAAGAAGGCACGTTTACCTCCACATACAAATTTGCGTTTTTACATGCGCTTGCCGATATCTGTATCGAAAAAGAAATACCTGATAACGGTCGGCTGGTGATCAGCTTTGCTGAAATTGTCGATAAGTTAATCGTACTTTACTGGCAACACGCAATGCCATTTAATGAGGAGTTACCAACCGGGGCACTATTGCAGAGTACAGATAACCAAGCAAAAATTATCACTGACATTACCGAGTTGCAGCAAAACGGAATTAGAAATTTAGACCAAGCTAAGCAGTCACCGTACTGGAAATCAATTTATCGAAATACCATGAATACTTTGAAGCAAGGGCCATTATGGCGTTTGCAAGTTCTTTCTCGCCAAGAAGATTGCTATTTGTTTCCTCATATTAAAAATCGTGACTATATAGAGTTAAATCCTGGTATTGCAGATTGCTTTCGCCAGTTTCACGACTTGGTGGTGCAATTTGCGCGTCAAGGGTGGATTGAAAAGGTGTCAAAAATTCAACAGAACCAGTCAGTTATTGGTAGAGCGGGTGAGCTGTCAGACTTTTTATTTGGTACATCTCGAAATTCATTAAAATCGGCAAGTCTTGTATTAAAAGACATTCAACAGGGCAATTGTTTTTATTGTCAAAAGCCTCTTAAAGGGAATGCCGAAGTCGACCACTTTATTCCATTTACTAAATACAATAATGATCTGGCGCACAACTTTGTGCTTGCCCACAAAGCGTGTAACAACAATAAACGCGACTATTTAGCAGCTCCAGTACACAGAGATAAATGGCAAGAGCAAAACTTAGTGTTGAACACCAGCCAAATTACTCGCGAGCTTGCAAACTATTTTGTATGCGACCCTAAAAGAACAGCTCATGTGGCCAATTGGGCGTATGATATTGCCGAGAAAAATGGCAATAAATTTTGGTTAGCGACTAAAGATGTTTTCATTTGAACCATTTGGGTTATCGCAGCCGCATAAGCAGCTACGTTATTAACTAACCTATTGTGAAAAGCTAAATTCCCCCAATACACAGATATTTAATTTCTAAATAGTCGTCTAAACCGTACTTAGAGCCTTCTCGGCCAATACCCGATTGCTTTACGCCGCCAAAGGGTGCGGCTGCATTTGAAATAATGCCTTCGTTGATACCAATCATACCGTATTGAAGGGCCTCAGATACACGCCATACACGGCCTATATCTCGAGCGTAAAAATACGCGGCTAAGCCGTATTCGGTATCGTTTGCCATATTGATAACCTCGTCTTCATCGGTAAATGAAATAATGGCTGATACAGGGCCAAAAATTTCTTCTTTCGCAATTGGCATGTCATTTGTCACGTTGGTTAATACCGTTGGTTGGTAAAAATGCGAACCTTGTTTGGCAACACTACCGCCCAATGTTACTTTTGCCCCCAAGATTACTGACGCGTTTACTAGGTTATCAACGTCGGCTACCGCCTTGGTTGAAATCATCGGGCCAATGTGAGTGCTTTCGTGTAGGCCGTTGCCAATAGTAAGTTTACTTACCGTCTTGCTGAACTTATGGGTAAATTCTTCGAGGATCGAGTCGTGAACAAAAATGCGGTTAGCGCACACGCACGTTTGACCGGCATTGCGATATTTTGCAGCGATGGCGCCCTGTACTGCAGCATCAATATCGGCATCGTCAAACACTATAAAAGGGGCATTACCGCCAAGCTCCATCGATACCTTTTTTACCGTGCTAGCGCATTGGGCAATAAGTTGACGGCCCACTTGGGTTGAACCTGTAAAGGTAAATTTGGCAATGTCAGGGTGTTGAGTAAGCACTTGGCCAATACCTTTGGCATCATCATCAACAACAATGTTAAACACGCCACTAGGTATACCTGCGCGCTCGGCAAGTTCTGCCATGGCAAGGGCCGACAAAGGCGTTTGCGAAGCCGGACGACCGACAAAGGTGCAACCGGCGGCAAGTGCAGCCGCCGCTTTACGAGCGATCATGGCGTTGGGAAAATTCCACGGGGTAATTGAGGCGACAACACCAACGGGCTGTTTTATGACCACAATGCGCTTGTCGTTTGCTGGCGCAGGGATGGTATCGCCATAAATGCGCTTACCTTCTTCTGCAAACCATTCAATATAAGCTGCCCCATAGGCAATTTCTGCTTTTGCTTCTGCCAGCGGTTTACCTTGTTCGAGCGTTAAAATGGTAGCAAGGTCTTGTTGATTGGCGATGAGTAAATCAAACCACTTGCGCATCAGGTTTGCTCGCTCAGCTGCTGTGTGCGCTGACCACGTTTTAAAGGCGACTTTGGCGGCATCAATTGCCAGCTCTACGTCACTGATGCCCGCGTCAGATACGTAACCAATTACCTCGTTGGTTGCGGGATTGGTTACGGCAATTTGTGTGTCGCTAGGATGCCATTGGCCATTGATATAAGAATGACACTTTAACAATGACGGGTCGTTTAATTTATCCATGGGGTTTCTCAACGTTAATAACTGGTGTGGTTCGTGTAATGCGTGATCTTGCACCGCTTCAGAGTTGGCCAAGTGTTGCTATAACACCGTAAACCTTGCCGAGGTGAACGACACAATATGTGCACGACGTAAGTACTTGGGCACACTAAAGCGGAATAAACTCTTTATTATCACCTGGAATTGACGGAAATTTACCGTCTATCCAATCTTGTTTTGCACGCTCTATACGCTCTTTATTGAACGAGACAAAATTCCAGTGAATGTATGGCACCACATCAAACTTTTGTCCACCTAGCATGATAAATCGGCCACACTCGTTGACAACAATATCATTGTCTTGCTCATCAAGTAACACAAACTCACCTTGTGAATAGTCGGTGCCGTTAATAGATACGCGACCAGATACCACAAAAATTGCGGTTTCCTGATTGGGGTGTGGCTTGGTTATAGTACTTCCCTTTGACGCGGCTACATCAATGTAAAACATTGGTGAGTAGGTTTTAACCGGTGAACTTAAGCCATACGCTTCACCAACAACCAAGCGCATCATCACACCCTCGTGAATAAGGTGCGGCAAATCTTGCTTTTTAACATGATTAAATGATGGTTCGAGTTCGGCCATTGCCTCGGGCAGGGCTATCCAACACTGAAGGCCACTAATTGAATGGTTATTTGCTCTTACTTCAAAGGTTTCACGTTCTGAGTGAACAATACCTTTACCCGCGGTCATCCAATTGACATCGCCGGGGAATATTTCAAGGTGATTACCTAACGAATCTCGGTGCAATATTGAGCCATCAAATAGATACGTTAACGTAGACAAACCAATATGAGGGTGAGGCCGTACGTTAATTCCTTGGCCCGCTTTAAACGTGCTAGGCCCCATTTGATCAAAAAATATAAACGGACCAACCATGCGTTTTTGTTGATTTGGCAAGAGTCTTTTTACAAACAAACCACCAATATCATGTTCTACTGCTGTTAGCGCTGTCGCCATAATTATCGCCCTTTCTTGAATTGCTAACCGTGAAGCTCTGCTTAAGAGTATCTATAAAACTAGCCCATACCAATAAAAACGCGTTCATAATCAACATCATTTTTATTTGGTTGAAGCTTTTATTCATTGTATAGGCGATTGGCTGATTTAATAAATTCGCTTTAATAGAATCAATTGTGAGTTTTTAAGTAATTTTGTTTGTGCACCATTTTGGCAATAATTCCCCCTACGTTTTTTGACATTCGATTAATTAACTCGAACAGGCGATATAACCATGAATCAGATTTTATTTATTAAAACATCGTTAAGTGATGAGCAAAGTAACTCAAATAAACTTGCTAGCGAGTTAATTGCAAAATTTAAACAGCAAACTAACGCCAGCGTTGTGACTCGCGATGTAGCCAAACATCCATTACCGCATTTAACTCAGCAAGAAATGGCCGCGTGGATGACACCACAAGATGAGCGCAATGCACAACAGCAAGACCTTGCCAATATTTCTGACACGTTAGTACAAGAATTAAAAGACAGCGATACCATTGTTGTTGCCATACCTATGTACAATTTTGGTGTGCCATCAACGTTTAAAGCTTGGGTAGACCGCATCGCCAGAGCCGGCGTTACGTTTAGCTATACAGAAAATGGCCCTGTAGGCCTGTTAACAAACAAAAAAGTTATCATTGTTGCCGCTCGCGGTGGCATGTACAAAGGCACCGAAAAAGACTCGCAAACACAGTTTTTAAAAGATTTTTTCTCATTCATTGGCTTAACCGATGTGCGCTTTATTTATGCCGAAGGTTTAAATATGCCAGGTGCTGATTTGAGCTTAGCGGCGGCTCAGTCAGAAATTGAAAGCTTTGCCGTTTAACAATACCGCTAACAGGTACGTTTTTTGCGCAATTTGGCATTAAACAGTAAACAACCTCTGAAAAACTAGCATACCTGTAACCATTAATCGTTAGCTCAAACATTATGTGTTTGGGCTAATTTTCCCCTGCTCACTATCGGCAAACGCGATATCTCCCAGCTCAATTGGTACGCCGTGGCATCGACTTTGTCAGTGCTATTACGCCCTATATTGTCAAAAAGCAGATATGTTTATGTCAGAGCCTTCAAGCTTTGGTGACTCAATCGATAGTGATTAACTTGAGCTAGATCATTGGTTTTATTTAATTAATCAATTAGTCTAAATGATAAGGTTTTTATTCGATTAACATTGGTAGCTTATGAACTGGCTTAAGTGGTTGCTATTGGCACTCGCTGCCGTGACATTAATTTGGTTCTTCAACCAAGAAAAACCGCTGCAAGTTACTTGGCAACATCCAGATATTGGTAGTGTAGAAACCATTGTCGCTAATACGCGCTCCGGCACCGTTGAGTCGTGTCAGCGAGCGAAAATGTCATTTGCTATTGGTGGTCAAATCGAGAAAATTCACGTTGTGGAAGGGGAATTAGTTAAGCAAGGCGACTTGCTAATGACGCTTTGGCAGCAAGATCGTTTAGCCCGGGTTAGTGAAGCACAAGCGCTTATTCAATCGCGTATACAGCAGCAAAAAAGCATATGTATTAACGCAGTAAATGATAAAAAAACGGTTAAACGTTATCAACGCTTACTCAACCAAAAACTCATCGCACAAGAAACCTTAGATAATGCGTTAGCAAAAGCCGACGCATCAGCTGCAGCCTGTTTGTCAGCTAAATCAGAGGTCGATGTGGCCAAAGCCTTAAAGCAAACCGCAAAGGCAAGCCTTGCCCAAACAGAGCTTTATGCGCCTTTTGATGGCATGGTAGCGGAAATAACGGGCGAATTGGGAGAGTTTGCCACACCCTCACCAACTGGAATTGTCATGCCGCCAGCGATAGACATTCTTACTCATGACTGCCATTACGTAACGGCACCTATTGATGAAGTGGATGCTGGCCAGCTTAGCGTTGGTATGCCCGTTAAAATTACCATTGACGCATATGAGCAACAGCAGTTTTCGGGCACTATCCAGAGAATTTCGCCCTATGTGCAAGACTATGCAAAACAAGCGCGCACGGTCGACGTTGATGTTAGCTTTGATAATTCGACCCTCACTAATGTTAGCCAGTTGCTTACCGGTTACAGCACGGATATCGCCATTACCGTCGCTAAAATTGATCAAACCCTGCGTTTGCCAAGTGAATTAATTGTTGATGAGAAATATGTTTATATTCTTGATAATGAGGATGTTATTCGTAAAAAAGAAATTGAAACAGGCTTGAGTAATTGGCAGTTTACGCAAGTAACATCAGGACTCTCTAGCCAAGATAAAGTGATTAGTTCGTTAGCAATTTCTGGGCTCAAAGACGGGCAAGTTGCCATCGCTGAGCAAGAAAGTGCTCAGGCAAACTAAACCGCTTAATTTATGCCTACTATGCCCGTGACACCTACACCACTGATAGAGCTAAACAATATCGATAAAACTTACCTCGTAGGTGAGCAACCACTTAATGTCCTCAAACACGTGTCGCTAACTATCAACCAAGGAGAGTACGTGTCTATTATGGGGCCGTCAGGTTCGGGTAAATCTACACTGTTAAATATGATGGGGTTACTTGATCGCCCAGATAGTGGCAGTGTGCATATTGATGGCATTGAAACGAGAACGTTACCGGAAGAAGAGCGAGCTGCGCTAAGGCGAGACAATATCGGTTTTATCTTTCAAAACTTTCAACTAATTCGACGACTTACGGCTGAAGAAAATGCCGCTTTGCCAATGATGCTAGCGGGCATGCCAATTAAAGAGCGCAAAAAACGCGTTGCCGAGTTATTTGCGCAGCTTGGTATTGAGCATCGACTACATCACCTGCCAAAACAGTTATCCGGAGGTGAACTTCAACGGGTTGCTATTGCCCGCGCCATGGTAATGCAGCCAAAAATTCTGCTCGCGGACGAGCCAACAGGAAACCTTGACCAACACTCTGGTAAGGACGTGATTGATGTACTTGAAACCTTGAACAATAGCGGTATAACGCTACTCGTGGTTACTCATGATATCGCCCTTGGCAAAAGAGCTACTAGGCAGTTAGCGATGGTCGATGGTGTGATCACCCAAGATAGCCGTTTACCAGGTCAGCGAAATGATTAAATGGGCGGATCGCTGGCGTTTTTCGGCTCAGGTATTGCGTTTAAATCCGTTACGCGCGTTTATTCTTATGTTCACGGTGGCGATTGGCGTCTGCTCGGTATTGATATTAACCAGCATCGGTGAAGGTGCACGAACCTACATCAACCAAGAGTTTAGTAACATCGGCTCTGACTTGCTTATTGTTTTACCTGGTAAAAAAGAAACGTCTGGTGGGTCGCTACCACTTTATAGCACCACGCCAAGAGAACTGACCTGGCAGGATGCCAATGCCATTAAGCAATTGTCATCAGTACAGGAGGTTGCGCCTATTAATGCCGGCACTGCTTTAGTTAGCCATGCTAATTTAAGCCGAGAGGTAATTGTAATTGGCTCTACGTCTGGCTTTCTTAAAGTGCGCAAACTTAACATCGCCAAAGGTAGAGGCTTTATGCAAGATGATAAACACCGAGCCCGCCATGAATGTGTGCTGGGCGCAAAACTAGCACGCAGCCTATTCGGTAATCAAAATGCCATTGGTCAGTGGGTAAATATTGCCGATAGGCGTTATCGAGTGGTTGGGGTATTAGCTGAGCGCGGCGAATCATTAGGGCTTGATATGCGAGATATGGCGCTCATTCCAATTAGCTCTGCTGAAAGCCTATTTAACTCAACCGCGCTATTTCGAGTGTTAGTATCGCTAAGCCAATACAGTGAAGAACAAGCAGTAAAAAAACAAATTATCGAGTTAATTAAAACCCGTCATGAGGGCGAAGAAGACATCACCATTATCAGTCAAAATGCGATGATGGATGCCTTTAATAACATAACCCAAGTCGTTACTGCCGCGATTGGTGTGATTGCCGGAATTAGCTTACTTGTTGCTGGCTTCTTGATGATGAATGTTAGCTATGTATCAGTAGTTAAACGCAAAGCAGAAATAGGCTTGTTAAAAGCTATCGGCGCCAGTAAAAAAGAAGTGCAGTGGATGTTCCTACAAGAGTCGAGTCTCCTTACCTTGCTTGGCGCAGGATTAGGTGTGCTAATGGGCTATGCGTTAGTCTGGTTGGCAAACCAATTTATTCCTTATTTTTCAATGACAATACCACTTTGGGCAACATTAGCTTCTGTCGCATCAGCGGTGGTTATCAGCTTAGTATTTACGTGGTTTCCCGCCAGTAATGCCGCTGATTTAGACCCAGTTATTGCAATGCGAGGTAACTAATGAGCTTGGCCGATATTTTTAGTTGGGTAACTACGTCGCTTAAACACCAGGGGCGACGAGCAATATTATCGATCACCGGCTTTGCCATTGGTGTTGCAGCCGTGGTAATGATGACCGCGATAGGTGAGTCACTAACCCAATATATTTTAAAAGAGTTTACCCAGTTTGGTAGCAATATTATCGCCGTGTCACCGGGCAAAACCGAAACGTTTGGTGTTGGTGGTTTACTAAATACCATTAGGCCTCTGTCAGTGGCCGATAGCATTGCAATCAATCAATTAGCGAGTGTTATGTACACAGTGCCCGTCATTGCCGGCACCGCTAAGGTAAAAGCCTCTGCGAAATTTCGTTATACCGATGTGGTGGGGGTAAATGCATTAGCTGATAAAGCCTGGCAGTTAGAAATGGCGCAAGGCAAGTTTCTTCCTAATGATGATATTAATCGTCCTCGCAATTTTGCAGTACTTGGCGCCACAGTCGCGAGTAGCTTATATGGTTTTTCAAATCCTGTCGGTCAGTTTATTCATATTGGTGGTAAGCGCTTTAGAATTGTTGGTGTGTTAAAAGAAAAAGGCCAATTTGTTGGCCAAAGCCTTGATGAAATGGTCTATGTGCCAACGACTATTGCCATGGAGCTTTTTAATCGTGAAAGCGTGATGGAAATTGATATTTTCTATCGTGAAAATTACAGCAGTGAACAAGTAGCAAAAGCGATCAAAAAGCTACTGATAAAACGCCACGGCAGAGAAGATTTCACCATTGTTACCCAAGATGACATGTTATCGAGCTTAGATAATATTTTGTCTGTGGTAAAAATAGCCGGTGCTGCATTAGGTGTCATATCACTTATCGTTGGCGCGATAGGCATAGCTACCATCATGTCGATAAATGTCTCAGAGCGCATCGGCGAAATAGGTTTGCTGCGCGCGGTTGGCTGTTCGTCAACGCAATTAGTGGTGCTGCTGGTTAGCGAAGCCATTGCTTTGGCTGTACTTAGCGGTATTATTGGTTTTGCTATTGTGCTACTGGTGATGCTTTCGACCCAGTTAGCAGGGCTCAATGTCATAACTGGGGTCAATGTATCGGTGTTTATTTACACCTTAATTTTTTCCGGTTTTGTTGGCTTGTTATCAGGTATTATTCCTGCACTCAAAGCGGCGAGAGCCACACCAATCGAAGCCTTAAGAGAAGAATAACAACAAGAATGATGACTAAGATTGTTACTTTGCACTTAAATTTGAACCACGAATTGCATTCAAAAATGATCCGAACTAATAAAAAAATTGTCTTTCATTTAGATAATTAGCATTTATTTGGGCTCGCATTCGAATGCAACTTTGCTGTGCTTTTTGATATTTATGTATCCGGAATATTGAATATTACCCACCGTTTTACCCACCACTTTGCGGTGGGTAAACGTGGACATCAAAAATCGCCCCTGGAAACCAAAAGCAAAAAAGCCCTTTTAAAACAGGGCTTTAAAAACTTTATGAATTCTTGGAAATCTTTATTCGATATTTTGGATCTATTTGGGAATATTCCCTTCTAGCCCTTATATAGCCTGGCTTTCCTCAATTTCTCAAAATTCGTCAGTACAATTTCGAGTACAACTCTTCGTTTTATCGGTGCTTTCGAATTAGTGTAGCATTTAAATTTATTCTACAACTTTGTTGTCCAATATTTATTGCACATCTTTCACTGTGATATGTCAAGTTTACAAAATTGCATGAATGGGTTCTAATCATAATTACTGCACATATAAGGATTAATATGTCTCATCGAATCCAAAATGATGTGGGTTATAAAAAAAAAATTTATCCCATGTCCCGCACTGAAGATGATGGCTTTTGCCACTATTGTGGTCGGAAACCGAACATTACATTAAGGTTAGAGTGGGATCATGTTCCTGCTCTTAATGTTAAGATTCCAGAAGGTTGTGAATCTATAAGAAAGACGTTAATTCGGGCATGTCGCGAGTGCAATGGGTTGGCCAGTGATATTCCTCATATGGATTATTTGGATCGTCATTATTGGTTAAAAGGTGCGTATCTCCGACGTTATAAACGTTTTTTGTTGAATGATGGAGGTGCAGACATTGACACAAGTCATATGAATGGCTTCCTATTAGCGGCTATTAGTAATGCTGAATATAAATATGAAGAGATTCTTTCTGTCATAGGCTTTGGGATACGCAGCATTTATGATATCGAATCGCCAATTCTTGAACTTAAAACTGTATCCAAGAAGAAGTTATCAAGTGTTATTATAAAATACTTGCATTCACCAATTGATGAGGATGATGACGAGGATGATGAGCAAGCGTTAGAGCAATTATTAGAAACGACAAATGAGTTACAGCCTATTTGAGTTTATTGAGTTTCTAGTTAGTGAAAGTGAAGCCGGGCACTTAATAGATTCATTAGAATCATACCAATTTTGGTACAAAAGAAATTTATCTCGTGCCCTAAGTCTGGATTTACCTGAATTACCTCATGAAATGTTAGGAGTTTCTTGGACTAGAATTGGAGCTTTACTGGAAAGAGAATCAGAATCTCAAAACATAAAAGATATGAACGAAGATAACTATGTCAGCCAATCATTAAGAGACTTGATTTCAAATCATCAATTTGAAAATGAGATACCTCTTTCTCGTTCTCAAATGAGAGATATCACAAGACAACATAGTATCAATTCTTACAATGATTATGCTGATTTCCGGTCAAAATTAGCAGGGGATGATATGGAGTTTTGTTTAGTTGAAAATCCCGAGCGATATTATGAAAATTGGTTTTGGAGTGAATATTAACAGTAGTGATAATGTTGTCACCCACGCATAAAATCAAAATCGCTTTTATCAGAGTTTTTCTTTGTTGTTAAAGCTACTGATACAGCAATATGAAAACATAACACTTAACGGAAATGCGAATATCACCAATTTGATCGAGGGGAATCAAGGTGTAAGAACGGAGACTGAAGTATCTCGCACGCATGGTGCCAGTAAACCACATATTATTATTGGAAAACCAGGTCAAGCACTTTATCAATAGCTTTCATTGATTGCGAAGTTATTCAATACTTGACAGAAACCTATCGATATCATTATCTGATATTTCATTAATCATCTCTCGAATTGAGTTGTGTTCTACTTCTATACCGAGTGACTCTTTTGCTATGTTCAAGGCTTCTTGCTTGCAACCATGGTGGTCTGTTTGGAGCAGTAAAATGATTTTAGCAAGAGCTTTTGTGTGTTCAGTTTCCATAATTATTCTCCAATTCTTAACCAAGATTTAATATATCACGCGGTCCTAGATTAACAAGTAAATCTCCAGTGGCTGTACGAGATAATTTATTGTACACTACTGTTTCTATTTACAGTTTGATTCAGCGTAATGAAAGCAGAAATATACAAAGACTTTACCTTTGAAGCGGCACACAAACTCCCGAATGTGCCAGATGGCCATAAATGTGGAAGGTTGCATGGTCACTCTTATCATATCCGTCTTCACTTAATAGGTGAGGTCAATGACCATGATGGATGGTTCATTGATTTTGCCGACGTCAAGAAATTATTCAAGCCAATATATGATCAACTGGATCATTATTATTTAAACGATATTGAAGGTTTAGATAACCCAACTGCTGAAAATATTGCTAAATGGGTGTGGTTGAAGCTAAAGCCTAACTTAAAAGAATTGTCTGCTATAGAACTCAAAGAAACGTGTACCTGTGGTGTCGTTTACAAAGGCGAGTAATGAAGTTTCATTTAATAACAAACTGTACAAATAGTAAAAGTTCAAAAGCGAAAAAGAAGATAAAATTCTCCGACTCTATTGGTAAGCAATGTGTCGAAAGTCACTGGCTTGATTCTATTTATGCCGACAGTCCAAGTATTAAAGCTATTGATCTGTATGTGGGCGATCATTGGAGCAATGTAAAAAGATTATCTGAAGTATGTTCAGAAATATCAGTGGTTTCTGCTGGATATGGGCTTATTTCTTCAGAACAATTGATCCACTCTTATGATGCTACATTTTCATCAAACACTGAAAATTCTGTAGGACAAATATATGATTCAAAGCTTTTAGCTGACAGGAATAGGTTGTGGTGGAATGCAATACATCGGCACAACCATTACGATGTTGGGCCAATATATTCACTTTATAAAAGTGTAGAGCCCTCAATTTTTGTTTTTGCATTATCACCAAGTTATTTAAAGGTTGTTGAACCTGAACTGGTTGCATTGCGAAAAGAAAATATTGCAACACCAGATAATACTTTGATCATTTCTAGCGATGCAAAAATAGATGATTCTCTAGAAAAGATGTTTTATCGAAACTCAGAAGATTTCTGTACAGAATTAGGGGGCAGCAGAGTTTCATTAAATATTAGACTCGCGAAATTCTTTATTGAGAGGCTCAATAATAACTCAGCTTTTTCAACACAGGCGGCCAGTATTTATAAAGAGATACAAAAAAGAGCAAAACCCGCAACTAAATTTAATAGAAAAAAGCTTACAGATGAAGACGTTATTTTGTTCATTAGAGATGAGATAAAAGTTGCCGGTAAGGCGAAATTTTCTGCGTCCACACTTTTGAAGAAGTTGAGAGATAAAGGCCTAGCTTGTGAGCAGAAACGATTCGGATCGCTTTATAAGCAAGTTGTGAATAGCAAATAAATTGAAATGATTTAATAATGAAGTTTTTTTTCCCTGATAGTCACGATTATGTCGATCCTACTTTCGACTTTGAGACTGAAAAGAATAACGAACATAGAGTTATTCAACGAGATGATAAATATGCACATGAACTGTTTTCGAAACCAGTTTATGACGGAATTCTTGTATCCAAGGCAATTGTCGACGGTGTGAGCGGTGTTAAAGGGCGATATTCGGTAGCACAACGTCAACGGTTTTTCCGGGAGGGGATATATCGATTTTTTAGGTTGCCGAAAACTTACTTAACCATGGGGGATTGTGGTGCATTTAGTTATGCTAAAGAGCATGAGCCTATTTACACCGTAGATGAAGTTAACGAGTTTTATTCGAATGCTGGTTTTACCTACGGTATATCTCTGGATCACATTATTTTTGACTTTGAAACGGCAAAAAAGAAAGTAGAGGGTGATCAATTAGAGGAATGCTTACGACGACAAGAAATTACTCTTGAAAAAGCCGAAGAGTTTCTTATTAAGAATAAAGGACTGAACTTTGGAGCTTACGGCGTAGCACATGGATGGAATCCTGAGTCTTATGCCGATTCAGTTATTAAGTTGCAAAAGATGGGGTATAAACGCATTGCCATTGGAGGCATGATCCCTCTTAAAAGCCCAGAAATTCTCAAAGTATTAAAGTGTGTTAATGACATCAGAAAGCCCGATACTCAATTTCATTTATTAGGTATAAATCGTTTGGAGCATATTGCTGAATTTGCTAACTATGGTGTGACTTCATTTGATAGTACTTCGCCACTGATGAAAGGGCTTAAGGATGATAAAAAGAACTATCACACATCAACAGAAGACTATACGGCGATTGGGGTGCCTCAAGTTGATGCCAACAATAATATGAGAAAGTTAGTTGCATCGGGGGCAATTAACCAAAATGAAGCGTTTAAGTTAGAAAAAGCATGTTTAGAAAGCCTAATCGGCTTTGATAGTGGTAAGGTGGCTAAAGAAGATGTTTTATCAATTCTTACTGAATACGAAAAGCTATACAACCCTAAGGCTTCAAGAGTTGAGTTGATGGATAAAGTGCTTACAGATAAACCATGGAAAAAATGTCCGTGTGATATCTGTACAGATATAGGCATACATGTAGTATTAAAAAGAGCTGCAGCTCGCAATAGGAGAAGGGGGTTTCATAACCTTTATATAGCCTATGAAAAGCTGCAATTAGAATTAAAAAAAATTAATCAGGTTAAATAAATGAACACTATTAGCTTACCGGCTCTTAAGATCGAGCAAGGTCCAGGGCGAGCATTATTCAGCTTCGCTATTAAAGGAAAAGATATTCAATCTATAGCTTCAATATCACGAGTCAAAAGACACGAAGATGAGTTGGTAGGCTATCAGCGCCCAGAAGTATCAAATCACATTAATGAGATTAAAAAGTATTTAGAATCTGAAAACCCTATGATACCTAATGCGTTGGTAATAGCATTTAATAGCACTGTAAAGTTTGTGCCTTCGGAGCACAATAAAAACTTTGGCACGTTAGTTATTCCAATTGTTGAAGATGAAGAAAATAAACCAGGTTTAATTGTTGACGGTCAGCAAAGAGCAGCAGCAATGCGTGAAGCTGACATAGATGCTTTCCAAATGCCTGTAAGTGCTTTTATTACTGATGATTCACAGGAGCAACGTGAACAGTTTATTTTAGTAAACTCAACGAAGCCTTTACCTAAAGGTTTAATTTATGAATTACTACCTTACACAGAAACAAAGCTTGCTTCATCACTTCAAAAGAGGCGATTCCCTGCAAGAATTTTAGATGAGCTTAACCACAGAAAAAATTCACCGTTCTATCAACTTATCCAAACAGCAACTAATCCGGCAGGAGTAGTGAAAGATAACTCTATTTTGAAATTGATCGAAGCAAGCCTCAATGAAGGGGCACTTTATTTCTATCGTGATGCCGCAACAGGTACTGGAGATATTGATGCTATGATAGACGTGCTTTGTAATTATTGGAGCGCAGTTAGTAAAACCTTTCCAGAAGCATGGAATAAGAAACCTAAAGAATCCCGATTAATGCATGGAGCCGGAATGACGGCATTAGGTCATCTAATGGATACCATTTTTGAACGTTATTACGTAGATATGGGACAAGATACAGTTACTGAAGAAAATTTTCAATCTGATCTAGAGCGAATAAAGCCTTACTGTAAGTGGACTAGTGGTTTTTGGGATTTTGGGAGAGTAGAAGACTTAGCTGATGATGTTAAGCCTAAGGTCAAGTTTGATCGACAAGCTGAGAATGTAAAATGGAATGAGCTTCAAAATGTTTCTAAAGACTTGCAAAAGCTTACTAATTACATACTTGCTAGATATAGAGAAGAGGTTTGGAACTAGTATGGTAAAAATAGTGGTTATCTATTCAGGTGGAATGGACTCTTTTACAGTATTAAATAAGGCAGTAAAAGAAGGGTATGATGTCTATGCTTTGTCATTTGACTACGGGCAAAAACATAATAAAGAATTAATGTGTGCTAAAGAGGTCTGCTGTGATTTAAACATCCCTCACAAAATTCTAGACATTACTTCTATTTCTAGCCTATTCACCTCTTCATCATTAGTTTCATCTGATGTTGATGTTCCTGATGGGCACTATGAAGAGGAAAATATGAAATCGACGATTGTGCCAAATCGCAACATGATTTTGATCTCGCTGGCTATTGGCTACGCTGTTGATATCAATGCTGAATCAGTTTGGTACGGTGCTCATTCAGGCGACCATACGATCTACCCAGATTGTCGCCCAGAGTTTGTCAAAGTGATGGACGAGGCTTCTAAAGTAGCTAATTTTGAGCCAGTCTCGGTTTATGCCCCTTATCTTAATACGGATAAAATTGGTATCCTTAAAGAAGGCTTAGCAATGGGGTTAGATTACTCTAAAACTTGGACATGTTATAAAGGACAAGCAAAGGCTTGTGGTACTTGCGGCTCTTGTGTAGAGCGTCTTGAGGCATTTGAAGCCAATGACCTTCAAGACCCACTATTATACAGTGAATAATTGCTGTATCCATTAAGCTTTTGATTCTAATGGGGAATGTTTGGCTAAACTCGATTGGCTTAGGCCTATCATGACTGTTACTCATTCCTTTTTAACCAATCATCTGCATTATAATAATTATCCTGAAATTTTCTGAAAGTAAGCTGTCGCACATGCTTCCAGACTTTGCCACATTCGATATATAGCTGTTTGAGATTTCAATTTTATTTTTATAGGTAGAGGGGCAGCCTCAACCCATTCATATAATTTAATGGTTTCTGATTCATGACATGTCTGAGCATAATTGAGAATAAAGGTAATCGAAGGCTCGTCATAATTGTATGAATTAGGATCTAGGGGCTCATTAATTTTTAGTTTTACGGCATTAATGTTTGTATCTTGTAATATGAGAGCATCTAACCATTCTTCACCTACTTGGCATGATAGTACCTTACTGATACCTGAAACATTGATGGCATGAGCAACAATCCCCCATAATTGCCAATCAATTTCTTGTTCAAATTTAGGGGATTTTACTATTAACGAAATAAAGTCTTGTGCGCTTTCATTTAATTTTGGCCAATTAATTTCAAAGCTAATTAAAGCCTTGGAATTTTCACATGACGTAAAAACTAAAGCATTTAAAATGGCAGCGACTACACCGCTAGAAATAACTTGTGCAGCGACGTTTCTTTCATGAGCGAGTTGAATTATTTCTTCCCATTTTTTTTCTTTTTCAAGTCGCATAAATTTAAGCGTTTCTTTATTTCGTCGATCAATATCTTCTCTAGCGTCAATTTCATCATATAAGCTTGATAACTGTTCAATTTTTTTGTCTTTGTAAGCTTGTATAAACTCGTTTATAAGCATTCCTACAGGCTTATCACTTTCATGTCTTAGATTTGGTGATTCGTTAAATCGTTGTATCATACTATCAAGTGAAGCTATGCATTCGCGTACACCCATACGAACAAAGTCTTTATATTTGTCAGTAGGAAACTCAGTGCTTTTCTGATTCCAGATAGGTACTTTAAGAAAACCATGTTCTGAATGCTTTAAAAGGCTAGCCTCAAAATCAAATTCAGGCTTTTTACATGGGCGTGCATATTGAGCGTAAAACCTAGGGAGTGCGCAATTTAACCAGTCTTTAGTGTGTTCCATTAACTTTCCTGTTTCACACAAAATGTAGAATGTAGGTACTCCCCCTTGTGGATAGCCGAGTAGATAATGAATCTTATTTGAACTTTGAAGATTAGCTCTTGCCTCTTCAATTGTATTACTCCAAATACTATTGGGAGTAATACGGTTTTGACCCTGATAGAAATTTTCCAAAATATTATTAATAGAACCATTCATCGCCATCTTCCGATTCTACTTTCGTGTTATTAGATATACTGAAATAAAGGTCTTCATAGCTATTTCTTTTCTCTGCTATCAGACTTTTGTCTGTCGTGTATGTTATGCCTTCGTAATTTATTGTTGCCCCAAAATAGGTGAAGTTCATTGAACCTCTTATTAATGCATTTTCAGTAAGCAGACCTTTCTCGTGAATTTTATCTAGCTCTATGACAATAAATCGTGTCGAATAATTTTTCAGACTCTGCTCTAGTTGGCTAATTTTCTCCCTATTCTCTCTGATGGCTAGTTTTAAAATTGCTCCAGATTCAACACAGTTCTTTAATAGTTCGAAAAAGCTAACGTGTCTATGCCCCCAATTCGGATTTACAGCATCGAAATTCCCTGATGTATTGTCTAAAACTGGAAAATCCGATATCCAGGGACTCAAGATATAGATGGTGCCAGGATTTAAGGACTCAGCTACTAATAGTGATGAAAGTAAATCTTTTACATGTGCTCGCCCGATAGCCTCTTTAGTCTCTATAGAGCGCTCATTTTGAACTATCATTGTAAAATATCCCTAATCTCAATGGTAACATGAAGGGATTCAAAAGATGTTTTTACTCTTGTAACCCTCGGGTAGAACATCATTTTATTGTATTCAATCATACAAACATTTAGGCGACTGATCGCTTCTTTTACATGGCTCCTATCTTCACCCGTGAAAACTAGTGTAGCTTTACCACTTGATTCCAAATAATTAGATAAGGTGCTATGCCAAAGACCTTGGCGATCATAATCAACTAAAGCTTCGTTTTGAGTTATTAATTTCGAAAGGAGTAACCTTTCAGTTTGATTTGCCGATATATTAAACGGATTATAAAAACTAAGTTCTTGAGCTCTAATCATTGCACCTCTTTGCCATAAAACTGCTTGAATTCGATTTTTTTGTTTAAATATCTCGCTTGGTAAACCACCTTTTTCTTTGGCTAATAAAAACGCCATAATATGTAGCGGTATTTCAATATCAATCTCCTGTTCTCTCTTATTCCATCTATCTAAATAGGATATCAAGGTAGCATCACTTGATGCATTGGAGCCTGACTTTAATACTCGTGAATACAAAATACTGTTCCATGCATGGGTTGTTAATATTCCGAGCTTAGCTATCTGGTGCCTTAAGGTCGTGGTTGTTGCCGCTCTAACTTCTAAACTTGGCGCCTCTCGAACTTCTTTTAAAATATTTTGCAACCCGGCATTTTTTGAGAGTTCCATCAAGAAGTATTGCAAGTCAAAGTTAACCTGTTCATATTCACCAGTTTCGAATGAGTGGACTAAGAGTCCTAAAGTGCGAAGCGGGTCTTCTTTAAAAAGCTCTCTAAATTTTGTGACATAGCCAACACCGCCCATTTCATTTTCATTAATCCAAACATTTAAAGTGCTTCCTTCCCATTTATGGTCAATGTTAAAAGACTGATCAGATACATCTGATACTAATTTTAAAAACATAGCATTTAACCCGCCACAAACGGTTTGACCTAACAACTCTTTTCCCCAATTAAAGTAATCTTGAGTTTTTGCATAGTTAGGATCAAGTTTGAGAGCATTTTTGAGAACGAATATATTGTCTTCATTAGAGAAATATTCAGATAGTCTTAAGTGTAAATCTTGCTCTTCATCGCCACTTGCGGTCTCTCGTCGCTGGAAAAAGCTATCAATGACATCTGAGACCACATCTCTTCCTCTATCTAAATATAAAAGCTCAAACACATCAGAGAGTGGCTTGTTTTCGCTATGACTCAAAATTAATAGAGCACACATCAAGCATTCGAATATCCAGTTTGCCAGAAAGTATTCATGTTCGAATGATTCATGATTCAAAAATTCATATAAAAGATACTGATAGTAAAGTGCCTTTTTATTTTCATCGTCAAAAATCATCTTTTTAATTGTGCTATCAGAAAACTCGAAGGTAAACTTAGTTGAATCAACCCATAGTTTTGCACCTATGGCTACGGGCTTTGATTCATATTTCCATTTAAAGTGAACATTGGCCTCACCTTTATTGCCAGAAAACGGAATACTTGCTTTAGCACCTGTTGTGTATCGAGTGATTTCTATCGGCGTAGAGTTGTCATGAGTAAAAAAATCAATAGACTTCAGTATGTTATTCCATTCACTATTTTTAGGAGGAATGATTTTACTCTGAGCTTCAGGCTCCTTAATGGCAAAACCCCACTGAAGAATGCTGCTACTTTTATTCATCAGAGTGTTTTTACTTGAACGTTTAGAATAAGCTAGCCTAGGTTGATACACGGGGATTTTTTCTCCGTCATGGTTCACTTCATCTTGGTAAACTTGTTTGGATACGCTGCCAAAAGCTTCTTCGATATCAAAGTTAATTTCTTCAATTGTGCCTGGCGTTGGAAAAAAATTAGATGGAACAAGCCAGTCTGGCTCGTTGATTGACTTAGCGGTATATCTTTTTGTCATCCTCCCTGGAGCATATTCCTTTAGGGCTTGAAAAAAGGCCATCGGTTCGACTTTAAATTTTTCATATTTTTCTGTCGATCTATCTAATACAATTGACAAGTTTTGTGTATCTAATGCGGCAAAAAGTTGCGGCGCTATATACTTTGGCATAGGGCCTGTATTTTTTTCACTTAATCCCTCCCAACGCTTACCTTTTGCTCCCCATTTAAACTGTAAACTTTGTTTTAACTCAGGCAAAAAGGACATCATGATTGCTCGTGGGGGAGCCCACATGACAGATTTCACTTGTTCTTCATTCAGGTTCAGGGCGTATTTTAAATGTTTAGAAAGGCGCTGAGCTTCTGATGGATTATTTAATACATTTGAAACGGCTTCATTTAAAAGTTTTAACTGATATCCAAATCTTAGTTTCCCATCGTGTGTTGTTTTGTTGGGTTCTTTGAGAATCGCCCAAATATTTGTCCTACGAAGGTTATATTGTTTAACCAACCACTCCAAAGTAGCTAATGCTGCGTGCATTTTATGGATATGGGAGTTTACTATAGGTAATTTAGTCGTAGATACTTTGGGGGAGATTAGTTGCTCATATTGTTGAAATGCAATTCGATCTTGCCCATAGTCGGATAGAACGGTGTACATCCATGGACGTGTTCCTCTTCGACGACCTGCTCGTCCTTTTCTTTGTAAATATGAAGCTATGTTTCTAGGAGCTTTGTGTTGTATGACAGCGCCGACGTCTGGATCGTTATAACCTACCTCGAGAGATGCTGTTGCAATAACAACTGTTGCACCGTGATCTACACCACTATCTTGACTTGATGTACGTTCAATGCGTGGTGAGTGATCTAACACATGCCCTATGCTTTCTGCTGATGACCAATCTTGCCCTAACTCTTTTTGTAGCCTTTCAGAGTAATTTTTATGATTCGAGGAGCGCTTATAAGCTAAAGGTTGTTCATTCCTCCTACTCGGTTTTAGATTTCCATTACCAAAATAATCTTCAAGTCCCTCCGCATCTAGGTAATCGTTATATAATCTGTTGATTACATCTAAATCGTCAGTAAACACGAATGTCTTTTGGCCAAAAACTCCTTGAGAGATATCTTTATACGGGCCTTGGTGAGTATCAAGCATTCGACTGGCTAGCATAGTTGATTGGATTGTTGCAGACAATAGCCCGGTCTGTGAAGCAGGGTCGCCACGAAGAGCTAGCATGTATTCAGCACCTTCTTCTTCTAACTCGCTATCAAGAGATTCGATGAGTTCTGTATTATGTGGTTTTGTACCTGTTAAGTCCGAAAAGAAATTTTTAGCATCAGCCAATGTTGCAGATAACCCGACAAAGTGAGGTTTAATACCGCTAAATGCCATCCAGCGTTTCAATAAATATGAAGTTTGAGCCCCACTGCTGCCCTCATAGGTATGAACTTCATCAAGAAGGACCAGTGGGATAGATAAAGTTTTATTGTTAATACCAAATAAGTGATTGTATTCATCATCACTTAGTCGTTGATTAAGCATCTCTGTTGTTGTGAATAAAATATCTGGTGGATTCTTTTTAACTCTTTCACGACTCGTAATCACCTCGTCATTTGCTAAAGGGGTTTTACAAGAGTCGCAAATCACTTGTTTGTATTGTTTATTAAACTTAAGTACTCCCGAGCATTGGCTAGCAGGGCAGATCATAGGCTCATAAATAGTTTGGTCTTCTGCAAAGGTTTCCCATAATGTATCGCCGTAAAATGTACCAATAGTTACTTTTCGTTTGCCATGGCTATGTAGATACTTATCAAGTTTGCGGGCTTCTTTGTAAGTTTCAGAAAACTGATCTTTCAATAGCTCTTTTCGAGGGTAAATAGCTAGTATGCGCACTCGTATGCTGTCATCTTGCAACAGTTCAGACGCAAGTTTAGTCATGGCAGGTAAATAGAATGAAAGTGTTTTACCGCTACCTGTGCCTGCACATACAATTGTTGCGCTGGCTTCCTTACTATCCTTAGATTTGTGCTTATCAAACTTTTCTATAATACGTTCTGTCGAACGAACTTGAAAACCTGACAACTTGAACCATTTCTCATTACTTCGAAGAAGGCTGGTAAGTATGTCCTTCTCATGTTTTGCTTTTAACAACGAGAGCGAAGCCCAGTGTTCAATTAATTTTTCCGCACAGTGGTTCCGTTTTGGATATTGACGTGTTTTTTTTATAAAACGAAAATCAGATATGAGTGGGCGTGCTTCTTCGACAGTTTGCTTGCCAACCCATTGACGGGAAAGGACTTGCAGTCGGACGGTTTCTGCCATGCGAGAACGATAAATATCATGACCGACTTGAAAGATTAAACAGCGTTTTAATAACTCATGAAAATATTCTGTGATATAAAGCTCTGGTACTTCGGTTTGCTTGATGCAAAACTCGATTTCCGATTTACTTAAGAAGACATTTATATCGCCCCAAGTTAGCAGTTCAGTTTCTTTATTCTCTATTTTATCTAATGCTTCGATAAGCTTTTCATCTTTTATAAAGCTACTCATCATTTCTGCCTTATGATTAACGTATCGAGTTTGTTATTTTTTTCCAACCAGTCCATTACTTCCGGTGTGAGTAAAGAAACATATGCAATTCTTCCGACAGTGTTTAGGGTATCAAACAGTTTTTTAACATCTTCAGGCAAGTTTTCAGTATTCATGTGCCCTTTAAACTCGGAACATTTTTTAGCAAGCGCCTGAATTAGAGTTATTTTATTTATGTCGAAGTCAAAATTTTCTATGTATAAATCAAATTGTCTTTTGGCCTCATTGTATTGTTTATACAGTTCGAAATTACCGTGAACACTTTTTTGTTGCTCTAAAATAAGTGTATCTACGTTAGCTATATTTTTTTGATTGTTTGACCATTCATTCCAAGTCCCTTGATGGTAATCGGAATAAATCTTGGCAGTGTGTTTTACAGACTCTGTTAAAGAAAATAGAGTGTTTTCCTCATCAGTTAAGCTACCTTCCTCTTTGTTATTCCAAAGATCTTTATATGCTCTCAGTTTAGCCTGAGATTGTATTAACGCATCTCTAGCAGTGTCACCACTCAATGGTAAACTAGCAACTTTTTGCAAGCACTCATGCTTTCTAACTTCGATTTCAATATTATTGCTAGATTGATGCAAGCGACGTGATATCGTTTTTAGAGCTTCTTTTTTATTTTCAAGATTTTCGCTATCATGGTAATAGTCAATTTCTTTGCGTAACTCTTCTATTTGACTTTTAAGACTCACTTGGGCCTCCTAATTTTTCAAACGAAGCATCTAATGTCGAAAGGTGTGCATTTATAACGTCGTTATATTGTTCAATTTTATTTGAACCATTTTCATAATTGTACTTTTGGATGCTTTTTACAACCTGTGGATAAATAGCTTTCCAATCCGTAAGTACAGCCTTCCATAGTTTTAATTCATCACCATTGATTTTATTTAGGATTTTAGATGGGCTATGAGTATTCAAATCTGCTAATACAGCTTTTGGGGTTTCGGAACTTACTTGTTTTATTAAATCTTTAACTTTCTTCCTCACAGTATCTAATTGGATGCTGTAATTTGGTCGCATACCGGCAGGTATATTTTTATAAATTTTGTCCAGAGACTCTAATAGTTCCATTAGCTCTTGTTTTGTTTCTGAACCATCAAGGTGCTCAGATAGCAATAATCGTTCAGCCTCTAGTCCCTTAACGACCGGTAACAAATCAAGCTCATTATGAATACCATCATTAATATCTTTAATTTTCTTATAAGCATTATCGAAATCGATAGGTTGTATGGCATTATTTGTTCCAACAACAACAGCGCGGAGCCATTGACTTCTGTATACGTCCCATTTCTCCAACCATTTTGATAAAACCTCTTTATGATGGTCATTTATAGGAGGTGGAAGTTGTTCTTTAATGTATTCTGATGTTTGAATTAACCGGCTTAATCGTTGCGGTCGAGAGGACAGATCTATACTCAAACATTGGGCAAGACCCAGTTGCTGTTTAAGGGGCTCTATAGCACTCTCCTTTGCTATTTTTAAACAAGTTTGAATTGCATTGGGAAGCCACTTTTGAACAAACTCTTGGTAGTAAATGTAATCTTCAAAGCCATTACTATAATTCCAACCCTTAGCTTGTTCTCTTTTGGATTGCTGTGTGGGGTTGTTCTCGGTAAACCTAAGAATGGCAAGCATTTGCCGTTTTAGGTCGATTGAATCGAGCGAGTCTGATAGTTCTTTTTCCTCAAATACACTTATTACTTTTTTATTTGAAATGTTGGTGGCAGACCCCGGAATGTCGATCTTAATAATAGAGCCATCTTTTAATACAAACTCGAGTAAGCTTTTATCATTTTTAAGGCCCCATTTTTTGGATTTATCGACAGAGTAATCATTTATTCCCTTGTGTTGTTCCAAGATGAAGTATAAACCTTGCCTTAATTGGTTACTTAAGCCTTGATTTAATAAGGCCTTACCAGAAAACCAGTCATCAACTTTCTTCTTTAATATGTCCTCTATTGGCTCCCACTGGAGACCGCCCGTTTCAGGTCGATTTATAGATATAGGGGGTATATTGCCTTGTTGTGGGGGGGGCGTAGTTACATTTCCTTTAGGTTCAACGGTTACATCGTCGGAAAAAATAGAAGAATCAAGATTAAAAACATTGGCTTGGCCAGCGCTAATTTGCTTAAAGTTCTCTTCTTTTGAATTCGCGTCAGAATATAAAGACATAAAGCCCACAAGTCTTTTAGCCATTTCTTGATTTGGAATATTCTGTAGTATAAATTGCGCTGTTTCGTCATGGCGAAAATCGCTGATAGTACTTTCTAGCCAAACACTCGGATACTCTTTTTTACTGTAACTCTCGCTATGGTCTCTAAGTATGGCTAACAGGACTTTTTGAATAGCTACTCTTGGGTTGAAACGCATTCTTCCAGCGCTGAAGACATATTTATTAACAAGTTTTAAAATAGCTTGCTTATTGTATGGAAATAGTGGGATACCGTTTGGAGAATAGCCAAACTCATCTAATATTTTTTGTTCTGAGTCACTTAACTCTCTTTTCCAAATAGGTACACCTTGCTCTATTTGTAAGACATCAGCATATTTTTCAACGTCATAGATACCATGACGAGCAGCATTGATATAACGAGCGCAAAAGCTCAAAACATCTTCATTTGAAAAAACAAGCTCTGGAAATCGATTGACATCATTATCATCAGGTAGGCGCCACTCGTAAATTCCTCGAGTCCATATTGTGCTACGATGACTTTGATAGCTTTCTAAACCATCTGTTGCTGCAATAACCGACTTCATTCGGCATAAAACTTGTTCTCCGTCATTTTGGTCTTGCTCCAATAAGCTTTCAATCAAAACGTTATCTATTGCAGAAATAGCAGCTAAGTCTTCCACTAATACTACGAGTGTTTTATTTTCTCTAAGAAGGTATTTACGAATTTCTTTGAATAGATCTTGGAAGTTACCAGTGTTAAACCTGAATAGGCGATTAAACATTAGCTTACATGCTCTATCTATTGCTTGGTTAGTTACTTTGGCTGCCATTTTTCGTTTATGCTCGTCAGACTCTAACTGAAGGTTGCTATATGCAACTTTAGCCTGGCTACCTAAGTGAACAGAAATATCATCTCCAGAGGTGAATAAAAAATCGTGCTCGGAAAGCTCAAAGTGCTCTTCCAAAAGTTCAGCATAACTTTTAATTTCAATCAAACGAGAAACTCTGTTATTGATGACTGATTTTTTGCCTGAAAACTTAGATTTTATATGAGGGTCTGCGAAAAAGTTGTCTAGTTGAGTAGCAAAAGTAATTTTATCTCTAATTTCTTTGTTTTTTTCTGTTGTAAGCTTTCCTTCACTTTTTAAAGCGGTACCTTCTTTTTTAAGATCATCCCTAATATTTTTTAGTGCTTCATTAATGTGAGTAAATAATAAGTTTCTGGTAGATTCTTCGTTAAGGTCGTTGCTTACTTGGCTGATACGTTTGCGAGCTTGGTCAAATAAGTCTCCTTGTAGGCGCTCATCTAATATAATTTTAAGAACCTGTGATAAGCTCGCATTTTTTGGTATCCTGATAATGTGCCAATTTTCTTCAATGGCCTGTGGGTGATACTTAGCAACAGCATGAAGCCATCTGATTAGGTGTGACTTTCCGCTACCTGATTCGCCTAATAATGGAATGATATCGTTAGACTTTAAAAGCTGGTTTAATAGATCTTGCTGACTCTTTACTTCTGGTATTTGTGTCCCGTATTCAGTTGAAATCAACTTTGCAGGGTGGTGCACTGCAATTAATAGCTTATCACTTAAGCGCTCTGCCTCACTTAATATACAGTTTTCAACATTGTTTAAGGATGGCCAGTATGTTTGAATACTCACTTAGTCACCTCACTAGTTCTGCGTAAATGTGTTACTTGTTTGCTGACCGAGGTTGGTATAGTGAGATTAAATCGAAAACGGCTATCAGAGCGAACCTCTAAGCGCAGTAAATTTTTCTTCTCGAGTCGATATAGCGCTAAACTCAAAGCAGATGACATTTGTATACTTCCATCATTTAGGTTTCCTACCGGGCGCTTCTTATTCAAATAATTAGGAAGACTTTCTTGATATGGACCAGTATCAAAGATGGGAAGAATGAGATTTAACCGGTCTAAAAACTCCTGGATGTCTAATTCATTTTGTTCCATAAACACTTCTGATAAGTACCATTGAATAAAGCGAGTCGGATCAACTATATATAAGTCCTTATCAACTACTTCAAAAAAGCCTAAAAGATGACCGTATTCCATCACGTTAGCTTCTTCTGAAGCGTTGAAAGTAACTTTTACATTACCTTGGATTACACTATCGGACATTAACTGCCTGGCGAAACTTTTAGTTAGAAATATTTGATTTTGAAAGTTTGATTCTTCTTGATATAAGAAAAAACATATTGCGAAAATAAAGGTACTGAAGTCTTTCGGAAGCTCATCATTTGAATACAGTTCTTCTAAACTCATTTTTAATTTCTTGTCAGCAAAAAAGTGTTTCGAAATTACATCTAAAATTCTTTTCGGTAAGTTTTCTTTGGTAGATGTGAACCAGTTTGATTGATAACCCACCTCTCCATCTGGTAATTGAGTTGACTCCCATAGTCCATGCTCGGTCCAAAAATCTAAAGACTCGCGCATTTTCTTTTGAGCGTTAGTATTTATTTCGAACTCATCATTCTTACCTTTGCGGTATAAAGATTCAGGCATGCAAGGCCCCAATATTTTAGAACGAGGCAGATAACTTTCTGGCTTTTTAGTGTTGAATTTAAGTAACAACTCGTCAATAAGTATTAATGTAGGAATATGACTTCCTCGGTGTGCATTATTTATAATAGCCATGATTATGAACTCACTAAGTACCCTAAATGTTTAACGGTATTACCAGACTCCCACCACTTCCTATGTGGATTTATAGGGTCTTTCAGTTGTGCATTGGCAATAAAAATATTGGAACAGTTTTCTTGCCATTCATCCGGTATTTGTGCCGTTTCGAGAAAGAAGACATCGTCTTGAACAATAAACTTTGAGTAATTAAACAGATACTCTTTACCTTCAGCGTAATCATCAAATGTTTCATAAAACCACGCTTGCTTATTAAGTCTTTTTAAATAAGGTTGAGCTAGATTAAGAAATTGCTTTGAACATACCAGCATAGATATTTGCCCACGAATGAGTGCCTTTTTAAATGCTTTTATAATTTCTTCGGTAGAAGTGATGGATTGGTCATAATAAAAAAGGCTGTTCTTCGGGAAATCTTCAAACATTTTAGTTATTTTTATGTTGTGACCAACTAAGTATTTATGTTGTTCACGATTATTATCTACATCACAAGTGCCACAAGCTTTTAAAGGCACGAATCCATCTAATGTAAAACTTTTTGCTAGAGTGTCACAAAGGTAATTAGAGTCATTCAGCCAATCCATTAGATAGTTTAATCTTTTCTGTTCAATTTTTATTTCTTGGTCACGATGAGGCGCTAGTGTATTTTCCCAGGTATCTGTAATGAGGTGCCTGTCGTGTAAAGTTTCCACTATCACTGTATTTGTGAAATGTCGCCAAAATGTTGGCCAATCTTCTTTATCTTTTGGCACTGAAGTTGGGTCTGGATAGGAAAGCCTTATCAGGTTTGAGCGTTGCATCAGTAACAAGGTCTTCCAGTTCCATATTTCATTGGCATCGGTATTACGCTCAATGTGATATGCTTGAGTATTGACCTGGACTTGGTAAGTATTCTCTGTGATCTGTTTTCGAGTTCTCCACATTGCGTGCCAACGTTTATAACCGAGTTCAGCACTTATTCTTTTGTTTTTATTTCGAATGTTTAGTTGTTTTTGGTGATATATCACTTCACAATACGAAGCTTTACCATCGCGACCGCTTCTTCCAATCTCTTGGTAATATGAATCGATATTTTCACTCACCCCAGCATGAAGAACACACCTTACATCGGCTTTGTCAATCCCTACTCCAAAAGCAGATGTTGCGATTATTATATCTATTTCATTTTTTTCCCATAGTTCAATAATTTTGCTTCGTTCGGTACCTACAGTATCAGAAGTAAATATTCGTAGTCTTTCGAGACAGGACTCCGACAATTGCTTATAAATTTGAGCGCAATCATTTTTAGTAGCCGAGTAAACTATTAAAGGCTTGGGACTAGAAATAATTCTATTGATTAATTCTGGCAGGTAGTCAATCTCTTGAACTTTCTTCTTTTTAATAATTGGTTCAGGCCTTAAAAAGGCTCCATTAACCGTAATCAGCTTATCTTGATCGCTTGAAAATAATGTTTTAATAGTAATAAGCGCTTGTTCAGTGAACGTAGCAGATAAAAATACTTTTCTGAACTCGCCACCTTTTTGTGTAAGAGAGTTAAGGAAGGCCCCAACCTTTTGAAACTCAGGACGAAATGATTCCCCCCATGTATCTATCAAGTGTGCCTCATCGAAAATTACATTTTTTAAGCGTTTAGCCTCTGCTACCTTGGATAGCGTTGGTAATAATCCTCCAATAAAGGCTTCTGGAGAAACGAACAATATGCGTTGTTTACCCGATAAAATATCGGCTTTTATGGTCTCTTTGACTTCTTGAGGCAAATCTCCACGCCATGCATATTCAGCAACAGTGTGGTACCCCATATTACTAATGAACTTTTTTAGTCGCCTAGCTTGATCAATAGCTAAAGACGTTGTTGGTACAATAACTATATTTAGCTCATTAGGTTTAATGAAAGCAGTTAAAGTTTCTGTAACTAGTGTTTTACCACAACCTGTCGGTAAATTCACAATAACAGTTGAATCTGACGGTGATAATAGGGTAGTTCTCACTGCTTCTTGTTGAGCTTGACTTGTAAATGTCGAATATGGAAGGTTTAAGTCAGTTAATATTGGATCGTGAGCAGGTTCTTCGGAATGCCGTTTTTCAATTAATTGATATACAGGTCCCACATACCTCGAAAGTGACTTAGGATTAAACGTAACTGAGTTTGAACTTGAATCAAAAGTTAGCCCGCAAAGTCGAGCGAACTGAAACTCTACCGTAGAGGGTCTAATACCCAAGTAAAGACTAGGCATCTCATCTATTGATTCAGATGCCAGTACGTCTTTCACCAAATACCAAAATTCGTTTAATTGAAGATCTTTTGAATCTATTGCCTTGGTGAGCCTTTGTTTAAACTGTGTATCTTCAAAGTGCCAAATATTAGCAAGCAAATCTGATTTCTTTTCTTTAGGATAGAAATCCCAAAATAACATTATGATAGTCCCCCAAAAAGCAAGATGTATTTTAAAGTTAGAAGGGTCGCTTTATAAGGTGAGTTTTTATCAATTGAATCTTCATAAAATGCATTTACCGCTGATTTTAGACTACTGTCGTAGACTACATCTACAGCTGTTTCAAAGCGCCTTTTATCAACTTGTCCTTCAATTAATGTCCAAACATCAATAAGTTGTTCTTCGCCTGATATGGTTATGTTTGTATCGCTGTATAGTATTGCCTGTTGCTCGTGAAATATTTTGTTTTTGGTTCTGCTATAAGGTGCGTTAATTAAAGTATTAATGATAGGTGTAGTCTCTAATTGACCTACTTCATTAAACACTTTTGCAAATATTAAAGTATTGTTAGTGGCGTTTATTGCTGTAGGCAAGTTTTGAGATGTGTTGTCTACCTCTATTAACCATTGTGGGATGAAGAACAACTTAGGTTGCATTTTTCCTGGGATTTGCCTGATAATTGCACTGCTATTACCCAGTGGTGATGCTTTTGATGCTTCCGCGATTGCATCAACAAAAGGTTGCCCGTATCTCAGAGGATAGCTACCACTTTCCACACTAAGTCTTCTAGACAGTGATAATTCACAGGTGACAGGAGCATTATATGACGATGATTCGATATCTAGACCAACAATACATCTATCGATTAAGGTCGACGATTTCATTTTTGTTCTACCGGGGATATAGCGAAAGCGATAACTACTATCGTCTATTTTTTGTTTGCTAAATAGAATACCCTCTGTGATCCAATCACTTAATGCCTTTGATTCATCAAAAACATCATCAGAGTGGCGCATATCAGCCAAGATTTTCTTAGCGTTAACCTTATCGAGGTCCACTGTCGCAAGTTTTGCTATTATTTCACGGCTGCGATAAATTTCTCGTGTGGTATTTTTCAATATGTTGATAGCATCATCTAGCGCAGCATATCCATTTTCAAGAATATTTGGCCATATATCTGTTTCTAATTTTGAATCAATTTCGTCTTGTATATTGGCTCTATAATAATTAAAACAGCCAATACCTTCTTGTAACGCGAGAGCCCATTTTTTATAAAAGGTATCTTGCTTAGGTGTCAAAACGAAAGTATCGATACCAGATACACCTTTAGACGTTGCACTATATCTATTTAAGCGTCCATTACGTTGCTCTATTCGACTCAGTAAAATAGGCATACTATAGTGAATAGCTAGTCTTTTGTTACCATGGAGGTTTAACCCATCTTCTCCTTTTTCATCACAAACTAGCACTCGAATATCGTCATCATCATTAAATGCTAATGTTTCATTTACTCTGTGACGCTTAATTCCTACTTTTAATTTTTTTAGTAAAAATGAGAATACATCATCAGCGGTTGCGACCTCACCACAAAAAATGACAGCCTTACCATTTGGGTTGTTATTTAACCACTCTGAAAGGGCCTTCTCTAATGCGTTATTCTTTGATTCCTGCTCAAGAGGGGCCTGCTCAATTATATTCATCCAATGTTCAGTTTCGATGTCGGATAGATTGCTTTTTGATAGGTAGTCCCGAACTTTTTCTGAGAAAAAAATCGGACTGGTCAACAAGGATTCTGACCACGCCTTAAACTGCTCTAATGACATTGGACGGAATAAATCTGTATTATTAGCTAATTCGGAGCGGTATTGTTCAAAGTGTTCGTCTAAATATGAGCTGCCATTTGGACTCTCCCAATTAATAAATTGAGCTTTATTTAATCCCGGAAATAACAGTTCGATATCGCTATCTTTCGAACTTGACTCTTCGAATCCTGTAGCGCGAGAATTTCTTAACATGCGAAAGTCATACAAGTAACTTTGCTTGAAGTGATTCGAAATCTCAAGAATTAATTCATTTCGTCTGTTTGGATCATCATTGTCTGAAAACAAATCGACTAATGGTCTCAAATCAACAATAAGTCTTTGAAGGAAATCATCATTTAAATTGAAAGCCTCTATATCGTCTAACGCGCCATCAATTAAGTCGTCATCATTTTCAGGTTTAAGTAATCGAGAAACTTCCTGAAAGCGATTCTGTAATGGTAAAGATTGATTAAATACAGAAATAGAAGACTCTGTTATTGGAAAGCGGTTTTGATCAAGTAAATGCAGTAATGCATAATATGATGACGGATGTCCTGTCATTGGCGTGCCGGTCAATAATAGTGTCACTTCTGATTGGCTAGTTAGTCCCGAAATCGAATTAAATAATAACTGCTCTGTTATCTTAGCATTGAAAGGGAAGCTTGATATTTGATGGGCTTCATCTAGTACGACCATAGATGGTATATCATCATACATCATAGCTTTCGCATATGAAGAAATATGGATTATTTGAGTAGTGTTGTCTGGATCAGTATTAAGTAAGCTTCCTAAATGAAAGCGTTTGGTTAATTCCCATTCCCATTGTTCAATTAATGTATCTGGAACTATTATTAAAACCTTACTCTCTCGCCCTTTCTCAATAATATGTTGGCGGATTACAAAACCAGCTTCAATTGTCTTACCCAGTCCAACTTCATCACACAATAGGTATTTTTTATTATCTGACTTTAATATTTCTTGAACGACTGCAAGTTGATGAGCTTCCAACTCTACCGAACTTGAAATGAGTGATGATAGGCCATGACATGAGCGTTTTTGTTCATAGTAGTTATGATAAAACTTAGATAACGTATTACATAAATATGGTGATGATGTACCTTGCCCTTTTAAGAAGTTAGAGGGACAAAATTCAGTGTTTGGAAATGCGTTAGGGATGAATAGTTCTGTGAAGTCATAGACATCTCGCATATCTTTCGAAAAGGATATTAAAGCCTGATTACCAGGGCGATCACCATCGTAATGTCCCATCTTCCATGTGTTTGTATTGGGAAACTTAACAAACACTTCAGATCTTTCACCTAGTGATGTAACTAACTCTAAGTGTTCAATATCAATTTCTATTTGATTTGAAAGAGGTTTGTTGGGAGCAATGAAAAAGGCAACTAATGCAGTCAGACCATCGCCAGAAAATGAAGCTATCTTTCCAATTCCAGCAAAGTTGGAAGGGGAGCTAACTAATGCCCCAATACTTAAATTCACAATACACTCCTAACTAAACCACAAGAAATTCGAAGATTTTATAGGAAGTATGATATGAGTAAAATAGGTTCAAAGCTGTAATATTTTGTGCTCGCCATCTTCCATGAAAAAGCATCTTTTAGTCACTATACTATCAATGAATATCGAAAGGAAATAGTAAATATCACACAGCCTCCAGGCTCAGGTATAACCTCTAGTTATTGATGATTCTTAATCTTAAATTTGTCGCAAGAGACTTGGTTATTACTATGTTAGATGTGGATGGGGCCCTACACTAACAGAAAACTATACCTTAATTATGAAAAGCAGATAACATCACGATATTCTGTGCAGTATTAGTGGCCGTAATGGCTTAAGGTAATTTGGCCTTGTTAACTTCACTTATTCAATTGCGTACTCCTATCGGAAGGCGTATTTAATTCCGCTAATACATTAGCTTAAGTCAGAGTTTGCAATATCTACTTGCTCCTTAGCCACATTGTATACAGTAGTGCGACTACAATTAAGGCTTCGAGCAATACTGTTCTTCGAGTAACCAGAACGTAGTAATTCCAAAATTTTCAATCGCAACACCGTGTCTTTATGCCGACCTAAGTGTTTTCCTTCTGCTTTGGCTTTGTCTTGACCTTCTTTACGGCGCTGATTTATACGCTTTCGCTCTAGTTCAGCGAAAGTAGACATGACTGTGAAAATAACATGACCAAGGTCACTATTGATATCCACGTCGCCTAAATCTAGAAGCTTAAGGCCAATACCATTATCTTTTAGCTGCTTTGCTATTGTGAGGGCATCTATTGTATTTCTTGCTAGCCGATCGGTCTTGGTTACAATGATAGTGTCGCCTTCCCGAGCAAAGCTCATCAACTCGTTTAGTTTTGGCCTATTTGATGATTTACCTGATATCTTTTCAGAGAATATTTTTTTACAGCCTAATTTTGTAAGCTGGTCCATTTGGAGTTTTAGATCTTGGTCAGTCGTGCTCACACGAGCGTAGCCTATCTTCATTGTTCTTATCCTTAGGTGTACAAAATGTTTAGAACTATTGTGTGTACAGTACAGAAATTCATGTACCTAACTTTTTGAACAACCTTATCGCACTTTTTTGCTATGTCCAGAAAGGTACACCTTTTTGAACAATGGAGAGGCAAAGTCTGAATCGACTAGTTATTGGACTTGAAAGAAAGCTTAGTGCTCTTATAAGTTAGTTAAAAGAGAAATTACAAGTTATTGATTTATTTATTGTTGTGTATAATTTAGGCTTAATGATATTACTAACTCAGGAATATATTGATGGAAAAGTACGTAGATGTAACTAAAACTGCAGCAGAGGTTGGCTATGGCTTCAGTACATTAAAAGCGCCTGTATTGATATCACCCAAATTATGGGATATTTGCGTTCGATGGAATGATGAAGACACGAATGCCCAAGAATACCAAGAGCAAGAGACCAGGCTGTGGGATATTCTTTTTGTGTGTGGAACAACGTTAGAAATGAATATTAATAGCTTCATTAATTCGATGGCTCACCAGTTCCATATTCTTGTCATTCCAAGAGATGGTGAATCAATAATGCCAGTAAAGGCAGTAATGAAAGCCACAGGAAATCCTGAACATGGCACACTTGAAATTGATCTTTTTGAACTGATATCTGAAGAAAGCGAAGAGTTGTGGTAAATAATCAGGAGAAATATTGAAAGTATTCAGTTAAGTAAACTTGAGATTAGATAGAGTAAGGACGACTCCGCTAGGAAGTTACTAAAAAACCGGTTGAATAGACGAAAGGTATAATCATCCTATGGAATTTCATGATAAGAAAAATAATTTGATAATGGTCACTAATGACGGTCTCAACGTGATTGCTTACCATAACGATATAGAAATCGGCCGTATTGAATTTGATGAACGCGATGAAGGTACAATTTTGTATTACATGAATGTGGAGGCTAACTACCAAAGACAGGGTATCGCACGTCAGATGATGAATGAAGCCGTAAATATCCATGGAAATAATTTTGGGAAACCAAGTTTTTCATCATCAGGAGGAGAGTGCCATGAGTACTATACTCAAGAAGGTGCCGCATTTATTCATTACTGTATCAAAAAAGGTTTGTTATTAGATACTGAAATTCAAGAGTATGACAGCTAAGTGATAATATGTACTTTGAGTCTTCTGAGATCTCTCTCATAGCTTTTTCAGTCGGTAAAAGTCGTTACTGTTGGTCTATTCAAAGCTTACACGGAGCATTTCTTAAATATAGCGCCTTTGTAACTGATAGCGCCGTCATGTATTAAAGTACACTATTTGGGGCAGTTGGCTTCATAAACGGTGTTGGCCTCTCAGTAGCATCTGAATTCATAAGCAAGCTAAATTCAACATCGATTAATTGATATACCTCCTGGGGTATATTTAATGCTTTATACCGTTAAAGGTATAAAGTTCAACCATTGACATATATACCCTTAAAGGTATATATGTATAAATAAACCCTTTGGGGTATAAAGTGATCTGGTGGTTGTTATGAAGTTGAATAATTCAAAAGAGTTAGCTGACTATATAAAGATGCAACGTAAAAAGTTGCAACGTACACAAACTGATGTGGCACAACATGTTGGCCTAAAGCAGAAAACAATTTCAGCTATTGAAAACTCGGCTGGCACATCAAGAATTGATACCTTATTCAAGGTAGCTAATGAGTTGGGGTTATCTGTCGAGCTCAAGCCTAAACAAGAAAACACCGGTGACGGAGCACAAAATTCCAGTTGGGATCAGGAGTGGTAAAATGGAGCTGTTTGTCAGTTTGAATGGTATCCATGTCGGTACCTTGGAAAAAGATAAAAGCGGAGGTATGCACTTTTCGTATACTGATGCATGGATAAATCGTCCTGGCGCCCGACCGATTTCTTTGTCGTTACCAATCACGCAAAAAATCTACTCAGGTGATGTGGTATATAACTTCTTTGATAACTTACTTCCTGATAACTCGGATATTCGAAATAAAATACAAGCGCGATTTAAAGTCGGCTCTGGGCATGCGTTTGATCTTTTAGCCGCTGTTGGTAGTGATTGTGTTGGGGCTATTCAACTATCGTCTGAAGAGCCTAGGGATGTCAGACATATAGAGTATAAGTCGATATCTGAGCATGATATTGAAAAGCTATTACAGGGCTATAAATATAGCCCACTGGGCATGGAAGTCGATGATGAAGACTTTAGGATTTCAATTGCCGGAGCGCAAGAAAAAACGGCACTACTGAAAATAGCAAATCAATGGGCCAAGCCAATAGGGACAACCCCGACAAGCCACATCATAAAGTTACCGATGGGCGAGCTGCCACAGGTTGGAATCGATTTAACCGATAGCTGTGAGAATGAATTTATTTGCCTAGAACTTGCCAGAGCTTTTGGTTTTGATGTGGCTAATTCAGAGGTGTTGTACTTTGGTGAGCAAAAAGTATTAAGTGTTGAACGCTTTGACCGTAAATATGCCTTGGATGGTTCATGGCTAATGCGATTGCCACAAGAAGACTTCTGTCAAGCAATGGGCATCTCATCAGCTCAGAAATACCAATCAGATGGTGGTCCAAGTATTTCGGACTGTTTAAGTTTGCTATCAGCATCTTCAAACATTGACGATAGAGAAACTTTTTTTAAGACACAGATATTCTTTTGGTTGATTGCTGCTATTGATGGGCATGGGAAGAACTTTAGCGTATTCCTTCAATCTGACAACAACTATTGTATGACGCCGCTGTACGACATCATCTCAGCATACCCTGTACTGTCTAAAAAGGGACTGCAAGCTCAAAAAATAAAAATGGCCATGTCGTTAAAGGGCAAGAATACTCAATGGCGGTGGAGCAAGATTCAGCCTCGTCATTTTTTATCTACGGCTCAACATGTCAAATATCCGGTAGATAAAGTGACACAGCATTACGAATACTTTATCGAAAATGTTGAAAACGCAATTACTCAGGTGGAAGCAAAAATTGCTGATCACTTTCCCGCTTATGTAGCAGAATCAATATTTACAGGCTTACGAAAGCAAGCGACAAAAAAGTTATGATCAAAGTGTTCTATTGTCGCCATGTCTTGGTGCGACTTAGCATACTATAAAATGGGGAACCAATCGACACCCTATTTTATAATATGTATCTCTCAATGAATTTTCGAAAAAACGACTAGAGTTATTTTTGTTCCAATAGCCGATATAATGTGTTGATTAGCTCATTTACGCGTTGACGAACGCTTTTGATATGGCCTTGGAGGCAAAATTTATCTATTAAGTCTTGACCAAAGCGGATTCGTGTTTGTCTTCGGAGATCTTTGATTATACAGTCTCCCTGAAAGCCTTGATATGCGTCTTCCAGAAAATCATCAATTTGAGCCTTAAGTGATTTCACCTCTGTAATTGCTTTTTTGAGTTCATCTCTTTGACTTGTTGATGGAACTTGATGGGAAGGCTCAAAAAAGGCTTGAGCAAAGTGAGTGAGCTCATCGCCGTTAATTTTCAGTGTATGAGCAAGGTTAGTAAACGTTGCTGAATCCTTAAGTAGCAGATAAGTGTTCGTTTTCAATGTTAATAGTTCCTTATAAAGGTTGATTTTAAAATGAGAGATATCATCACAATAACTTAAAAATTGAATCCGTCTAGAAACTCAATGGTCTGGTTTTTACTAGTGACTTATTGCTTATCTTCATCGTTTAAACACAACGCTATTAAGATGTTAATAGCGATCTCTACATCGGTATCTTGGTTGCTTTCAATCACCTGTTGAACGGAAATTTGCCTCTCCAAAACTTTTTTTTCCACGCATCAGCTTGTCGCTTGCTGATACCCAAAATCATTAGATCTTCTATTTTTAAAAAGCCTTTTATCAGTAACATGCCGATTAATAGGCGTTCGAGTTTAGTTGCTTTACGCATAGTTGGTCCCCTAATTCAAAGATAAGACCAACCTAACGTATTCAACTGTGTGTTACTTTGTAAAATGACCTCTAAATCGTGGGCGTTTTGATTTCTGTCGGTATTTCAAGTAAACAAAGAAAACCATCTCTGCGCTAGCGTATGTGATCGTCGATATTCATCATTAGGCAGTCGATAGCGATATAGGGCAGAGTGCATTATGCTAAAACGGAGATTTAATAGAAGTGTCAACGATGTCTTAGAGAGTCTTGAGGGTAAGACAAAGGCACTCATGATGACCTTCATCAGAGTGGACTTTCTGCTATTATCATTTACATATTCAGGGTGGTCGCTAGCCCGCATAAAGTACGCGAGGTAGCGGCATCCCCAAAATAACCCTCCCAAATAATAATTAATGATTGCATATTGGGTCGACCCGGTGAACCGGTATCAGCGCTAATTGACAAATTCAAACCTTTCCTAGCAGTGGGGCCGCGGCTGTTCTTATATACCCACATCTCGGCTGAACTTGTGACAATCAGTTTGTATACCTGACTCCTTTCGCTGACTTTTTTACGTGAGAACGTTGCTTCATTCAAGTGTGTACCTTTTGCACTTATTTATCTGTGCAACTACAATGCCTTCAAGCCTGCATATTATTCCTCGCAGAAAACAAGTTATCCTGCAATGGCGCTAACTCGATGTTGGCATAAACGTCTGCGAGAACTCGCAGAAAAGAATTCTTACTACAAAAATGACGGGCCTAAAGTCCTGCGAGAACTTGCAGGGTTTTCTCGAGCTTGTACACCATATACACAGACGTGAAATGAGCTCTGCGAGTTATCGCAGGAGTGGCATTCTGGTAGAAGTGAAAAAGCCCACCTTGATGTATGGTGAGCTTTATTTCGGAGGGACTAATCTATTACGCTATGTCTAAACTTGCACGCCATTCTTCTACTTCAGACAGTCGCCATCCAATTCTCTTTGGACCCAATTGATAGGCTTTGGGGAAGTCAGATTCTTTGCGGCGCCGATAAATCGTTGCGCGTGATAAAGAGGTTAATTCAATAAGTTCTTTAACAGAGATATATCTATCAGAAAATACAGTCATAAGGACTCCTTTGTTTTTTCAAGTAATATTTTATTGATTATGTCAGCGATATATTTTGCCAATTTTTCATGGGCGATTTTTCTTGGTTCTAATTGAAGGTAGTGGGAATAGTCGCCACCGTGCCGGTGATTGAGGCATAACTCTCGAACATACTCAGATATACCGAGATATTGCATGAGCATGCTTCCTGTGTGCCTTGTACCGTGCATGTTGGTATGATATTTAGAAAATATCGGGGCAAACGCTTTGTTAAATGTTGATTCCGATACCACTGGCGACGCTGATTTTTTTCGAGCGGGTATAACAAATTCTGAATTCGGGTGCATTGAAAACAACTCTTCCAGCCAAGATACCACGACATCTGGTAGCGGTATGGCGATAGAAACCCCTGTTTTACTCGTGAATACTGTTTTACCTTGATACGTCCGCTTAGCAGGCAAGTGCCAAAGTTGATTTTTAAAATCAAACTCAGCTTTTTTTGCCCAAATTAGTTCGTTCTTGCGAATTAGGAGTGTGATCAGAACATATAAGATAAGTACGTTCTCACGTCCTTGGTTCGCGTTAATGATATCGGTTAAAAAGGGCTTGATTTCATCAGTGCCAATGACTCGGCCACCACGTTTTTGCGTGAGTACATAATCTTTTGACGTCAATGTTATGATCGCAACGCCACTGACAGGAAAGCCATATTGCATTGCGAACTTTATTGGACGTTTGATTTCTCTCAATACTTTATCATCGTACGATTCGCCCTTGACGTGAGCCATGATGTCATCAACGTGATAGACGCCTATGTGCTCTATCGGCAAGTGGCCAATTTTGGGAAGAATATGGTTTTCTAAAATGCTTAAGACATTTTGAGGGCGCTTATGGTGTGGTTTGACCCGCCGTTCAAAACATAATAGTGCGACGTCACGAAACGTTTTGTGCGTATGCAATGTTAGCGCGCGATCTCGGGCTGCCTTCGGCGTAATGCCCTGAGCAATACTTTGGCTCATGTCATCTCGCTGACTAACCAATGTCGCTAACGATATCGCCGGGTACTGTCCAAGTTTGAGTTTAATGGGGTGCCCCTGGCACTGCTTGCGAAAGTACGCAGTCGCAGATCCTCTTTCAGTGCCTTTGATGAACGTGAGGCCAAAGCCATCCGATAGGGATTGCTTTGATGGTTCATGTAAAAAATTGGTGAGGTCTAGTTCTGAAATGGTTTTTGGCATCGTCCTGCTCTCTGATTCGTAGATGCCAAAATGTTACCAGTCAGATCTTTTGTCAGGAATTATGCAAATTCGATTTTTTATTAAGCACAGACTCTCTCTAAAGTATCAACATCAACTTTTTATACAGCGAGTCCTCTAAAAAGAGTGTTAGGCATAAGTTGCTTTTTTGTTAGCTAAGTTTGAATGGCCTTTTGAGGGAGATATGCACGCAAAATACTTGTAGTCAATTAAATAACAGGTGTTTTTAGAGAGACGCATAGTCTCCAAAAATCAATGGAGCCGATAATGAACTAAGTCGTTGTAAAGCCTCGGCTATTTCATAAAAAAAGCGTATCGGTCGTATACGGCTTGCAACTTAGGTAGCTTATGATTGAGGCAAAGTTCTGCAATTTTCGGGGGAGACTTTAATCTCTGCAGAAAGCAGAGTACGAGATGTGCGACGAATATCGTGAGGTGAAAAAGAAAAAGAGAGAGGCAATTGTTTAAAGGCATGATTCAAGGTATCGGGGTAAAGGTGCGGTAGAATGCCTTTCTTTTTCGCCGGAAACACCCAGCTACTGCCATTAGCGAATACTCTTAGCTCGTTAAGCCATATGATAGCCTTGTTGGAGAGTGGGATATCAACAGCGCAACGAGACTTTGTTCGCTACCGGCGTCTTTGGTAGTGAAAGAGAGATAGACCTTGTGACGTATTAAATCTAGTTTAGCTATTGCTAAAATACGTCTTTGAGTAAATACAATACACCGTTCATTATGGATGGGCGATGCCGTTTGCCTCAACTTCTCTGCGTACTCAGAAATTTTTACCAACTGTAAACCTACTTAGTTGAATAGCTCATTTATTAACACATCTTTTGGTTACCAATATACTGTTTTATTAGCCGCTATGTTTGCACGCCTACCTATCTCTTCCAGAATAGGCAACAAATATGTGCTCTCAATGAACAGATTGATATCATTGAATTTATCTTTACTTCTTTTTAAAGCTTCTAGGTATAACAACGCTTTTTCTTTTGCAGATAGAGCGTGAAGAAATTTTTTTACAGGCTGTTCATACTCCCAAATGCGGGGTACAGAGTCAGCACTACCGAACTCAAAACATTGTCTCTTAAGTTCCCACCACAAGTATGTATTACTGCGAATGATTCGCTTTATTGTCTCTTTTAATATTTGTTGTTCTTTTCTGGTCATAGGTGATGGGCTACTGCCGCTAAGACTGCATTTATTATTAAATTAGAATACCACCAAGTTGGGTTATGGCTATTATTTTCTTTAAAGAAACGCTCTTTAATTGGTCAAACTTAAAATATTTACTGATTTTTACTTAATTTTGCTCCTCAAAAAATTAATGGCGCCAATAATGAACTAAGTCGTTGTAAAGCCTCGGCTCTTTCATCAAAAAAAGCGTATCGGTCGTATACGGCTTGCAACTTAGGTAGCTTATGATTGAGGCATAACTCAGCAATTTGCGGGGAGACTTTAATCTCTGCAGAAAGCAGAGTACGAGAGGTGCGACGAATATCGTGAGGTGAAAAAGAAAAAGAGAGAGGCAACTTTTTAAAGGCATGATTCAAGGTATCGGGGTAAAGGTGCGGTAGAACGCCTTTCTTTTTCGCTGGAAACACCCAGTTACTGCCATTAGCGAATACTCTTAGCTCGTTAAGCCATATGATAGCCTCGTTTGAGAGTGGGATATCAACAGCGCGTCGAGATTTATTGCGCTCTGCCGGTAGATGCCAGATCTGATTGGTCAAGTCAAATTCCTCCCACGGCGCGCCTAACAGTTCCATTTTGCGTGTGCAGGTGACAAAAAGAAGAGCGGACGCTAGGTAATTGGTGCGAGTAAATGATGGCGCATTACTCCGAGCGGTAGCAAAAAACATCTTGATTTGCTCTAAATTTAAATGCGTATCTTTGGGGTGCTCGGGGCCGCCAGCGTCTTTCGCGGTAAACGATAGGGCCACGTTGTGTCGGGTTAAATCGAGTTTGACGGCGTGTTTAAACAGGTTTTTAAGCAAATACAACACATCGTTGGCAATTGATGGGCGAGGGGGCTTGCATCTGGTGCCACGCTTTATCGCTTGCACGAGATCACTGATATGGAAACCGTCAATTTCGTTGATAAGCTTATGCCCCAATACGCGTTTGATGTCGTTTTGGTATAACGCAAGAAGTCGTTCAGGGTATTTATAGCGGTCAACAATTGTCGTTTGGTAGTAGTGCTCGAAGATGCTGTTCAGCGTCGAGCGATGCCGGCGCTCTTCACGTCGTAAGATATCTTTGGGATCTTTATCTTGAGCAAGGTGGGTTTTGTGGCGTTTGGCCTGCTCTCTCGCATCCTTCAACGACAGTTCAGGGTAACGCCCTAGAAACAATTTTCGAGGTTGCCCGTGATACTGATAACGAAAATAGAAGCTGGCGTTACCGGACTTGGCGAGTGAGAATTGTAAGCCGTTACCGTCGGACTTGCCGCTAATAATGCACTTTTTTTTGATCCATTGCTTGATGAGTTTGTCGCTAAGCATAGAGTTTTCCTAAGGTTTAAAGGAAAGCGCCAAAGACAAAACGAAGACAAACTGAGTACAACTTTGAGTACAAATTTGCTTGAAATTGATGAGATAAATGAGATAAATGAGAAAAGAGACACATCATAAGCCCTTGATATATAAGGGCTATGATACAGGTGAGACAAATGATTTCCTATTCAATGTTCTGGATCTGAATATTTTGTAATTGCCAGGTTGCATTGTTTTATGAGGCTTTCAGCTTTCACTTAGGTGGTTTTGCTTTTCTGTGTCTACGGTTGTTTTTCGAATGTTCGCGGAAAATAGCATACCGTTGGCCCAATTAATCACATGTAATTTTACCTAGTTGATTGCACTAATGTTACCAATAGGTCGCTAAACGACCTTGTGGCGGTAACGAAAATGTCTCAGGTATGGCCTAGTAGCTGCCTCTTCAAATTAATAGTTATTGCAAAACGCCGGTGGCTAGCGAGTATATTTCTGGAATTTAGAAAAGTTGTTTAACGCTTCTTGCGCCGAGAAAACATTCCAGCCTTTACTTTTTAAAACCGGTGCATTTGCTGAATTAATTATTACTGCAACTTTTTTTCTTGGCCAAGACAAATCAAGTGGTATGTTAACTTCATTATGCAGAGCAATTAATCCAAGTTCGGGAGCCGGCAAACTTGTTTGTTTACATTTCATTAGCAGACCCATTAAAGCGGTATCAGCATAACTAATAGCTTGTGAATAATTGGCCGTATCAAGCTTGTGCTGTTCTCTGCGAAGTCTATTGATAGTGACTACGTCATCTGGTTTTATATATAAGTGTTCATGATTTGGCTGTTTTTTATGACAATCGGCACAGACAACCCTTAGATTTTTGATGCTGTTGTTTGATTTGACTCCATCAACATGATGAACGTGCAGAAGGTTTTTATAGTCAGAAAGGTTGATTCCACATTGCTCACAGGTATGATTGTTTTCACTTTTTAGCCTAGATGAAATAGTCGGCCAGTCTGGTGTATATTTATCTACGGCTGTACTTTTCTTGGGCGGCAAACTACTAAAGTATGAACTATAAGTTTTGAAAAACTCCTCAAAGTTAAAGCGATTAAAAATTTCTTTTTTTTGATAACCACTAAATCCACCGTACCCTTGATAATTCAACTTGCTTAAGCAGTTTTTACATACTTTTAAATCGGCCGAGCCCTCTAAATGCTCGCCACTCTGCTCACTTGTACCGTAGACTGCATAGTCCCCATCGGTATTGTTGGTAACCTCATATCGCGGGAATCTTCCTGTATCTCGCATTAGATCTATAGTAGAGCATTCGGCTATGTGTATTCGTCTTCCTTGGCTTCCATCAACTAAAACCGTATCGATGTCATCGCCTTGATCTGGAATATAAAGCATCACTTGGTGACCTTTATAATTAAGGACGCCATTCTCATGTGTAATTTCAGATAGAGAGATATCTTTATCAAGCACACCTGAAATGGTTATCCCAACATTTAGCTCACCAGCTTCCTCAAAGATCAAATCATCGAAATTTACAGAGCTGGCTCCCATTTGCTCTACCGCATTGTGCAGTAATGACAAGTCAACATGTATTCTCATTAACTTGTTTCCAGGATACGCTTTATTTGGATATGCGCGTTAGTGATGGCTCTAAAAGAAACTCTACGAGACTTTTCAGCATTCTCATTGCCAAATTCGTCGACTACAAGTCGTGACGATGAAAAGCCAACAGCGGCGATGTTTGCTTTTATCCATTTGGTCTCACTTGGCACCAAGCCGTATAGGTATGCTAGTACAGATCTGGTTCTGCCCTGTGATAATCGCATATTGTTGAAGTAAGCTTCACTATCGGTGCTTGTGCTATTCCAGGCACTGCTCGTGTGCCCTTCAATACGCACTTCATCCATAGAGGCTCTGTAGGGTTTTAATACGTTTAGGTACCTAGGGAAAAAATCGTTAAGGATTAGTTGAAATTCAGGTTTTAGATCGATCTTTCCATTGTCGAACAACACGTCAGGTGACTTAAAGTTGAATGACAATGTTTCCTTATCAATCTCTGCGCCCCACTTAGGAAGATCTGTTTCAAATTCTTGTAATAAAGCTTCATAGATGGCGACTTGGTTTTCTTGATAGGCAACGGCAACATCTTTAATTTTCTGACTTTCTTGCATCGTATGGCGCATAAAGACTATGGCAATAAACAAAAAAACCATCATAAGTCCAGCCATTAAATCAGAAATGGTAAGCCAATGCTCTCCGCTTTCAGATATAGTCTTGTTTTCACCGAATATCGCTTTCATTAGAATTCTGCTTTCTCACGAACAATTTTGTGCATGGCATTGGTTAGCTGTTGGTAATCCTGAGTAAACTTGCCAGCGATCTTACCAAGTGAGCGACCCATTTCATTCATGACCCGCTGAATCTCAGCCTGCATGCTTTGATCAATCAAGCCTAGCTGCTCTTTTACCGCTTCATCTGTTAAGCCTATTTGCTGTTTAACTGATTGCTCCATTGAGTCAAAAGTACGTTGGGCTTGGCTGATTTGCTGTTTAGCTGATTCTTCAAGCATTGATTGCAACTGTTGTTGCAAGCTCTCAGTTGAATTTACAAATGAATCACGGACTTTTTGTGTATCAGAAATTAGGTCGGTATTGGCTTCTTTAAACGTTGTATTTAGTACTTTTGCATCGTCTACTAGTTTGGCAATCATATCCCTGAATGCGTTATTAAGGTCGGTGATGGTGTCGTCTAGGGTGGCTTTAATCTTTGCAGATTGCTCAGCTAAATAGTCCGAGGAGGTCTGCAAGCTTTCATTAGTACGCGCTGTGTTATTAGTAAACTCGGTGCCAGCTAAGTCTATTTCCTTGCCCATTTTTTCAGAGCTTTCGATTAGCTTAGTTCCAATAGCTTCGATGTTAGATTCGGTTTCAGACTTAAATTTGGTCAGTAGCTCTTCCGATGTGCTGATGTGTTTATTGATAAATTCGTCTGATTCAGTTAAAAGTCTCTCGTAATGCTTACTGGCATCGTTCACTGCACCGCTAATATCTGCTACTGTTCTTTCTACCTGAGCACGTATTTCAGGAACAGCTTCAACTGCCCTATCACGCATATCTTTAAACGCTTCTAGGTGGTTATCTAACTCTGATATTTGATGTTGGTTAACCTCAAGTACATTTTTAAGGTTATTCATTGTTTCAGGAATTACCTGGGCTTCCTGACTTATCTTGGAGATAGAGGCTTCTGTTGATGCGATAGATTGAACGCCGTGTTCATATTGTGCATTCATCTGTTCTAATTGCTGTTTATAGTTTTCCTGCCATTCAACAAGCTTTATGACAGCTTCATTTAACTGCTTAAAGTTGTCGCCGAATTGCTCAGTCAAATTGTTGTTGAAATCAGCTATAACCTGCTTCAACGCTTCGATTATTTCTTCTGTTGCCGACTTCGATAGGGTATCCGCAAAATCCTGCAATTTTAGCCAAAGCTTTTCAGAGAACTCATTGAAATTCTTTACCAACTTTTCGTTTTGTTCCTCAAGAAGCTGCTTATGTAGTTTGGCATTGTCATTGACATCGCCTCGCATAATTTTAAGTTGACCGAATAAAGTAGACTCCTCATTGCCTACAAGTGCCTCTTTTAGTGCGACAGTTTCTTTTACTTGAGTTTGTATAGCTCCAAGGATTGCTTCAGGAGATGCCACAGATACTTGTTCTATTCCTTGTTTTGGTTTTAATACAGGTGTTGTCAAAAGGGACTTAAACACTATTGAAGATAGCATGCCTACCAAGCTGGTGATAAACGCTGTTTTGAGGCCCGCCAACAAGGCGCTGATACTCTGATCAATCTGTGTATGATCAAACTCCATTAGGCCGATAACTATACCTACAAATGTGCCAAATATACCAACTGTGGTAAGTAAAGTGGGGGTATATTGGACAAACTCGTGAGCTTTATTTTGGCGAATCAAATATGTCGACAAAAAGAATACAATGACAATTAATAGAATTACAAAGCTGGTAAACAGCTCGGGATCGATAGTTAGCAACAGCGATTCGATCATGGTTTTCCTTCGCGATTAATTTATTAGAAATACAGCGCGATTTTACAATAATCAAAGTAAAAAAAAAGTAGGAGTTACATTTCTGCGAAACTTTTCCGTTAGGGGGAGGGGGGGACTGTAATTGTTCGAGGTGGTTGAGATAGTGTAACGATTTTTCTAGGTAATAAAGTTCTTGAATTCAACTAAAAAGTGCAATGTAACTCTCCCTTAAAATCTGAATCGCTTTTATAGAGTTTTCCGTTTACCTAACGAAGTATCACTGAGTCCCACAGCATATATGGCTTTTGGGGACTCAGTCAAAACATATGATTTCCTACTCGATATTTTGAATTTGTTCTCTCATCTGCTCAATCAGCACTTTCAATTCCACTGCAGCTGCGGTGATGTCGGTGTTGATTGATTTTGAGCCTAGGGTGTTGGCTTCGCGGTTGAACTCTTGCATCATAAAATCTAAGCGGCGGCCTTGGGCACCACCTTTTTTAAGGATTTTTTGGGTTTCTTTTACGTGGCTAAACAGGCGGTCGATTTCTTCATCTACGTCCATTTTTTGTGCCATAAGCACCAGTTCTTGCTCTAGGCGCGTTGAGTCGGGATCGATGCCGGCATCGTTGAATTTTTCTTGAATGCGCTCGCGTTGCCATTTGATGATCTCAGGCATGTGCGCTTTTACTTTGGTTGCTTGCTCACCAATGGCTTGTAGGCGGTCGGTAATAAGCGTGGCCATGTTGGCACCTTCTGATGCGCGGGCGGCAATAAAATCGTTAAGTGCTTGGTCAAAACCTTTGAGTAATTCGGCCGAAATGGCATCCATATCGGCTTCTTCGGCTTCCATTACGCCTGGCCAGCGCATAATGTCTACTGGGTTAAAGCCTTGGTTGCCGGCTTTGTCGTTAATCCATTGGGCACTACTTATCAGCTGTTCTGCCAATTTTTCGTTAATGGTTAAATTGCTTTTTGCCGCAGGGTTGGCATTAAAGCGCAAGCTACACTCTACTTTACCGCGGGCCAGTTGTTTGCGAAAACGCTCGCGTAGCACTGGTTCTAAACCGCGAAATTGTTCAGGTAGGCGAAAGTAGGTTTCTAAAAAGCGTTGGTTAACCGAGCGAATTTCCCAAATGGCATTGCCCCAGTCGCTTTTTACTTCGTGGCGCGCGAATGCCGTCATTGAATGGATCATGATATTACCCTTGTGTTGTTAATCTAAAGGGCAATCGGCACGCCTAACGATATTTGATGTGTGCCAATTGCTACCTAAGATTATGCTACACCCGCGCTATTTGGGCAAACGCTAGTTGGCTTAGTCGCCGTTACTAGCTCAACCGTTTTGCAATGTGCTCAGCCACGCGAAACGCATTGGCGTAAATGGTATAGGTATAGGGTACGCTACCTCCGGTGGGCATAAACGAACCGTCGGTAATATATAAGTTGTCGACATCATGCGCCTTACAGTTGCGATCAAGTACCGATGTTTTAGGATCGTCACCAAAACGACAACCACCGGCTTGTAAATTTGCCGGCGGGTAGCTGCTGACCGAAGAGCTGATATTGGTTGCTCCCATGGCATGCAGTAGCGATTCAGCTTTGGCGCTTAGATATTCTCCTACCTTAATATCGTGGGGATGAGCACCAATGCGCACTTTGGCAACGGGGTCGCCCCATTTGTCGGTGGTCTCAGGGTCAAGCTCAACAAAACAATTATCGGTGGGTAACCAGTCGTTAAATACTTCAAAACGCAGGGTTTTGCCAAAATTAAACGCCTCTTGTAAGTTGGTTTTAAGTTGCTCACCCCAAACCAACTCGCCGTCGTCGTTCCACTTGGTGGCGCCAGCCTTAGATATCGGGTTTTGATGAAATAAGAAATCAATGGTGCCACCTTTACTCGGTGCCCCAAAGGTTTTGTCATCGATTTTGTACCAGTCTTGTAACGCGCGGTTGATAAACGGGCCGACTACGCGAAGCTGTGCTTCTTGCTCTTTGCCGATGTCACTAAAGACAAAATCTCCACGGCCTGTTCCGCCAGCAGAAAAGATCATATTTTTTCCCACTTGGTTGTTATTATTGGCTAAGCCATTGGCGTGTTTAGGCCCTGTAGATGCCAATAATAACCTCGATGTTTCAATGGCTTGGCAAGCTACCACATAAATGTTGGCGGTCACTTTGTGTTGGCGATTGTGTTTGTCGTAGTACCACACGCCACTGACTTCCCCCTGTTCATTAGACTCTAATTTAAACACTTTACTGTGGGGGCGAATGGTACAGTTACCGGTGGCTACTGCGTGATTTAACAGAGCCGCACGGCCACTGCCTTTGGCACCAGAGGCACAGCCATAATTTGAACAATAACCTGAATACTCACAACTTCGACGACCCATCGCTGGGCGCGACAGTATGGCGCGTGGAACTGGAAAAGTGTGATAGCCGAGCTTCTTGGCGGCATCGTCTATCCAAGCCGATATTGGGTGCTCGGCCGTTGGCGGAAAAGGGTAATCACTGCTGTGTGGTTCCAGATATGGGTGCTGTACCACTTTGCCCGACACACCAACAATGTTGTCGACCATATCGTAATACGGCGCTAATTCATCGTAGCTAATCGGCCAATCAGCAATGTTGGCGCCTTGAATGTCACCAAACTCTGATTTTAAGCGAAAGTCCATGGGTTTTAAGCGATGAAAATAGCCACTCATTAAATTCGATGAGCCACCCACCATATTGCCGTTCCAAAAGTCCCAACCCGACTCGCTAGTCGCTTCGCCTTGCCAGTAGCTATTGCCGTTGTCGTCAAGGTATTCCTCTTCAATAACGTGCTGTTCATCCTCAAGCTTAGGTGAGTAGGTCGTACGGCGACAGCAGGCTAACTCGTCTTTGTAAAAGTCACCTTCGTTAAGCCACGGCCCTTTTTCTAAGACCAAAACCTGTTTACCTTGTTTGGCCAGCTGGTAAGCAACCGGCGAAGCGCCTGCACCACTGCCGACAATCACTGCATCATAATTGTTTTTCATTAGCGCGCCTTGTTGTCTTTGTCTGCATCGGGTTGTTGTTTGATGTCGATGCGACCGTAGGCATCGAGTTCAAAGTAGCGTTTGCCGTTAGTAGGCATGGGAAAACCAGGCTTGTGTTGTAGCCATTGCCAGCCAATGCCATTGGGGTTTCCGCCGTATGCGCTTGGCGCTAACATGGCTTCAAAAATATAGGTAATTAATGTGCTTAGCCAGTTTTCACCCGCGCGTGATTTACTTATTGCCGTTAGGGCTTGTTGTTTATCACTGGTGCTTAGTTGATAAAACTCGGAGTTGAAGTGCTTGTTCGTATATCCATTGAGCCAGCCCACACCCTTTTTTACAAACTGCTTTTCAGCATCGTCTATGGGTTGCTCAGTCAGCAATAAATACAGGTAGTTAATGGCGTGAAATTCTTTTGCCCCAGGGCCTGATGCGGAACTTGGCAATAAATGCTGCATCACCTGATCTAAGGTACGCCAAGGCTCTGCGGTAAAATCAACGTGCGATACATGGTCTTGTGCCCAACTTAGCCTGGTGGCGCTAGCCGCACCTGCAGCAGCGGCGGTCATTGCCGCTGACTTTAAAAATGCCCGCCGTGAGATGCGCTTTTTTATCGCCGCAGGGGTTTGATAGTGTTGCTCAAAAAAGGAGTTCATACAGAAACCTTGCTTTTATAATATCGGTTAATCGTTGGTTGTTGTGTGGCGCTGGTTGAGTTTATTCAATTCAAATTGACGCAAATTGGCTTGATTATTCGCCGCCTTAAACGTATCGATAAAACTCAGCCACGCTTGGCGTGAATACTCAACGCCCGATTGATCTAAAAACTCCGCCGTGTCTTTTGACAAAATCACTTTGCCTTCGGTGGTTGCCACATACATGTGCGGATAGCCAAGTACTTTTGGAAAACTGGCCATAAATTTGGCGTTGTCATTTTCATCACTGACGTTAACCTTTAACAACACAAAGTTGTTGTGCAACGCTTGGTACACGTCGGGGTTTGCTGTTAAAAAGGCATCGATTTTGTGACACCAAGTACACCAATCACCGCCAATTTCTATTAACACATTACGATTGCTTTCACCCGCGAGTTTAATGGCGGCGCGAGCATCACTAAAGGCATCGCGCTTGGCGTCGTATACGGTGGAATACAACGGTAGGTCGCTATTTGATGCGCTGTCACTAGCCAGGCTGGTATTGTTCCATAGCAGCATACACAACAGCACACCAGTAAGTTGTTTTAACAATGATTTAAATGCGTTTTGATTACAGCAAACATTCATAATGGATTTTTGGTAAATTGCCCAAGGTTATGTATACGACCGTACTAGTATTAACTAAATTTCAACAAGATGCACCTAGGATCAAAATAGCACAGCAAACCCGTGTAGCTCTATTAAACTTAGTGGATACGTTTTATAATGCGCGCCATTATCATTTCAACATTAGGAAAGACTATGCGACCAAGTGGCAGAAGTGCAGGGCAAATTCGCCCGGTAACTATTACCCGTCAATTTACTGCGCATGCAGAAGGCTCAGTGTTAATCGAGTTTGGTGACACCAAAGTGATCTGTACAGCGACTGTAGAAGAAGGTGTACCGAGATTTTTGAAAGGCCAAGGCAAAGGCTGGATCACTGCTGAATACGGTATGTTACCGCGCTCAACGCACACCCGTATGCGCCGCGAAGCCACGCAAGGCAAACAAAGTGGTCGTACTCAAGAAATTTCTCGCCTAATTGCGCGTTCACTGCGCGCCGCGGTTGATTTAGCAGCCCTTGGTGAAAACACTATCACCGTAGACTGCGACGTGATTCAAGCCGACGGCGGTACTCGTACCGCGTCTATTACAGGTGCTTGCGTTGCCCTAGTCGACGCGCTTAATCATATGCGTAGCAAAGGTTTGGTTAAAACCAACCCGCTTAAGCACATGATTGCCGCCGTGTCTGTGGGTATTTATGACGGTGTGGCTGTTGCCGACCTCGACTACCCTGAAGACAGCGCTGCCGAAACTGACATGAACGTGGTTATGACCGACACCGGCAAGTTAATTGAAGTTCAAGGTACTGCCGAAGAAGCGCCATTCACGTTTGAAGAAATGAACGAAATGATGCTGTTGGCAAAAGCTGGTATCAATGAATTATTTGACGCTCAACAAGCGGCTTTAAATTAGTAGTAATTACCGAGATAACGATGAAAGATTATCAACGCGAGTTTATTCAGTTTGCTCTTGAAAAAAACGTCTTACGTTTTGGCGAATTCACCTTAAAGTCAGGACGCACGAGCCCGTACTTCTTCAATGCCGGCTTGTTTAATACCGGTCGAGATTTAGCGCGTTTAGGTCGCTTTTACGCCGCAGCCTTGGTCGATGCAGGTATTGATTACGATTTACTATTTGGTCCCGCTTATAAAGGCATTCCGATTGCTACTACCACTGCTGTGGCACTAGCTGATCAGCACAACATTGACGTGCCATATTGCTTTAACCGCAAAGAGGCCAAAACCCATGGCGAAGGCGGTAACTTAGTTGGCTCTGCGCTTGAAGGCAAAGTAATGTTGGTTGATGATGTGATCACCGCAGGTACCGCAATTCGCGAGTCAATGGAAATCATTAAGGCCAATGGTGCACAATTGTCGGGTGTGTTAATTGCTTTAGACCGTCAAGAAAAAGGTCAAGGCGAGCTATCGGCGATTCAAGAAGTTGAACGTGATTTTGACACCCAAGTGGTGTCGATTGTGAGCTTAAATGATGTGATCAGCTACCTAACTGAAAACAGCGACATGGCTGAGCACTTAGATGCGGTTAAAGCCTATCGCGCGCAATACGGTATTGCCTAATACGCATTGAACTCATACGGTATGCTGTGACCCAGTAGCCAATGTAAGAAAGCCGCTTTATGCGGCTTTTTTTATCGGCACAAAAATGAATGCCAAGGTGTGATAACCAGCAAAGTCTATGCTGTTACGGCTCGGTTACTTGCAACAAGCGCTGATTGTAGCGCGGAATGGCTTTGCCCAAGGCGATAGACAGCACTGTGAATAAGCTGATGCCAAGAAAGTTAGCGGCCAAATCGTACAAACTAAAGGTACGTGTGGTAATAAAGATTTGGCTAAATTCTTCCAATGTTGAAAGCGCCAGCACCGCTACACTGCCGTATTGCAGCCAAGTAAAACCAGCCACATGGCGAAAGCGCACGGCAAAGTTAGCCAGCATCGCCAAGCCGCCAAACAGCATAAAATGACCAATTTTATCGCCAAACGGTAAATCGCGCTTTAGTTGAAAAAACACGTTATCTTGGCCTGTATTGGCCATAAATAATAAGCCGATGATGAAAATCAACATCAGTGTGGCGATTAATCTCATGAATACCCCTAAAACGTTTAGCTACGATACGCAGCCACTTTACCGAGCGCTATTTTATAAACTTCTGCCCATCAAAGCTGTGACAGTTTGTTAATAATGTGTTGCATCGGTTGGGGCGCGAACACAGCCTCGCTCAACGGCACAGCAGCGCTGCCAGCAACGCCTATAGTGTGTATTTGATGCGTGTGTGTATTAGCGCCTTGTACGGTTTATCTTATTGTTATCTATGTCATATTCTTGTGTATGACAGTATTTATCAGTAACAGCTGTTGTTTAATAGTAATGGATACTGTGTAAGTTGGTACTTACTACGAGTTTGTGTCCTCACTCATGGATTTCACCAGCTCAATCGCTTGCTCGGTGTTGTCGGCGCCAATTTTGGCGACACAGCAATGCGCCAATAGCGCCGCGTGGGCGCGTACCAATTCCATTATTTGGTCAACGGTTGCAACCGCCAGTACATTAGCGCTGTCAATGTTGCTTTGCACCTCGGGCAAGCTAAACACTTGGCCGAGGCTGTCAATTAATACGTCTGCATCGGTAAAAAAATACAGCAACATTTCTTCATCGTTGAGCCACTGTTCGCGGTTGGCGATGTAAATCAGTTCATCTTCGCCGTCGTGTTTAATAATCGCGGGCCAGTTAATCACGACATGGTACCGCCGCGTTGACCACTTACCGCCGATTTGTCCGCATCAACCGTTAGCGTTGATAAATCAACGTTACTCGGTAATTCTTTTATGTATAAGTCGCGTTTAGCATATGGGATTTCAATGTTGTGTTCGGCAAATTTTTTGAATATCGCATTGTTGATTTGATGCAGTATACGACCTCGGTTTTCGGGTAAGTCAATCCAGCCCATTAATTCAAAATCTAGACTTGAACCGCCAAAGGCGCGAAACCGCACCACCGGTTGAGGAAATCGACACAGCTCTTTTTCTTCTTGTGCAACTTGCATCAACACTTCTTGCACTAAGTCGATATCACTGTCGTAGGCACAACCTACTTGCGCTCTAATACGTGACTTGGTGCTTGGCCCAGCTGACTCGTTAATAATTTTGGTGTTGCCCATCATTGAATTGGGCACGGTAATTTCAATGTGATCGCGAGTTAAAATACGAGTACTGCGCAAACCGATATTGGTTACCTCACCGCGCTCGCCTGTTTCCAAGACAATGTAATCTTTAATTTTATAAGGCGCATCGGCCATGATAAACACCCCGGAAAACAAATTGGCTAGGGTGTCTTTGGCGGCAAAACCCACCGCAATACCGACGATACCGGCTGAGGCGAGCCACGCCGACATATCGATACTCCACGACGATAGAATGAAATATATCGATAAAATAAGAATGACAATCAGTGCCAAATTTTCAAACAGTGGCAAGGTTTGCATGTGCAGCACCTTGAAATGTTTGTCATTTGCAGCCATTCGTCGCAAGCTAATGCGAGTTATACGAATAAAAAACAAGGTCCAAAGGACTAATAGCAGGGTATAAAAAATTGGGAAGATTACATTGCCGATATTGTCGGGTAACTGAACAATGCGCGAGGCGATTGAAATACCAAACACCACCACCGAATAAAACAGCGGTTGGTGCAGTAGCTCAACCAGTTGATCGTCTAGGGTACCCTCGGTGCGTTCGGCAATGCGCTTAACCCATGATATGACAATGCGATCGATTACCCACGCAACAATCAGTGATAACGCAATAATAATGGTTGCTTGTAAAAACACATTATCGCCACTAAAACTGAGATAATGTTGCAACAGCTGCATTAGGTTGTCCATGTAAAGCCCTTTTCTATTTGTACCGACTAACGCGCCTATCTGTATGATGAATGCGGATTAAGGCGCGTGTTTTTGTGCTTTTTTTCGTTGTATATTTAAACCGGTATCGTTGTATAAGTGTTTAATAAATAGCCCCAATACGTTAGATGGGGCGGTCACCTTGCGGTTGTGTGCCATATTGATCATTTGCTGATAATAGAAGCTAACTTGACCAACGCTGTTAATGGTTTTGATCAGTTGCAAAGGGCTATTGTTGCCCCAAAACCCTTCTCCCATTTTTAGCGTATGCTCATAATCGTCTACTTGATCAATTGTTTGCGCTAATAATTTATCAGATACATCGGGCATGGTACATAGAGGACGGGCCAAACCAACCATATCGACTTCCCCGTTAGCCACCGCTTGCTCCATCACCACCCGCGAGCGAAAGCCACCGGTGATCATCAACGGGATCTTGGTGTGCTGTTTGATGACGTCGGCGTACTCAATAAAATAGGCTTCACGCCGACGTGTACTTTCTCTTACCTCGGTCGCTTCTACGCCAATCAGTGATAACTGCTCGTAGGTACCGCCAGATATTTCTAATAAATCAACGCTGTCTTCACTGAGCCAGCTAGCTACTTGCACACAGTCATCTAAGGTAAAGCCACCTTTTTGAAAATCGGCCGAATTGAGTTTAACCGATACGGGAAAATCCGGCCCCACGGCTTGGCGAACGGCGCGTACCACATGGCGAGCAAAGCGGGCTCTGTTTTCTAAACTACCACCCCATTTATCTTGGCGCTGATTTGTTTTAGGTGATAAAAATTGGCTAATGAGATAGCCATGCGCGCAGTGAACTTGCACGCCGGTAAAGCCGGCCTGCTTCGCTAAGGCCGCACTGTTGGCGTAGCGTTGAATGATGTCATCAATTTCCAGTTGCGTTAGCGCGCGGGGTTGCGCAAATAAGCCCAGTATTTTTAGCGGTACGGCAGAGGGCGACACTGGTTCGATATTAACCAAACGCGGACACTGTCTACCGGGGTGTGATATTTGCATCCACAAGTGATTACCGCTTTCAGTACCGGCTTTTGCCCATGCTTTAAACTTATCCAAGTCGCTGTCGTCTTCGAGAACAACGTTGCCTGCGCGTTCTAAATAGCGCTTGTCGATCATCACGTTACCGGTAATGTGTAGACCTGTTCCACCCAATGACCAGGTGCGGTACAAGTTATTCAATTCAGGTGTGGGTCGATCGAAGGGATCGGCAAGCCCCTCGGTCATCGCGCTTTTGCCCAAACGGTTGTTTATCACCGCGCCACACGGCAAGGTAAGTGGTTGTGCAAGTGGTGACATAGTTAGGCTCCCTGGTTGATTATTATCGTTTTCTCTTGCTGTTGTATTGTCTTTGTATTGTTTTTGTATGGCTTTCTTATTATGTCGCTGTGTCGCTTATCTTCGTTTGGCGAGAGTTATTTGCTAGCGTTGACCGTCTTGGATACCGTTTAGCCAGTCAGACAACACAGTGTAAAACTCTTCTTTGTGTGAAATAAACGGCGCGTGCGATGCGCGATGAAACACGTATCGGTCCGCATTGGGCACGAGTTTGTCCATCTGCTCTATCATCCCCTTGGGTACGAGTGAGTCTAAGCGGCCATATAACCGTAAAAAAGGTACCGTTAAATCAGCAATTTTACAACGTAAATCAACGGTTTCTAACAAACATAAACTCGCGTCTAGCACCCGTTCATTGGCTTTTGGCCGCGATGCTAACAAGCTCTTAATTTCTTTGATGTCCCTTGCGACATGCTCGCTACCCATCGCTTGAAGTTTTAAAAAGTTGCTGATGGTTTTGTCACTATCTGCTGCTAATTGTCGATGAAACGAGGTTAACAATTCAGCTTTTATACCCGGCCAATTGTCTTGTTGGACAAAGTACGGGCTCGAGGCAATGGTCACCAAACCCGTCACTAGATTGCGGTGATGCAGGGCGATCTCGGTGGCCACCAAACCACCTAACGACCAACCTAAAATTACGCTCGGCTGGGTAATGCAGTCGGCAACTAAGTTGCTTATCACGCTAAGTGAGTATTCACTTGGTGCTATGTGTTGATTATCGCCAAAGCCGGGCAGGTCTATCAAGGTAACTTGATATCGACTGGCCAGTTTATCCGCCACCGGTTTAAAAATAGCACTGTTCAGGCCCCAGCCGTGGATAAATACCAATGGCATACCGCTGCCAAATGTTTCACATTGTAAGGTGTCGCTCATCTTGTTCTATGTTGTCCGTTAGTCTATACCTATAGTCTAGCTGGTACTTGATTTAACACGTAGCACAACGCTACTTTTATCACGGTTCACGGATGACCTTATTAGCGCAAATATCGCCCCTTGCAACGCGTATAACCGCATGGTGTAAAGCCCATCTTAATAGCTGGTTATGTCAGCAATCAGCATGTGATCTGTGCCATCAGTCTTGTGACGCTATCCCCTTGTTGTGCACTACCTGCCAACGCAGTTTACCGGGTTTTGATTTGTCGCTGTGTAGCGCAAATTTACTCAACGTCGCGGTGATACAACGCCACTTAAACGCGCGCTATATTGACCAGTTATTGGTGTTATCGCCTCATCTGCCGCCAGTGAGCAAATGGATTACTGAGCTCAAATATCAACGCCGAGTGCAACTGGTGCCCTTACTGGCTTACTTGTTACAACAGCAACTGCACACGGTGCAGTTTGGCGCCGATCTGCTGGTTCCGGTGCCATTGGCGTTTGCTCGTTTGCGCTGGCGTCAGTTTAATCAATCGTCATTGCTTGCCCAAGCGCTGTCAAAATACATGCAAATTGAGGTTAATGACCAACTCATAAAGCGCCGACAGCGGTTGTCTTTAGACCAACAAGTGGGAAAAACCGGTGCTGAACGCCGTCGCGCGCTGGCAAAGGTATTTTATTTACACGGCACTAAACAGCAGATCGCTATTGCGGTGAAGGGCAAACACATTGCCATTGTTGACGATGTGGTCACTACCGGCACCACTGCTAATGCGATAGCCCGCTTGCTCAAACAGCAAGGCGCTAGCAAAGTGAGCGTGATAGCCCTGTCGCTGGCGCCGATAAAAGGGGTGTTCAACACAGACCCCAGTTACCGTTAATTAGGTGGCGTGGTATCGAACGCATGAGCAAAAAACAGCGCGTTGGCGATAATCTTTGCCGTTGCAGGCCAGTGGCCGCGAAACACCAAATTGCTGTCGCTGGCAATAACCCGTCCTTGACCTAATGTATGGGCGACGATGGCGGCATTATCACTGAGCTGATTTAACAGCGGTTGCGCAACATAGCCACTTAACAAAGGCTTGGCGTGATAACGACCTAAAGTGATAAATGGTTCATTAGGCAATTTAATAATGTCATTGGAATTTTTAAATATCGGTAAATTGCCATTTGATACGCCAAAGGCAAGTGGGTGAGTCGTATCAAGCTGGGTATGTAAAATACTGCCGGCAATGCGCTGTTTGGCGTAAAATTCTGACAGTTGTTGATAATCGAGCCCTTGCCCATTAAAGGCGCGCTGTGCATCAGTGGCCGATGCTAACTTGGCGCGCAACAAACCGTTGGCACTTAAATACGCTACGCCGGCTTTCTGCCCGTAAACAACCCCACCTTGTTCAACAAAGTGGCGTAATTTACTCGCTGTTTTTTCACCGACTACGTTATAGTCGCCATCGACCAGTAAGATATGGGTGTAGTCATTAAAATTAATGGTATCGAGGCGATATACATCAATAACGCTAGCGGCAATGGTCATTTGTTGATCGAGGTAGTACAACATATGGCCTACTTCATTGTCGCTGATACCATAACCACCAATGATCATTACTTTCACCGGCTTAATCGGCATAACCGAAGGACTGCCCACATCAATGCCGTCGTTATAACCGCTTAGCAAACGGGTAAGTGTGATATCGCTTTGCTGTGCAAACTGTTGCAATGTCAGCTGCCACTGCGGTGTGGTTTGCAGTGCGCTGGGGATAATAATCGTACCGGCGTTAAACGCAGTTGTCTGTTCATCGAAAAACGCGTTAAACGGCTTAGTTGCAACCCGTGCCTTAATACCGTGTTGCAGTAATTGGTTGAGCAACTTCGGCGCGTTAAAGCGCTGCCAATCAAATACGTAGGCATAGGCTGTGCTAGGTTGCATTGCAGCACTTGAGTCATCTGACTGAGTTAACGCCACATCACTGTTGTCTGCGTGAATCGGATGATTGGCCAGTTCGTTTTGTTGCCATTGCCAACGCAGGGTTGACACCGACAGGCCTCTATCTGTGTCGACTTGGTTGTAACGCAAGTTAAACGCCAATGGCATGGTCCAACCCGATACATCGTAAAACGTGCTGTCGGCAAACTCGGTTACCCGACTGAATAAGGTTTTGACCAGTCGATATTGAGGCTGCTGTAAAGGCACAAAATAACTGTTATCGGCCAAGTAGATGTCCGATTTGTGGCGATAGTCTTTACTGAGCGCATAGGCGTCTATTTGATGCTGTTCTAATAGTTGTAAAAACATCTGTAAACGTTTGGCGTCAGCCGAGGTAAATACGTAGCCAGCAAAGTCTTGCTCATCAACTAAATCGTCGATTTGTTGGTAAAATTGGTGGCGATAGCGGTGTAAACGCTTTTTGTGCTGCCACGCGCCTTTGAGGGTCGACAGTGAGGTGAGTAAGTGGTTTTTGATGCCATAGGCAAAGGTGAGCGGGCCGTTGATGGTATCTTGGACAAACCCGCGACTACTGGCTTGCTCGAATAAAATGCCAATGGCGCCATTGATATCTGGGTACGTGGATCCTTTGCCATAAAAAAAGTCATCAAAACTTTCTTCGCTGTAATACAAACGATTGTTGGCGTCTAACTCGCGAGCGTGAAACGTGGCCAGAAGCTCGGTAAGCTCAATGTTTTCAGACGGGGTGAGCGGATTGTTGCGACTGGGGACGCCAGGCTGAAAAAAATAACTGCTGTTGTGATCCATTTCGTGAAAATCGGCCAACACATTGGGCTTGTAGCGGTGATAATAGCGCAGGCGATTTTGACTTTCTCGTTGACTGAGTGCCAACCAATCGCGATTTAAATCAAACATATAGTGATTCAGGCGCGAATTAGGCCACTGCAAATGGTGTTCTCGGTGGTTGGGATCGCCATTAACCGTAGCGCCGCGATTGGTATTTACCCAATTGGCAAAGCGATCCATGCCGTCTGGGTTCATGCTCGGTTCGATAACAATAATTAAGTCTTTGAGCAATTGGCTGATCTCAGGTGAGGTCGATGCGGCTAATTGATAGGCCAGCAACAGCGACGCGTGTGAGCCAGAAATCTCATTGCCGTGAATGCTGTAACCCAGCCAGATAACAGCAGGATCGCTATTGCGCTGTTGGTAAGAGGTATGACGATTGTCTAAAATGCGATCCAAATTAGCTAAGTTATCGGCACTGGATACGGTGGCGATAATTTGGCGGCGACCCTGATAGGTGGTACCGATGTCGGTTAATTGCACATTGCTACTGGCTTTGGCCAGAGCCTGAAAATAATGAATCAGCTGGTCGTGACGCAGGTGACGCTCACCAACCTCAATGCCAATCACTTCATGCGGTGTGGGAATATTTTGTTTGAAACGCGTATGTTGATCAAAATAGTAGTCTAATGGCGCGGCCACAAGCTTAAAAGTCGTTACTGCCAACAGTAAAAACGCTACCCGTAATAATCTCACTTAACTTCCCTAAATAACCAAAAAAATCATTATTATTAGTACATTAGCAAATTTGTAGACAAATGTTGTGAGTTTTTTATCGACACCGAGTAATCGACCCATTGAAAATTAAAAAGTTATTTGGAAATTTATCGCCAACAGGCGTATTATAGGCACCATACTTGAGTTAATTAGTCAGGCTTTATTACCGCCTGAAATTTGTCAAAATAAGCATTAAGCGAGACATTTATGATTAAGATTTCTGATGCTGCTCAACAGCATTTTGTAAAATTACTTGCAACACAAGCCGAAGGCACCTGCATTCGCGTGTTTGTGGTTAACCCAGGCACGGCGCAAGCCGAGTGTGGCGTGTCCTATTGCCCGGTTGAAGCCATTGAAGCCGACGATATTCGCATCGAATACAATGGTTTTGCCGCCTTAGTTGACAAAGACAGTGAAAAGTACCTAGAAGATGCTGAGATTGACTTTACCACCGATCAAATGGGTTCACAGCTAACGCTAAAAGCGCCTAACGCAAAACTGCGTAAAGTAAGCGATGATGCACCACTGTTCGAGCGTGTTAACTACTTTATCGAGTCTGAAGTAAACCCTCAGTTAGCCGGCCATGGTGGCAACTGTCAATTAGTTGAAATCACTGAAGACGGTATTGCCGTACTCCAATTCGGTGGTGGTTGTAACGGTTGTTCGCAAATTGATTTAACCGTTAAAGACGGTGTTGAAAAACAATTAATCGCGGTTATGGGTGACGAAATCACAGGTGTTCGAGACGTCACAGAACACCAACGTGGCGAGCATTCTTACTACTAATTACGCGAGCGTCTTACACTGTATAAGGGCACCGTGAGGTTTGATTTTACAAGCTTCACGGTGCTTTTTTTATCGCTGTTGTTTACCACTCGTTAGTGGTTAGTGGTTAGTGGTTAGCGACCATGGCTTGCCGCGTTGAGATGCGATAGTAACAGATGATCACCAAGGCCATTACTATGATCAGTGGCACCATCAAGAGCACCACCATATTCCAGTGAGTTTGAAACAGCAGCCAGCCCGCTAATAGCGATGCTAATGCTTGGGTGCTGAAAATAACAAAGTCGTTGCACGCTTGTACTTTAAAGCGCTCATGGCTTTGGTAGCTTTGCGGTAACAAGGCGGTACCACTGATAAATAAGAAGTTCCAACCTATACCCAACAATACCAATGCCCACCAGTAATGCATAACGTGTTGACCGCTTAAGGCAATTATCGCAACCAATGAGTAGGCAATGACACCGGCGACTAATACCCACAGCACGCTGTAGCGTTTGATCAACCAACCGGTGACGATTGACGGTAAAAACATGGCGATCACATGGCTTTGAATCACCCACTTGGTATCTTCGAGGGAGTGACCATTCATGGTGTGCATGCTAAGCGGTGTGGCGGTCATGATAAAACTCATTAAGCCATAACCAATCGCACCAGACATTAAAGCAATAACGAAAAGGGGTTGTTTGACTATGGTCCATAGGGCTCTGGGCTGTCGCTCTTCTAGGTGTGGGTGATGCACCATTGGATTCTGAAACCATTGAAATATCACCATCGCCAAGCACAAAACCAAGCTCAAACCTAAAAATGAACCTGCGTAACCGTGTTCAGATACCAGCCAGTTACGACCTAAAAACGCCACTTCAGGGCCTAACATAGCCGCAAATACCCCCGATAACATCAGTGCTGACAGCACATTAGGTGCTTGTTCAGCACTTACGCTTTCAATGGCGGCAAAGCGCAACTGTTGCGCAAAGGCAAGACTACTGCCCATAAGCAAGGCCGCCAATAATAATAGGTAGAATTGGCCAAAAAGCGCAGCCACACTGGCAATTAACGCACCACAAATCGCCAGTACAAAACCAATATTGGTTGCCCCTTTGCGCGAAAAGGCCTGATTTAGTTTGGCAATAAACAAGGTAGCTATTGCGGTACCAATAATCATAAACGTCAGTGGTAAGGTGGCGAGCTTGGGATCAGGGGCAATACGACTTGCCAACAAGCCACCGATAAAGGTCATGGTGGAGCTGATGCACATCAACATGGGCACGGTAATAAACAACACGCCGACATTACGCGGATAGCGCAAGCCTTTGGTTAACACCACAACCGCAATGCCCATGGCAACAATAATACAAAGGAGAGTTAGATTCATAGGTAATTCCGTTAATTGGTTGTGGAGGTGCTGGCGAAATGGCGCTGATAGTGCCAATACAAGGCGATTCCTCGACTTGCCATAAAGCAACAAAACGCGGCCCAAAGGCCGTGATTACCAAAGTCTTTTAATATAAACCACGTTGGAAAGAAGACCAAAAACGTGGACACAAGCATGGTGTTTCGCATCGCTTTGGCTTGGGTTAGGCCAATATAGATTCCATCGTATAGGTAACACCAGCAGGCAATAATAGGCAGGGCAACAATCCACGGTAAAAAGGCTGTGGCATAGTCGATGATGTCGTCAATGTCGGTTAATAGGCGAATAAGGGCTTCGCCGAACAGCAAAAACAATAGCGAATACACCGCCGCCAACATTAAGTTATAACGTGTTGCTATGCGAATCGACAGTTGCATATCGCCGCTGTTTCCTGCTCCTTTAGCACGTCCCACACGTGCCTCAGCGCCATAGGCAATTCCATCGAGGCCAAATGAAATGAGCAATAAAAAGTTGAGCAAAATGGCATTGGCGGCAACGACGGTATCGCCAAGTCTCGCCCCCATAAAGGTGATAAACACAAAACATATTTCTAAACACAGGGTGCGAATCACGATATCTCGATTCAGCGACAGGTACGGCATAAGAGTGTGCTTGGCAAAAAAGCGTTTTGGCCTCAGTAGCATCGGTTTTAACAGGTCAGCGACACTGATGTTAAGCGTGCGTGCGGCCATAATTAAGCCAAGGGTAAGACAACTGTATTCGGCAATGACGGTGGCCCAAGCCACACCTGCAACTCCCCAATGAAGCGAGAGCACAAATACCAAGTCGAGGACGACGTTAATGCTATTGGTAATGATCAATAACCACATCGCCAATTTTGCTCTGTGCATGCCCAACAGCCAGCCAATTAACACTAAATTGGCTAATGCCGCGGGCAATCCCCAAATGCGAATTTGGCAATACTGCTTGGCAAATTCCAACACTCGCTCGCTGGCACCACTTAACGTGAGGGCAGTATTAATGTAGGGACCTTGCAATATAACGAACAGCGCACCAATGGCAAATGCCACCAACAAACCGCGACTCAACACTAACGTTATATGTTCTCGATCATTACCGCCAAAGGCTTGAGCGGCTAGGCCGGTAGTCGACATACGCAAAAAACCGCAGAACCAACTGACAAAGGTGATGATCATTGCGCCAACGGCCGTAGCACCGAGATAATAGGCTTCGTTTAAGTGGCCTATGACGGCGGTATCAACCAAGCCGAGAATGGGAATGGTGATGTTTGATAAGATCATCGGCAACGCCAGTGCAAATAGGGCGCTGCGTTCTTTTTGTTCGGCGTTCACTCGCGTCTGTCCTTTATTCACTATTGGGCGCTGTGGTAAAATGTGATGATATCCGATTATGAAGCTGTGATATATGAAAAAGCTTGTTATTTTACTGTTGGTTACGTTGTTGCTTGGGCTAAAGCCTAGTTTCGCCGCAGTGATTTTGGTATACCATCACGTATCTGAACACACCCCTAAAAGTACTTCTGTGACGCCACAGCAGTTTGCCAAACACTTGCAGTTTATTAAAGACAACGGCTATAACGTGGTTGCGCTAAACCGCGTAATTGAGCGACTAAAGCAAGGCCTACCGTTAGCCGACAAAACCGTGGTGATCACCTTTGACGATGGTTACAGCGATATCTTAGCAAATGGTCACCCGCTATTGAAACAGTATGGCTTTCCGTACACGGTGTTTATTAATCCATCAACAGTGCCCGAAGAACCTGGCGCATATCTCACCTGGTCGCAAATTCAGCAAATGAGCAATGACGGTGTACTCATTGCGAATCACGGCTTAACCCATGACTCATTAATTAAGACACCCGCTGGTTACAGCCAAGCGGGCTGGCTTGATAAACAATTAACCGCACTTGAACAAGCCGAACAAATTATTGCCGATAAAACCGGCCAAAATTGGCGCTACTTTGCCTTGCCCTACGGTGAATATTCGCTACAAGCACAGCAAAAATTGCAGCAACTTGGTTTTGTGGTGTTTACCCAACAGTCAGGTGCGGTGGGTTTGAGTACTGATTTGACAGCGATTCCAAGGTTTCCGGCATCGGTTCCTTATCACCAATTAACCACGTTAAAAGATAAGCTCGCGTCGCTGCCATTTGATTTAGACAGGCAAACACAACGCGACGAGACCGTGGTCCCTCACGCCGTTGATGCGAAGACTAAAGTTACCTTGAATAGCGCCGATTTTGATAAACGACAACTCAATTGTTTTGTTGCCGGTCACGGCAAAGCTGAAATTCAATGGCAAGATGAACGAAGCTTTATTGTCAGTGTCGACGGCGGGTTTAAAGCGGGACGCAATCGGGCTAATTGTACCGCGCCAAGTAACAGTAAACCGGGCAGATATTATTGGTATTCGAAACCCTGGTTTGTGCCGCATCAAGATGGCCGCTGGTACAAGAACTAGCCACGACGTGATTCACACAGACGTTGGTTAAAAGCCAACGCTTGGCAAGCCGCATAGGCTTAGCATTTTTTAATAAACAGACATCCTTTTTAGGCTTGTCACTTGATACGGACTCGCGATGCGACTACTACGAACAACCACACACCCGAGTTTGCAACACTTCTGCGGCAAACGCTTTCATCGCCAAGCCGCGCGGGCGATTATTTTGCGTGAGCAAGACATACTGATGTTGTATACCGAGCGCTATCATGACTACACTTTGCCAGGTGGTGGGGTTGATGACGGTGAAGATTTGCAGCAGGGCTTGATCCGCGAATTAAAAGAAGAAACGGGCGCGCAAAACGTACAAAATATTCAACCGTTTGGTCGCTATGAAGAGTTTCGCCCTTGGTACAAAGACGACGCCGATATTATGCACATGGAGTCGTATTGCTACACCTGTGATATCGACGCTGAATTAACAGCACCTGCGTTTGAACAGCACGAAATAGCTAATGGTATGCGCCCAGTGTGGATTAACATTCACGAGGCCATTGCGCATAATGAAAATACCATGGCCAACAGTGACAAAAAAGGTATGTCGATTGAGCGTGAAACGTTTTTATTAAAGCTGATCGTCAAAGAATTACTCGCGTAACCGCGCTTCATTAATCCAGCGATAACGCTTTTCTACGGACAATAAAAAAGCGGCTAAGTTATTGTACTTAGCCGCTTATTTTGATGTTAATGCGATTAGCGCTTTACTTCAGCATTGTGGTAGATGTTTTGTACATCATCGCTGTCGTTTAACATGTCCATAAACTTGTCAAACATTTTGATATCGTCTTCTTCAGTGATCTCTTTATAATCTTGTGGGATCCAGGTGATTTCATCCACTTCGAAGTTAATATCACCAAGCTCTTCAATAAGTGCGTTTTTCACTTTGAAGTACTCGGTTTGCGGCGCGGTAACGGTGATAATACCGTCTTCTTTTTCAACGTTGGTTACGTCGACATCAGCCATTAGTAATGCTTCAAAAATGGCTTCTTCATCGTCGCCTTCAAAGCAAAACAGAGCAACGTGATCAAACATGAACGCCGCTGAACCTTGTGCACCAATTTTTGAATCGGTCTTAGTAAAAGCAAAACGCACGTCTTTGATGGTGCGGTTTGGGTTGTCGGTTAAGCAGTCAACAATAACCATACAACCGCCAGGACCAAAACCTTCGTAACGAGCTGGCTCGTAGTTTTCACCACCGGCGCCACTTGCTTTGTCAATGGCTTTGTCAATGACGTGAGTTGGTACTTGGTCTTTTTTCGCTTTATCAATTAAGCGACGCAATGCAAGGTTGCCATCAGGGTCTAGGCCACCGTTTTTAGCGCATACATAGATTTCTTTACCGTATTTTGAATAAACCTTGGTCTTCATGCCGGCGGTTTTCGCCATAGACTCTTTACGGTTTTGGAACGCTCTACCCATTAGTCAGTCTCTTCGTTGAAATTTAAAACGCTGCAATTTTAGCAAGGATTAAACAGAAGTTGTAGAGGCATTAACCAGGGAAAGTGATGAAAGCTGAGATTTTAGTGATCATTGGGCTAATAACATCAGCCTAGTGGCTCGATAACCAATAGGCTGATGGCATTATTTCGTTAGCTAAAATAGTAACTGGGAGTTAGTTTAGTTGACTGTGAATTATGCGAAAGTCAGCGAGCATGCGATCAGAGTCAATCGCCGGTACGGTGCCAGGCTCGCCTTGCACCGGTTTAAAAATCGCCTGAATTTGCCCTTTGGGGTTGGTCATCACAATTGACGCGCTGTGATTGACCAAATAGAACTCTTCATTGGTGTCTTCGGCAATGGCGTACATCAAACCGATATTTCGAGAAAATGGGAATAACACATCATGGCCGGCGCGCACCGCAATAAACTCATCATTAAAATACTGCATATACTGATTGAGTTTTTCGACGCTATCGCGCTTTGGATCGGCGCTAACCATAACCACCTGAACTTTGTCATTGGTGATATTTTTCAGCTCAGGGTAGATGTAGTTAAGCTCTTGTAAGGTCATCGGACAAATATCTGGACACGAGGTGTAGCCGAAAAAGAACAGGCTGTATTTGCCATACAAATTTTCATTGTTAAACACGTTGCCTTGGTGATCGGTTAGGCTAAAGTCTGCCAGCGAGCGCGTTTGCTTGTACAACAAGGCGTGTGATGGCTCGGCTTGTTGCTGTTGGCTTTTATAGGCAAAGACACCGATAGCAACAGCAACGATAGCCAGTAGCAAGGTTAAAAGTTTATTCATAATACATGTCTTAGGGTAAACGTGAGTACCGGTTAATTTATCGCGTAATGGTCAACCAATAGCACCAGAAATAGCACCATTAGGTGAATGATCGAAAACCTAAAGGTTTGCATCGCGGTTTTGCTGTCTGCATTAAACTTTAATTTCCACGCATAGGCAAAAAATATCGCATTAAGTACGCTAGCGCCGAGTAAATAAATCCATCCACTCATACCCACTAAGTAGGGGATTAAACAGACCACAAACAACAAAATGGTATAAAGCAAAATTTGCGTTTTGGTAAATTCGATACCGTGAGTAACGGGTAACATTGGAATATTCACCTTAGCGTAATCGTCTCGACGATGAATGGCCAACGCCCAAAAATGCGGCGGTGTCCAAGTGAACACAATCAGCACCAATAACAAGGCATGAGGGTGAATTTCATTGGTCATGGCGGTCCAGCCAAGCAGTGGCGGAATCGCCCCGGCAAGCCCACCAATAGTAATGTTTTGTGGCGTCGCGCGCTTCAAGTACATGGTGTAAATAACCGAGTAACCAACCAAACCCGACAGGGTTAGCCACGCAGTTAACGGATTGACCAGAGCATAAAGCATCACAAAACCGGTAAACGCCAAGCTCGCGGCAAACGCGATCGCTTTGCTGTTGCTGATACGGCCGTTGGGTAACGGACGGTTGTGGGTGCGAGCCATTACCGCATCAATGCGCTGGTCAACAATGTGATTGATCGCCGCAGAAGCCGACGACAACAAACCAATGCCAAGCATCGCCGGTATCAATACTTGCCACGGAATGGCGCCGGGCACTGATAAGCTCATGCCCACCAACGCGGTTAATACCAGCAGCGCTACAACTTTGGGCTTGGTAATTTCGTAGTATTCACGCCAGCTGACACCGGTGGTGATCATTGGCGTTTGAGAAGCATAAGATTTAGCCATACATTACTCCTTGACTCGGCGTCGTAAACTGTAGGTGAGAGTGATTAACGAAAGCATTAGTAGGGCGGCCACCACGTTGTGAGCAACGGCTACAGGTAGCGGTAAATTAAATACGATATTACTCACCCCTAAACTGACTTGAATCGCTAAAATCGCCAACACGGCTAATGCATTGCGTTGGAAAAAACGACTGCTGGTGCGCGATAAAATAAACAGCGCTAACCAGATTAAGTAAACACTGGTAACAATCGCGCCAATGCGGTGCATGGCGTGAATAGTGACGCGCTCTGCGTGGTTTAAAAAGCCGAACTCATAGGTGTCTCTTTTCGGTGGCACTAAGTCAAATGAGTTTTCAAATGTTAATTGTTGTTGCCAACCACTTTGACATATCGGTAATTCGGTACAAGCCAGCGCCGCGTAGTTACTCGATGTCCAACCCCCTAGGGCGATTTGCGAGGCTAAAATCACAATGCCGATCACCCCGTAAATGGAATATTGGCGCAGATTTTTGTTCCCGCTTTCAATGGTATATGGGGTTAAGCGCAAATACAGTAAATACAGCAAACACAACGTAATGAAACCGCCGAGCAAATGGGCCATGACAATGACTGGCATAAGCTTCAAAGTGACGGTCCACATGCCTAATGCGGCCTGAAAAGTAACCGTTGCTAACAAAGCGAGTGGTAGGTACAAGGGCATGCCTTGGTTGCGCATCCGCAGGCCAATAATGAAAATAGTGGCAATGAACAGTCCCAGTGTTCCAGCAAAATAGCGGTGGATCATTTCATTCCAAGCTTTTTGGGTTTCTACCGGACGTTCGGGGAAGGCCTGTTCAGCGCGCTCAATCTCTTGTGCTGTTTTTGGCACGTCCAAGTGACCATAGCAGCCAGGCCAATCAGGGCAACCAAGGCCGGCGTGTGTTAATCGAGTATAAGCGCCTAAGGTAATAACAATGATGGCCAATACAACAGACAGCAAAACCAGAGTACGTGTTTTTTTCATTAACCAATCCTCGAATATTTCAATAACTTCTTTAAATCACTTAGCATGGCTTTACCCAAACTAAGTACGGCATCATCACCGGTTGGCTGCGGGTAAGTTAACACCACATTGCCAAGCGGGTCTGCAATATAAATTTGTTCACTGCTTAATTGGTTGGGCTTGCTGGTAGCAGTCAGCTCACTCACAAATTGCCAGTGATTGTTATTTACTTTGGTAAGTTGTTCTGCATTAAACGGCGATAAACTCACCGCAACCGGCGTGACTCGCGGGGTTTCACGACCAAGAGCAAAGTAGGTATTTTCAATTGTTGATAAGGTCAACTCACATTGCTCATCGCAATTGTCGGGTAGCGCATAAATGATCAGCCATTGTTTACCCTGTGCTTCGCTTAAGCCCAAATTGGTTAACTTGAGCTTTTGTTCGAGCAAGCGGCCTTGATTGGTGACGCCATAGTTAAACCATTGATAATCCAAAGCGAGTTTGGCAAGGAGAATAGGAACTACGAATACCAGTAATAATAATATTAAACTGCGTCGATTCTTTTTTACTTCATCGGTCATAACATGCCTTTGTTGTTGTTATTTTCGTTGTTATTTTTGCTCTACAGAGGGTACTGAACCGTCTTGTTGGCGTTTAAATGCGCGGTAGCTTGCGATGATCATTAAGGTTAACCACGCGAGCGCTAATCCCCCCCATTGTACGGCGTAGCCAAAGTGTTTTTCGGCGGGCATAACAATGGGTTGCCAGCTCTTTTTGTAACCAATAGATTCTTTTTTATCCAATATCAGGGTAAAGGGCAATAGCGGTTTGTTAATTAATTGTGAAAACTCTTGGCTGTTAATTTGTTGGATGCGAAGCGGCCAATCAATGGCTTGAAAATTATCACTACTAAGCATGATGGTATTACTGATAAAACGGACACGAGCAGTTAGTGTATGTTCACCCTTAGGCAGGGTTATATCGGGTAGGTAACGTCGATCAACGGAGCCTTTAACCCAACCGAGATTGAGTAATACGTATTGGTTTGAAATAGCGTCTAAAAATACCGCCAATACTTTATAGCCAGGCTGGCCATTATCC